>JANJWV010000037.1 GCA_024709365.1 Desulfomicrobium sp. | reverse complement strand
TGGTCACGCCGGGGACGCTGTTCTGCTCGTGGATGGCCGTGGGGATGCCCATGAGGGAGGCCGCCAGGGTGCAGGAGAAGCCGGCATACCCGCCCAGCCCCAGCACGGCGTCGGGCCGGAAGGAGCGCAGGAGCTTCCAGGACTTCAGCAGGCTGCGCCCCAGCCACCAGGCCGTGGCCACGCTCTTCAGGCCGCGTCCCACCACTCCCTGGGCAGGAAGGGCCACGAACTCGATGCCGGCCTTGCGCACCCACTGCCCCTCGGGCCCCTTGGTGCCTCCGACGAACAGCAGTTCGCAGCCGGGCACCATCTCGCGCACGGACTCGGCCACGGCCAGGGCCGGAAAGATGTGGCCACCCGTGCCGCCGGTTGTCAGGAGGAGCCTCTTCATGCCTTCACCTTCCGCGAAAGATTGAGAAGCACGCCCGCACAGAAGAAACCCGCCACCAGATGGCTGCCGCCGTAGCTGATGAACGGCATGGGCACTCCCTTGGGCGGGATGGCGCCCATGACCACGCCCATGTTCAGAAGCCCGCCGATGATGATGATCGAGCCCATGCCGAAGGCCGTGATGCGGTCGTGCATGGACTCCTGGCGGATGCTGATCATGACCGTCCGCCACAGGACCACGCCGATGAGCGTGATGACCAGTGAAATTCCGATGAAGCCCAGTTCCTCGCCGATGACCGACATGATGAAGTCGTTGTGCGCCTCGGGCAGGAAGAAGAGCTTCTGCTTGCCTTCCCCGAGCCCCTGCCCGAGCCAGCCGCCCGAACCCAGGCCGTAGAGGGACTGCACGAGCTGGTAGCCCGAGTTCTGCGCGTCCTTGAACGGGTCGAGGAAGGAGAAGACGCGCCGGAACCGGTACGGGGAGTTGACCACGAGCAGCGCCGCGGAAACGAGGGCGAGCATGCCGGCCGAGGCCAGGAAGATGATCCTCGTCCCGCCCACCAGGCACATCAGGAACAGCAGGGCCGACAGGAAGACCGCGCCGCCGAAGTCCGGCTGCAGAAGGAGCAGGAAGCACAGGGCGCCGGTCATGAGGATGGGCGGCAGGAAGCCCACGCTGAAGGTTCTGACCAGTTCCTGCTTGTTGGCGAAGAAATAGGACAGATAGAAGACCAGCGCGATCTTGGCCGCCTCCAGGGGCTGGACGGAGAACGGTCCGAGCCGCAGCCACCGGCTGGCGCCGCCCGCCGTGGTCGAAAAGGGAGAAAAGATCGTCAGGATCAGCAGGCCGGCAGCCAAAAGCAGCCAGGTGTACGTGTTGCGGTAGAAGAACCCCATGTTCGCGCGCGCGGCGAAGATCAGCACCGTGAACCCGGCGACCATGAACAGGACCTGCTTCCAGAACAGGGCGTACTTGTCGCCGTAGACCTTCTCGGCCATGATCCCGCTGGCGCTCAGGACCATGATGAGCCCCAGGGAGGCCAGGCTGATGACCGCACCCAGAAGGATGACGTCGTAGTTCATGAACTGCTTCGCGGCTTCGCGCTGGGTGATCTTCATGCCGTTCCCTCCACCCATTCGCGCACGGCGCGCTGGAAGGCCTTGCCCCGCTCCTTGTAGTTGGCGAAGAGGTCGAAGCTGGCCGTGGCCGGCGACAGGAGCACGCACTCGCCCGGCCTCGCCTCGGAGGCGGCCCGGAATACCGCCTCTTCAAGCGTCGGGTCCCAATGGATCTCCAGCCCGCATCCGGACCAGGCTTCTTCGAAAATTTCCCGCGATTTCCCGAACAGGTAGATCCCGCGCACGCGCTCCCGGATGTGCGGCAGCACCGCGCCCAGGTCCCCGCCCTTGAACACCCCTCCGGCCAGCAGGCGCACGGGACGGTCCTGGCTCTTCAGGGCCGCGATCATGGAGTCGATGGTCGTGGACTTGGAGTCGTCGACGAAGGTGACGTCGCGATGCTCGGCCACGGCCTCCAGGCGGTGCGGCAGGGACGCGAACCCCTCGATGCCGTGGCGCACGTCGTCCTCGCTCAGGCCGAAGTGCCGACAGGCCAGGAAAGCTGCCTCCATGTTCTCGCGGTTGTGCTCGCCGGGCAGGCCGGGACAGTCGAACCTCCGGCTGGCCACGAAATAGACCCGGTTCGCCCTGGTGAAGGAACGGCCCTCGAGCTCGTCCTTCATGGACAACGGCGCCACGGCTAGGTCGCGCGCGTCCATGTGCCCGAACATGCTGAGCTTGGCGTCGAGGTACTCCTCCATGGTCTCGTGGTAGTCCAGGTGGTTGGCCGAAAAATTGAGCAGCACGGCGACATGGGGATGGAAGGACGGGGAGTTCTGGAGCTGGAAGCTCGACACCTCGAGCACCAGGATGTCGGCCCGCTCCTCGCCCGTGACGTAGTCGCTCAAGGGGGTGCCGATGTTGCCGCCCACAAAGACGCTGCGTCCGTTCCGCTCCAGGATACGCCCGATGAGCGTGGTCGTGGTGGTCTTGCCGTTGGTCCCGGTCACGGCGATGATGGGCTCGGACACGAACCAGCTGGCAAGTTCCAGCTCGGACACCACCTGCGCGCCCTCGGGCAGCAGGGCGGCGACCTTGGCCCGGGGGATGCCGGGGCTCAGCACGACGAGGGTAGCGCCCTGGAAATCTTCCGGCCTGTGCTCCCCGCCGCGGACCTCGAAACCCTGGTCCGTCGGCACGGAGGCTGCCACGGACTCGCTGCGCTCAAGCAGCCGCACCGTGGCGCCGAGGCGGACCAGCAGGCGCGCGGCCGCGATCCCGGACGAACCCGCGCCGAGCACCACCGCCGTGTGCCCGCGAAGCTGATCGCCGTGAATGAACTCGCGCATGTCCGCCCTACCTCAGCTTGAGCGTTCCCAGAGCCATGACTGCAAGCAGCAGCGACAGGATCCAGAAACGGATGATGATTTTCGACTCGTGCACGCCCTTCTTCTCGAAGTGGTGGTGCAGGGGGGCCATGCGGAAAATGCGCTTGCCGCCGCTGACCTTGAAATAGCCGACCTGCAGGATGACCGACAGGGTCTCGACCACGAAGAGCCCGCCCACGACGACCAGCAGGAGCTCCTGCTTGCACAGGATGGCGATGAACCCGAGGGTGCCGCCGATGCTCAGGCTGCCCACGTCACCCATGAAGACCTGGGCCGGAAAGGCGTTGAACCACAGAAACCCGAGCCCCGCCCCGATCATGGCCCCGCACAGAACCGCCACCTCGCCAACGCCGGCGATGTAGGCGACCTGCAGGTAGTTGGCCATGCTCACATGCCCGGCCACGTAGACGAAGATGGCGAAGCACCCGGCCGAGACCACGGCGGGTCCGATGGCCAGTCCGTCCAGTCCGTCGGTCAGGTTCACGCCGTTGGACGCGCCGATCATGACGAAGACGCCGAAGGGCACGTAGAACCAGGACAGGTCCGGGTTCACGTTCTTGAAGAAAGGCACCATCAGCTTGGCCGAGTATTCCGGGAACGAGACCAGGAGGGTCACCGCGCCGATGCTGATGATGAGCTGGCCCAGCAGCTTGGCCCGCGCCGAGAGGCCGTCGTTGTGCTTGCGCACGACCTTCAGGTAGTCGTCGGCGAAGCCCACGGCCCCGAAGCCCACGAAGACCATGATGGTCAGCCAGAGATACTTGTTGGTCAGGTCGCTCCACAGCAGCACGCTCAGGAGCATGCAGAACCCGAAGAGCAGCCCGCCCATGGTCGGGGTCCCGCTCTTGGCCTGATGGTCCGGCCCGCCCTCCTTGATGTACTGCCCGAACTTCAGGCGGCGCAGCCAGCGGATGCACAGGGGGCCGATGATGATCGACAGGATGAGCGCCGTCAGCATGGCGTAGATGGAACGGAACGTGATGTAGCGGAACACGTTCAGCATGCTGATCTGGTCGCTCAAGGGGTACAGCAGATGGTAGATCACGCCCAGGCCCTCTCCATGAAAGAATAATATTGCTCCATCCTGCACCCGCGCGAGCCCTTGAAGAGCATCACGCCACCCTCGCCGCGCAGACCCGCGACGGCCTGCAGCAGTTCATCGCCGGAGTTCACGGCCGCAAACACGCCGCCATAGGCCCCAAGTCCGGACTGCACGTCCGACACGTGGCGACCGTGGAAAAAGCAGTGCGTGGCCGACGTGGAGGCCACGAGGGAACCCAGCTCACGGTGCGCCCTGGCGCTGTCCTCACCGAGTTCGCGCATCTCGCCCAGGACCAGGACCAGCCTGCGCCCCTGGGCGATCCGCTCGGCCACGCGGCTGGATTGGGCCAAGGACACCGGGTTGGCGGTGTAGGTGTCGTCGATGAACAGCCACGAGCCCACCCGGTTCTGCACGAAACGCTGCGCCACCGGGCTGAAGGACGCCAGGCCGGCTTCGATGGTGCGCGGCGGGACGCCGAGTTCCATGGCCATGGCCGTGACCGCGGCCACGTTCTCGGGCACGTGCACCGTGGACGACACATGCAGGCGGATGTCCCGCCCCTTGGCGCGCAGGACGTAGAGGATGCCGTCCGGGACGCTCTCCTGCCCGGTGCAGGAATAGTCGGCCATCGCGCCGCAGCCGGAAAACGTCACCTTCCGCATGGACCGTTTCGCGCATTCCCGCGCCAGCAGGGGATAGTCTGCGCTGACGCAGGCGAACCCGCCGGTCCGGACATGGTCCAGCAGAACGCTTTTCTGTTCGGCCACGCCTTCAAGACTGCCCAGGCCTTCGAGGTGGCACCCGCCGATGTTGATCAGGAGCGCCGCGTCCGGGGCCAGGATGTAGCCGAGCTCGTCCATGTCGCCGGGACGGCTGATGCCGAGTTCCAGAACCCAGAAATCCTCCTGGCCGGACATCTCGAGGATGGACAGGGGCAGGCCGATCTGGTTGTTCAGGTTGCGGAAATTCTTGGACGCCGAGCCGTGCAGGGACAGGACCTGCGCCAGCATCTCCTTGACCGTGGTCTTGCCGGCCGAACCGCTGACGCCCACGACCCGGGCCGAGGAGCGCTCGCGCCAGCAGCGGGCGAGGCGCCCAAGGGCCAGCGTCGTGTCCCGCACCAGGAGTACCGGAACGGGCAGATCCTGGGGCGTGCTGGCGACCACGGCGGCAGCCCCGTTGTCCACGGCCTGGCGGGCGAACTCGTGCCCGTCGAGCTTCTGGCCGACGATGCAGAAGAACAGGTCGCCGGACTGCACGGCGCGGCTGTCGATGCTGACCCGCCGGATCACGCGCTCGTGATCCTGGTCGATGCTCGCGCCCATGGCGGCGGCTATGTCCTGCAGGGTCATGTTCATGCCAGGTGCTCCAGAACCGCTTCGAAATCCGAAAAGTGACGTTTCTCCGTGCCCACGATCTGATAGTCCTCGTGCCCCTTGCCGGCGATGAGCAGCGCGTCGCCGGGGCGCATGGCGTCTATGGCCAGCCCGATGGCCTTGCGGCGGTCGGCCTCGCGCAGGACGTGTCCGGCTCCGTTCAGCCCCGGTTCGATCTGGTCGAGGATGGACTCCGGGTCTTCGGTCCGCGGGTTGTCCGAGGTCATGACCACCACGTCGGCGTGGCGCGCCACGGCCCGGCCCATGAGGGGTCGCTTGGTGGCGTCGCGGTCCCCGCCGCAGCCGAAGACCGTGATGAGGCGGTCGAAGCCCATGGCCTTCAGGGCCACGGACACCTTTTCCAGCGCGTCGGGCGTGTGGGCGTAATCGACGAAGATGTCGAGGCCGCGATCGTTGGGCACCCGCTCCAGCCGCCCGGGAGCGCCGACGGCCCTGCCCAGGCTTTGCAGGGCGCCCGGGTCGAGGCCCAGCAGGAGCCCCGCGCCCATGGCCGAGAGCAGATTGTAGGCGTTGTGCCGCCCGACTAGGGGGGTCTTCAGTTCGAAATCCGCTCCGCCGTGGCGAACGGCCAGGTGCATGCCCCACGTGCCGAAAGACCTGATCTCGGCCCGGAGCTGCGCGTCGGCGGCCTCGATGCCGAACCCGAGCAGGTCGGGACGCGCGGCCTTGAGCCGCCGGCCGTACTCGTCGTCCACGTTGACCAACCCCGTGGCGCAACGTTCCTCGCCCAGGAACAAACGGGCCTTGGCCTCGAAATACCGTTCCATGTCGCCGTGGTAGTCCAGATGGTCCTGGGTCAGGTTGGTGAAGACGCCGACCTCCACGGGCAGCCCCGCCAGGCGCTGCTGGTCCAGGGCATGTGAGGACACCTCCATGACCAGGCACTCGACGCCGTCGCGCGTCATGCGGCCCACCAGCTCGTGCAGGCTCAGGCAGTCGGGGGTGGTCATGGCGGCCGGGATGTCCGTGCCCGGCCAGCAACAGCGCACCGTGCCGATGAGGCCCGCGGAAATGCCGTTTTCCCGCAGCAGATGATGCACCAGGTGGGCGGTGGTCGTCTTGCCGTTGGTGCCGGTCACGCCGATGACCCGCGGCAGGCGGCCTTCCGTGCCGAAAGCCGCGCGCGCCAGCTGGCCGAGGGCCTTGGCCGGGTCGGCCACGGCCAGGTAGGCCACTCCCTCGCGCGGCGTCACGACAGCGGCCGGGCCGTGCACCACGACGCGGGCGCCGCGGGCCACGGCGTCGTCGATGAAGCGCGCCCCGTCGACCTTCGTGCCGGAAAGCGCGACAAAGACGTCGCCGGCCTGCACCCTGGCCGAGTGGGTGCGCAGGCCGGTTCCGTTTCTGAGCATGTCCAGCACGTTTTCGAAATTCATACGGTCGTCCTATCCTGGCTGGTAGGCCAGCCAGAGCTGGCACTGCTTGTCCGCCGGCCATTTCTCGCCGGGGAGGGGTTTCTGTTTGCCGACGATGACGCCCTGTCCGCTGATCTTGGGCACGATGCCGTGTCCCACCAGAATCTCCAGCGCTTCGCGCACGGTGGCGCCCTGCAGGTCGGGCATGGATTCCGCGTCGGCCACGATGCTCTGCTGACGCTCCACCGGGCCGCCGAAGCGCTGCGGCCGGGTCTGGGACTGAGACTGGGCCTGGGCGACCTGGACCGCGGGAGGTTCCGCCGGGGCCGTCAGCATGCCCGTCGCGGTCAGGAGCTGCACGCCGACGTTGCGCACCTCCGGGGCCACCAGCACGCCGCCGTAGTGCCCGGCCTGCGGCTCGTCAACGAGCATGTAGACCAGGTAGCGGGGCTTCTCGGCCGGGAACACGGCGATGAAAGACGCCACGTACTCCCCGCCGTAACCGCCCGTGGGGCTGGCCTTCTGGGCCGTGCCCGTCTTGCCGGCCATGCGCACGCCTTCGATGCGCGCCTGGGTGCCGGTGCCGTCCATCTGGACCACCTCTTCGAGCATGGCCATGACCTGTCCGGCCACCTCCCGATCGAAGACGCGCACGCCCTCCACGGGGCGGTCGGGCTCGTGCAGGAGCCGCAGCGGGATGCGCACCCCGCCGTTGGCGATGCACAGGTAGGCCTCGGCCATCTGCAGCATGGTCACGCCGAGCCCCTGCCCGAAGGCCATGTTGGCCAGTTCCACCTCGCGCCACTGGCGGGCGGGCCTGAGCAGCCCGGCCGACTCGCCGGCCAGGGGCAGCCCCACCGGCCTGCCGAAGCCGAGGGCCTGAAGGTACCGGCTGTATTTCTCCGCCCCCATGGCCAGCCCGATCTTGGCCGACCCGATGTTGCTGGAGTAGCGGACGATCTCGTTCACGGTCAGGTTCTCGTACTTGTGCGTGTCCTTGATGCGGCGTCCCTTGACGCTCCACTTGCCGTTCTCGCAGTAGTACTTGGTGGAGGGCTGGCAGACCTTTTCCTGCAGCGCCGCCGCGACCATGACGGGCTTCATGGTCGACCCGGGCTCGAAGATGTCCACGGCGATGCGGTTCTTCCATTCGCCGCTGACCTTCTGCACCGAGTTGGGGTTGAAAAGCGGATAGTGCACCCAGGCCAGGATATCGCCCGTGGGCACGTCGACCACCAGGGCCATGCCGGTCTTGCCCCTGGCCCTGGCCACGCTGCGGGCCAGGGCGTCCTCGGTGGCCAGCTGCACCTGGCTGTCGATGGTCAGCCGCAGGTCCTGGCCGTCGAAAGAAGCCCGATCCTCCCCGTCGATCGAGGACAGCCGGTTGCCGGCGGCGTCGCGCTGGACCGTGAACTTGGTCGAGGACGAGGCGAGGTGGTCGTTGAAGGCCTTCTCCAGTCCCTCGATGCCCTTCCCGTCCATGTTCACGAAACCGAGCAGCTGCCCGGCCATGTGTCCCTGCGGGTACTGGCGGGAATTCTCGGCCTCAAGGTAAACCCCGGGCAGGCCTTCCTCGCGCACGGCCGAGGCCTGCGCGTCGCTGATCTTCCTGGCCACCCACACGAAACGCTTCTTGGTCTTGAGCTGCCCGGCCACGTCGCCGGGGTTCAGGCCGAGAATCTTGCCCAGGCGCTGGGACACAGCCCAGACGTCGCCGACCTCGTTGGGCCGCACGTAGACCGACGGGCTGGTGATGGACTTGGCCAGCAGCAGGCCGTTTCTGTCGAAAATCTCGCCGCGCTTGCCGGACACCGTCTCCGAGGCCCAGTACTGCCGGTTGGCCATCTTGGCGTACTCAGGACCCTTGACCACCTGCACGTGATAAGCACGCGCCCAGAGCCCCATGAGGGCCGAAGCGAAAAGAACCCCGGCGAAGATGACCTTGCCGCGGCTCCAGTCCCTGGGTGGTTTGTTTCCTGTCTTGGCCACGAGTGCCTCACCTATTCCTGCAAGGTGCGGATCTGGTCGCGATGCGGCGGACGCAGCCCGGCCCCTTCGGCCCTGACGCGCAGCGTCGGCGGCGCGAGCAGGTACTGGCGTTCCACCTGCAGCTTCGAATGCTGATCACGCTTTTCCTGAAGATCACGCTCCAGGGTCTTGAGCTCGTAGGCCAGGTCGACTCTCTCGATGTTGACCCAGACGAGCCCCAGACCCAGAACGATGGTCACCACAAACACGAGCCCCAAGCCCAGAAACCCCGAGCCCAGGCCCTTCACTCCCCACCCCCTGCGATGCGCTCCGCCACGCGCAGCTTGGCGCTGCGACTGCGGCTGTTGGCCTGCATCTCCTCCTGCCCCGGCAGCAGGGGCTTGCGGAAAGGCAGGCGAAGCCTCTTCTCGTGACCGCACGTGCAGACGGGGTACTCCCGCGGGCACAGGCAGCCCGTGTTCTCCGTGCGGAAAGCGCGCTTCACGATGCGATCCTCCAGGGAGTGGAAGGAGATGACGCAGATGCGCGCGCCGGGGCGCAGGTAATCGACGATGCGCGCCAGAAAATTCTCGACCTCTTTCAGTTCCTGGTTGACTTCCAGCCGCAGGGCCTGGAACGTCTTGGTCGCGGGATGGTTGCGGGCCAGGGCGCGGCGCTTGGCCGGGTAAGCTGCGGCCACGATGCGGGCAAGCTCCAGGGTGGTCTCGATGGGGGCCTTTTCCCGGGTCTCGACGATGGCTCGTGCGATGCGCCCGGCCATGGGCTCCTCGCCGTAGTCCCACAGGAGCTGGCGCAGACGTTCGAAGGAGGCGCCGTTGACGATGTTCGACGCGGGCTCACCGCCTGACCCCGGATCCATGCGCATGTCAAGAGGCCCGTCGTGCAGGAAGGAAAACCCCCGCTCCGGGCTGTCGAGCTGCAGGGACGAAACCCCGAGATCGGCCACGACCCCGTCCAGGAGGTCCCAGCCGAGCTCCCGCAACGCGCCGGAAAAATTCTGGAACGACGTGTGCGCCAGATGCACGTTCTCCCCGTAGGGGGCGAGCCGCTCACCGGCCTTCTGCAGGGCCTGCATGTCGCGATCCAGGCCAAGGAGGTGGGCCTGGCCGCCGGTCAGTTCCATGAGCCGCGCCGCGTGCCCGCCAAGGCCCAGGGTGGCGTCCATGTAGTAGCCGCCCGGCTTGGGTTCGAGCCAGTGCATGACCTCGTCGATCATGACCGGGATGTGTTCGGAGTATGCGTCCATGGCCCCTTCGGATCAGAACCGGAGTTCGAAGCCGTTGCCGGCCAGATCGTCCATGACCTGGTCGAAATTCTCCTGCATGGCCGTGCGCTGCGCCTCGAACCGTTCCAGATCCCAGATCTCGAACTTGCGGCCCACGCCGGCCAGGACGATATCCTTCTGGAGTCCGGCGTAGTTGCGCAGATGGGGCGGGATGAGGACGCGCCCCTGCTTGTCCAGGGTCACCTCGGCCGCTCCGGAGATGAAGAACCGGTGGAAGTCCCGCACGCGACGGTCGGCCATGTTCAGCTTGGAAAAACTCTGCTCGATCTGCTCCCACTCGGGCAGGGGGTAGGCGGCCACGCAGTCGTCGAAATTCGTCAGGATGAGCTTGCCCTCGGGCGACTGGGCGAACACCTCGTCACGGAACTCCGGGGGAAGCATGAGCCGCCCCTTCGGGTCCTGCGAACGATGTGAATGCCCTCTGAACATGTTTTTCCCTCACCCTTTCCCACTTTTTACCACTTTTTACCACCCTTACTCACGCACCTCCCGGAGAGTCAAGCCATTCCACCACTTTTACCTCAGGTGGAC
>JANJWV010000014.1 GCA_024709365.1 Desulfomicrobium sp. | reverse complement strand
CGACGGTTTCCGCAACTACCTCAAGGGCAGGTACTCGGTTTCGGCCGAGGAGCTGCTGGTCGACCGGGCGCAGCAGCTGAACCTGACAGCGCCCGAAATGACGGTGCTCATCGGCGGCATGCGCGCCCTGAGCGCCAACTTCGGGCAGTCCGCGCACGGCGTCTTCACCAGCCGTCCCGGAACGTTGACCAACGACTTCTTCGTGAACCTGCTGGACATGGGTGTTGAATGGAAGCCCGCGCAGGGAGCCGAAGGAGTGTACGAAGGCCGGGACCGCGCCACGGGCGAACTGAAGTGGACCGGCACCCGCGTCGACCTGGTCTTCGGGTCGAACTCCCAGCTCAGGGCCGTGTCGGAAGTCTACGGCTGCGCGGACTCGCAGGAGAAATTCCTGCATGATTTCGTGGCCGCGTGGGACAAGGTCATGACCCTCGACCGTTTCGACCTCGCCTGATCCCTTCACCATGACAGACGGCCCGGCGAAAGATGTCTTCCGCCGGGCCGTTTTCGCCGCCCGTTCCTTCCCGATCCAGAGAAATTCCGTCCCAAGCCGTCAGGACGTCAGTCGGCCGCGAACATACCTACAACGCGATCCGTTTCCATCGCATGGCCGGAGCGCGACGAAGACCGCACGCGACGCAAAACCTGAAGCGTCATTTTAAATATTGATCGGCGAACCCAGGCGTCCAAGCCCCTTGCTACCGTGCGGGGAGTGTGAACCATTCCCCGGGCTTCGGCAAAAGGAAGCGCGACGGGTCGACGCCATGGCGCTGCAGGGCCGCTCCGAGATCCCGGCGTGGGTCGTCGTAGCCTTCGTCGGCCATGGCAAAGACTTCGTACTGCGTGCCCACGGCATGCCCCCCGCCGAGATCGAGGAAGGTCTGCACGGCTTCGTCGGGGTTCATGTGGTTGTAGGCCATGAACCACCTGGGCTCATAGGCGCCCAAGGGGAGGAGGCTCAGACGCGGCCGGCCGTATTTCGCCAGGACTTCATCGGACAGGGCCTTGGCATAGCCCGCGTCGGCCAGGAAATAGACCGGACCGCCCGGGGCATCGATGACGAACGCGCCCCACAGGGCCTCCATGCGGTCTAAGAGGCCGCGGGCCGACCAGTGCTGCATGGGTTCCACGGAAACGCGCACGCCAGGGGCGATGTCGATGCGCTGCCGCCAGTCGAGGGCCTGCAGGCGCATTCCCGGCACGGCTTTACGGATGATGGCGTCGTTGCCCAGGGGCGTGAGGACCAGTGGATCGAAGGCCTCGTGCAGGCGCTTGAGGGTCGGAAGGTCCAGATGGTCGTAGTGGTTGTGGCTGACCAGCACGAGGTCGATGGGCGGCAGGTCCTCGAAGCGCACGCCCGGCTGGGCCACGCGCGAAGGCCCGGCGAAACCGAATGGGCTGGCGCGCTGCGACCAGATGGGGTCCGTCAGGATGTTCAGACCGCGTGTCTGCAGCAGGAGCGTGGCGTGCCCGACGCTGGTCACGCGCAGCTCGTCGCCGTCGACGCGCTGCGGGGGGAGGGCGGGCGTCACGGGCACCGAGTCGGGCCATGGGCCGCGGTCTGCGCCCAGCCGCCACTTGAGGAATTCGACGAAGCGGCCCGGCATGGGGTCCCAGGGGTTGAAGAATTTTGCGCCGTCGAAATGGTCGGTCACGGGGCCGCGGTAATAGCTGTTGCCGCAGCCGGAAAAAAGCAGGGCTGAGAGCAGGAGGGTTGCGGCCAGGCGCCGGGAGCCATTGGGTGAAGCGGACATGCGGGTTCCTCGGCTGGAAGTTATGTCCTGAGGTAGTTGGTTTCCGGCGGAGGCGCAATGCCCGTGCGGGCGTGCGGAAAAAGAAAGGGTGACCTGGGCCTGCCGGCCGGGATCACCCTTGAATTTTTTCGGAGGTCAGGCGCCGCCCTTACCAGCTGCGTACGGGCCCCGTGTCCACGTGGACGAAGCCGTCTCCGGGGTAGTAGCCCACGCCGCCCTTGCGGAAGCGCAGGGCAGCGTCGCGAACGTCGGCCAGGGACACGCCCTCGATGTGCAGGTCCATGGCCTTGCCTTCCATGTGCAGGCTTTTCTTGGCGACCCCTCCGTGGCCCTTGCGGCGTAGTTCCTTGTTCGTCGCGGGTGAGCGGAAGGCCGAGACGACCTGGATGGGCTGCTTGCTGCCCAGGGTCAGCCGCAGGCGGTGCAGGAGGTCGAAGAGCCTGGGGTCCATGCGGCCGACGTGGCCGGAGTAGTGGTCGCGGAGGAAGGCGTTCAGCTTTGAAAGCGCCTCGGGCACATAGCGGTCGCCGACGGCGTACACGATGTCCAGGCTCTTGCCGGTGTGGGTGTGCTCGAAGCAGAGGCGGCGCGAATTGGCCTGGGCGGCCATGGCTGCCGAGGCCAGAACGGGCGGGGTCAGCGTGACGGCGGCGCCGGCCACCGCCAGCCTGGCCAGGCTCCCCAGAAAATCACGGCGGGAATGCGTCATGTGTTTCACGGAAGCCCTTTTGACCCAAAAAAAAGCCCAGGTCAAACCCCCTAGTTCACCCTGTCACCGGAACCGCTCAGGGCCCTGTCCAGCAGCCTGTCCTGGCCGTAGACGTCGGCGAAGAAATAGACCTGTCCGTCGTTTCTGACTTTGACCGTCTTGTAGGCGATGACAACGCGCACCGTCTCCCGCAGATTGAGGGTGAATGATTCGCCCGAGTCCATGGCCGCCTGGATGCGGGCCTCGTCCCACTGCGGTTCGCCTTGGAGAACGAATTTCGCAAGCTCCATCGGCTTCTCGATGCGGACGCACCCGTGGCTCAGGTCCCGGCGATGGCGTTCGAAGAGCCGTGGCGAGGCGGTGTAGTGCAGGTAGATGTTGTCCTTGTTGGGCATGACGAACTTGATGGGCCCCATGGCGTTCTTGGGGCCGGAGCGCTGGCGTATGCGCATATCGCCGCGCATGACCGCGTCGAGGGATGCATAGGAGAACTCCCTGATGACGCTGCCGCCTGCCACGAACTCGAATCCCTGCCGATCGAAATGGGCGGGGTATTTGCGCAGTTCGGGCACGAGCTCCTTGCTGGCGATGGAGTAGGGCACGTTCCAGTAGGGGCTGAACTCGATGGCGCGCATCTCCAGGTCGAAGATGGGCGTGCGGTTGTCGGGCGCCGTCCCGGTGATGACCTTCATCCGCGCCTTGACCTCGATGCTGTCGCCGCGCACCTCGTAGGCTTCGAGATAGTTCGCAGGCACTTTGACGACGATGTCCCGCGGGGCCTG
>JANJWV010000008.1 GCA_024709365.1 Desulfomicrobium sp. | reverse complement strand
ACGGCCTGAAAGGACACCCATGTCGCGGTCAGCTTCCCCCACGTCGTGGACAACATGCCGGAGTTGCGGTTCAGGGCGGTGGTGTCCTCGGACACGCCTTTCATTTCCCGACGGAGTTCCCGCAGGCGTTTTTCCGCAGCCTGCGAGGCCCTGGACATCTCTCCGGTCCAGGCTGTGGCCTCGCTGGTGCGCAGCCGGCGCAGCGCTGCCGCCACCTTGTCGATCTCTTCCCGGATCTCACGATTTGACCGGATGCCTATGACTGCCATGTCCTGCTCGACCTGCGATTGCCGCTTCGCAGCAGCCGTGCGAGCGGCGGCAGCCTGGTCGACCTTCTTGATACTGGCGACAAGACCATCCACCGCCTGCTTGGCTTGGGCGACCTTGGCCTCGATCTCGACGGCAAGTTTCATGGAGGTGGAGCTCATTCGGTCAATTCCTTGATGGCGTCCTGGTAGGGGTCCGGGGGGAGCATCGCGATGCGCAGAGCCGTGATGCGCTCCAGCTGTTCACGGCGTTTGCGTTTGGCCGCGGCCTGGGCCAAATCGTTCAAGCCGGCGGCTGGGAGCCTGAGGAGCTCGTCGAGTCTGTAGCCGGCTCCGACGAGGCCATCGAGGACAGCGGCCCAAGTGCACCGGTCATGCTCTCCAGTAAATCCGTGATCACCGGGAGCACCTCCTCGACGAAAAAAGGGGCGTTTGCCTCCCAGCAGGCCTTGAGCAGCCGGCCCTGGTCGCGCAGCGTCTGAGCAGCGACCCATTCCACGCCACGGTCCGCGCAGACGGCCACGACGCCCTGTACGGCGCGGATGTTCTTGGCTAGGGCGTAAAACAGATTTCCGGACGTCAGCTCATTCAAAATCGGCGCAGCAGCCGCCATCAGCGCCGGGAAGTGCTCCGCAGCCCGGGGGGCTATCTCCATGCGCTCCCCGCCGACATCGAGACGGACCGGGTTAGGGACTATATTCTTCAGGGTATCCATCACACCTCCACATGCTTCGAGGGCGGCCGAAGCCGCCCCCGGTTATTCTCCGATAATGATGAACCGCCCGAACTGGCCCAGGGGGCCGTCGGCATCCTTGGTCATGTCAGCCATGACTATTCCGGGAAGCGTCATGTTGCTGCGCTTGGAGTTGATCCACTCCAAGGTTTCGGCCGGATCCATGCCCACGCGGTACAGATCCAGGGCGACCTTATCCATCGTCTTGGCGTTGATGCCATTCAGCCTGATCCAGACTTCCGGGAGGGTGTCCGTATGCAAGGCGTAGTGGGTGGCGGCACCGGTGGAGTAGTCGGCGGTGACCGCGCCGGAGATCCCGTTCACGTCCAAGAAGGTGACCATGCCGTAGTCTTCGTCGACGGTGAATTTCTCTGTGGCGACGGCCGAGCCACCGGCTTCCAGCGTCACGCTGCTGACGTTCACATCGGGAAGCATGTACGGCGTACCGACCACGGGTGAGGAGCACAGGGCGATGTCGGTTTTGGAACCCGTGGCCACGATGGTGACCTTGGCGTTCAATGCCAAGGCGATCACCTCTTTGATCAACTGCTCGGCGACAAGCGTCACCTCGCCGGAGCGCTTCGTGATATCGACGTCGTCAACCAGATCCTGGCCGGACTGGCTTTCGATGTGCTCATCCTTCTCCACCCCCAGCTTGAGGCTGAGGTTCGGCACATTGCCGGCGAACGTAAAGCCGAGCGCGTTGCCGCTCGCGTCCCGGCGGGCGATATAGACCTTGCCCCGGAACGAAAAATACTGGCTCATGTTGTCTCCTTGCCCTGGCGGGCCTTATTTTCGATCTTTGAATACTTCGACTCGGAACTGGGCTTCATAGCCGATTAGACCTTTGCCCTGGGGCAGGGTCAGGAGTTTGTCTCCCAGGCTGACAACTTCCCTGAAGTCGATTTCCGCACCGTTTAGAACGTCGTCCACAATTTCCAACAGCTCAAGGGCACTAGCATTGGCCTTGGTACTGCCCCGGTAGGCCTTGGCCAGTACCAGGCAGGACCAAACCCAGCCCGTGCGGTGAGCGCCGTCCTGGTCCCCCTGGCCGGGGTCGGGTTTCCCCCCGGCATAAACCAACCAGACAGCACCGCCAGGGCGCACGTCCAAGGCCTTGGGTTCGTCCAGACCCAGAGGCATGGACCCCACCTGGACCGTGTCCGGAAGCTTCATGGTCAGCAGGCGCTTGATCTCGTCTTCGTGCTCGGCCCGAGTTGTGATCATTGTAAGTAGTCCTTCAGGGTGGCGATGATTTCCGCCCAGTCCACGCTGGACTCATCCGGTAGAAAAGGCCGGGATGGCATGGTCACGGACTGGCGGACCACGCCGCCAAAGGCCAGGGCCTTGCCCTGTTTTGCCCGGATCACGCCGCCAAGCTGGTGAATGGCGCCGTAAATGACTCCGGTCCCGACCGTGACGGCATCCGTGCTGACCAAGCGGGTGATGGAGTTCTTCAGACGTCCCGTATCCACTAGGGTCTGGCCGCCTTCGGCCAGCACACGTCCGGACGGCTCCCAGCGCGCCCCGTTCGGGCTTGCCCCTGTCTCGAAAGCCGTGTCGGTCTGTTCGATGATGATCTCACCGATGGAGGCCATGACCGGGGTCATGTCTGCCAGTTTATCCACCAGTTGTTCCAGCAGATGCTGAACCGGGGCGGCATCCAGGTGGATGGCAATGCCAATCATCAGAATTTATTCCACTTGTCAGAGTTGAAGATCCGGTCCGGAGCGAACACAAGCAGGTCTCCGCTGTCTGGCTCGACCGAAGATCCTGCCGGGGCCCCAATTGCGACCCTGCCAGCTGCGATTCCCTCTAGAAGGCGCTGGCATCTGGTCGTTTCTCTCTGCCACACGTCCGGTTCTGCGACTGCCGGCCGTCGCAGATACAGGTTATGGATCGCCAACTTGGTAGAAAGATTGGCAATGACCGCCGGCACCGGCGAAAGCGGAACTTCCAGCACGGTGCCGACGTAGGTGTCGATTTCTCGATCTGCCTGGTCGATGACATCCTCCAATACGGCCGTGACCACGATGTCGGCTACAGACCCGGAAGAGTCATCGTCTGCCAACTGCAGGACTTCGTCTTCCGGCAGCAGCTTAAGCAGATCAGCGATCGTCGAATACATGGCTAGGCGACCACCACCGCGTCACACACGCCGTCCATGTTCGGGATGGGCAGCGGCTTGGATTCGGCAACCAGCTTGTAGCCGGAGGGGTCCTTCAGCTCGATGGGCTTCACGAAGAACGGAAGCGGCTGCAGGTTGGCTTCCATGTCGTCCAGGGCGCAGTAGGGCAGCGCGTGACCGGCGTCCGTGGCAACCATGCGGAGCGTCTTGACGTCCATGCAGGCCGTAGCCGTGCCGGTCCCAGGGTGGCGATAGGTCTCGGCGCGACGCTTGATCAGGTACCCGCCGATGTTGATACCTTCCTCGGTCAGCTCCACGCGGATCTTGGCCGTGGTCGTACTGGCTTCGGCGATGGCGAAGATGGCCTCGTAAGCGGTCTTGCCAGCCCAGATTTCCATGGTGGAGCCGTAACCCTTTTCTTCAAGCTTCTCCTGCATCGCCTGGAGCACGACAAAGATATCCTTGAGCTTAGCATCGGTAGCAGAAAAGAGCTTAGCCGGGACAACGGACAGCGGGCTGCCAAAAGCAATGGTGTACGTGTCGAATCCGCCGCCCTCGATCTGGACGGGCCAGCTCAGGGTGCCGGACAGCGCGATGGCGCTCATTGCTTCCGTGGTCTTACGGCAGGAGCGGCGAAGCATTTCGGTCTTGTCCGCGGCCCAGGCTTCGCGACCGGTCATGCCCAGGATGCGCAGGTTGTTCAGGTCCGCGCCAGTGACCTGGCTGTTGGGGCGGACGGGCAAGGGTTCATAAAAGGCCACGGCTCCGCTGTTCGGGGCGACCGGGATGGACGGGGCTCCACGACGAACCAGAGGAAGCTCCCGGGCCACGTTTTGCATCAGGTCCGCGCCGACAACGGGCAGGCCCTGTTGCGGGCGATAGGTGAACACGCTGTCCATGACCGGAGTTTTCAGGATCGGGAGCTGCTTCAGGCGCCGGATCAAGGCTTCAACGGTAAACAGGCTGGCAATATCAAACATGATGGTCCTCCGTTATTCGGTGTAAATGGTCGCATCGCGAAGGGCCGCGATTTCAGCAGCGCTTGGCGCGGCCTTAGCCACGATGCCAACCTTAAGATGCTGCAACTGCACGGACCCGTGAATGATGACCAGGCCCGAGGTGGATTTGGCCGTGTCCAAGTTCTCATCCAGAACGGCCACAGCTGCGTTCAGCGGCGCTTCTTCCGCGGCGTCGTATTCCGCGTAAGAGCCGTCTGCCTGCCGAGCCAGCAAGAGGCCGAGGGGCAAAATGCCCTGATCGGCGGCGAAGGTTCCGACCACGATGACCGGATGGTGACCTGCGCCGCGGGCGCGGACATCGTCATAAGAAACAGTGCCAAGAGCTCCGTTGATGGGCATGGCGAGACCTCCTTATACGTGGTTGGTCAGGTTGCCGATTTCGACGGCCTTATCCTGAGCCGGGGCTGAAAATTCGCTGAACAGGCCATGCTGCGGGCGGCTGGCCATGAAGTCCCAGAAATGGGTCTCCAGATCCTTTTTGCCTTCGGTCGCGGAGAAGCTGATTTCCTGCCCGCTGTCGCCCAGGGCTTTGGCAAACTCGAGAACCTTGTCCTTGTCGCCGGGCTGAACGCGACTGTCCTTGACCAGGGCGTCGAATTTCGCGCCGCGGTCCTTTTTCTGCTGTTCCTTCTGCTGTGCGGAAAATTCCGCTTCGACCCGCTTGGCCTCGGCATCAGCCGTGGCGGCCTTGGTTTCCGCCGCCGCACGCAGGCCCCTTTCCTCTTCCAACTGTTTCTGCAGCTCTTCGACAGTCATGGTCTCCTCCTGAAACTGATATTCGAAATATTCCTGCCCCTCTCCGAATTGGACGGGGCCAAGGCCGGCGATGGCCGGAGGGGCCGCCCCCAGCAAGGCAACATGGCGCAGGCTGCCATCCGCGAAAAATGAGGCGGACTTATACTTGTAGCGCCCAGCGCTTACGATCTGCCGGACGTTCTCCGGGACGTCCTTGAACTTGGCCTGCAGGTCGTTACCGACACGCCGAAGGCTTTCCACCCAGCCGTAAGCCGGCGCGTTGTCTTTGGGGTGGCCGAAACACAAAGGCGCTTCTCGCTTGGCCGGATCGTAGCTTGCGACGATGCGGTCTATGTCGCCGGCGGTGAATGTTTGCTGGCGGCCCTGGCTGTCCGTGTGGGTTCCGGCCCGGAAAATAGTTTGCCAGTTCATCACGCCCCCATGGCTTCTTTCAGGGCCTTCCCGGGCCGAAAACGAACCGCCGGACGCTCCGGAACATCCACCTGCTGCCCGAAACTCCTGAGCGTCCGCGCCGCAAGCCGCTTGATGGTCAGCTTGCCCAGGCCGGTGAGCGGGATGCTATTCCCGGAGACGAGAGCCGGGACGGCGACATCGGACAGCGCGTCCAGCACACGTTCGCAGGCGGCGTGACTTTCTCCGGACTTGGCAGAAAGGGCCTCAACCAGTTCTTTTTTCTTCATCTGACCTCCGCGCCCTGCTTGGGCTTGGTCGCCGTCCGGCCGCCAGTGACATCCGATACGCCACCCAGACCGATCGAATTTCGCAAATTGCACTAGTGCAAAACTAGTCTAAATGCCTGTCCCCAACCCAGCGCCCGGGTGACATGTCAAAATGCGTTAGAAGGCGAATATGAGCCAAATTCGTTTTCTTGCCGCCCGAGGGGAGAGGCTCTGTGGTGCGGATCGCCTTCATGAGCGCGACAATGCCGCAATTTGCGGGTGTATTCGGGAGAGAGGGCGCGTGGTGCGGACAAATCTCAAATAGCGTGCGCGTAGGCGCAAAAAATGGCTCACCTGGTGGTCATGGTTGACCACCGCAACCGAGACGGGTATGTATTATTCAGGCAGCAACACATGCCCGCGCGCCCACACCGCGAAGCTTCAAAGCAGTGTCATCTCTTCTCTTTTGATAACTCTTCCCTGCATAACTTGCCGGAGGTGTTTGTGGGCGGATGTCTCAATGGCATTACGTTATGGAGGCTTGAGTTATGAACCGTTTTTCTTCCCAAGAAATCTCCACGTTGAAAAAGCGCGCCAAGGCCATCAAAAAAGCCGAGGGGTGCTCGCATGCGGAAGCACTGGACAAGGTCGCCCGTGAGAACGACTGGGACAATTGGTCCCTGCTTCAAAAGCATGCGTTGAAGGACACTGGAGCATTGCGACCAGCGCATGTCTTCGAAGACAGGGTCCAACCATCCGGAACTAGGCTGATCAAAGTGGCAGTGGTGAGATACCGACCGCTCCGGGATGAAGACCCAGACAAACCCGGCCAACTTGTCTTCAGATGTCCCGAATGTGGCGAAATTCATTATCATGGTGCTGTAGACCACTATTTAGGGGCTGGCGACGGCGACCGAGTACCCCACTGTGCGAACAGACCTGCAAACTATGTTTTTGACCTCGTGGAGGTTGAGGAGACGTCATTTGCGGGAGACCTTCCCAAGAAGATCCTGCGGCACGTCAAACCGCCAGTGGATCCAGAGCGGATCAAGGACTGGTTCGCCTCGACTCATACGCTTGCCGTTGATCGTTCACCGTGGGATGGGCGAGAAGGAGGGTATCAATATCCTCTTTACGAGTATCCTTTTGAAATTCAAGCCATCCTCCATAAAGAGTTCCCGAATGTTGATGAAGAAGCATTGTTTGGGATTGCTAAAGATCTGTTTGAAGAAGGACCATGGATAGAGGCGTCGTTCCTTGATGCTTTGGATAACCAACCTGACGACCTATAAAAGAGCGGCCCGCAAATGCGGGCCGTTCTCATTTTAGGCAGGTTCGGCCAGTTTTTGCTCCAGCTTCGCCCTTAGCACGTCCGGATACTTGCTCAGGTCTGGCGACCACGCCTCCTTACCCGGGTGCCCTTCGAACCCCCGGTCAGGCATGAGCGGTCTGGCCGGGAGCGGACCATTCGGACCTGGTGGCTCGATCAGTTCTCCAATGCCATTGCCTTCGCCGACATTGAGCCCCCGCTCTTGCACTTGTCGCTCGCTGAGAGCCTTGACCTTGCACCTGCACCGGTGGCCGTTGGGCGGGTACCACGTGTCCCAAAATGGACTGTCGAAACGATAGACCCGACCGTGAAGTGCCCGATGCGTGGGGCGGGTGCGGGAGTCGTTGACGGCCGAGTACTGCCAGTACGGCCTGGCATCGGAGACCAGCATCATCTGCTTGTACCTGCCGACGTTGTACGCGGTCTGGATATTGGTTCGAAAGATGGTGTCGATGCGCCAGGCCTGGAGGCCGACCCAGCCACTCTCCACCCAGATGTGCTCCAGGTCCTTGGACCATGTCTCAAAGCTCGTCCCGTCCTGGATGGCCCGGTAAATGGCCTCGAATATCTCGGCCAGCATGTCGGCCCGGACCAAGCGGCTGACCGTGAAAGCCAGCACGCGGTACTCTTCGGCCAGGGCGTAGAACTCCCTGGGAGACAACTTGACCTTGGAGAGCCAGTACTCCAAGGCCTCGGACATGGGCAGGGCCTTGAGTTCAGTCATCGCCATCGCCTCCGATCACGTCACGGCCGTGCATGTCGGCGGCGACCAGGGCGCGGTGCATTACGTCCTGCAGCGGATCTTCGCCGGCCTCATCCAGATACGCGGCGAGCAGTGCCTGCAGTTCCTCGAAGGACTTGGCCTTGCGGATCAGGCCGTCAATCTCTCTGGCCATGCCCTCCGTGGCCCCAACCGCGTCTGGCATGACACCTGCGATCAGCCTCTCTATGGCCGCCTGGTCCGGCGAAAATCGTGCATCAGCCATGGGTGAGGAAAACGCGAGCCCCATTTCCGGGCGGGCACTGCTTGCCCGTGTCGGCGCAGCGCCTTCGACCTCGAACTCATCTTCGGCCATCCCGTAACGCCGGACATAATGGATCTTCGTGAAACTGACCCCGGTATCCTTGAGATCCTTATCCAAACTCGCTTGGGCCTTATGGTCTTCGGGTTCGACAAACGCAAACGACGGGGTTGGCACGCCCGGAGCATTCACCTGACAGTACGTCCAGGCGAGATTCTCCATAAACGTACAGATCAAGGTTTCATCGGCGTCCTGGAGATCGCCCAGGACATCATAATGCGTGTCCGAAGCGGCGCGGGACCCTGTATTCCCGATGTCTGCGGTAAGGGTCTGGCCCATAAGCACCATGGCGATGGCACTGTCCATGTAGCGCACCAGGTTAGGGTGCAGATCTCCGGTCGTGCCTGTGACGGAATGAACCTGCACCTCCGATCCTGACGTGATTACGGCGACGGCGTCCTGAACCATCCGCGACAAGTTGTTCAGCATGTCCTGGCGTTCCGTTTTGGATGCTGAAGACCGAGCCTTGCCGATGACCCAAGGCATGCCGAAGCGTTCGCAAAGCGTCGTCCAGAAGCGGATTCCCCCTTTTTTAATGGCCACCGGCCAAAGGCATCGAGACAGCAACCGCAGTCCGTACGGATTGACCGCGTCCGGGAAGTGCCGCACGGCGACGGCTTTTGAATCCGGGACAGGCTCTGCAAGCGCGCCCTGGAGGCCCTTGAATTTGAGAACGTCGTCACTGTCCCAGCCGAACCATTCGTGCGGCCGCGGTCGCAGACGCGCAATGCGCATGCGCCCTCCGGTTGCCTCCCAAATGATCTCGATGACCGCGTAGCCGTAGAACGGCGCGTCCAACACCTGGGACCAGAGGTTGTAGAGGTCGATGTTCTCAAGATCAGCACGAAGATCCGCGGCAAGGCGCTCAGCTTCCGGCGTTGCCCCAGCTCCGCCAAGCTTCCCGGCTGTCAGCGCGTAGTTTTTCTTCTTCAGAGTTCCGATCTTACGCAATTGCATGGACGACAGGACCTTGGCGTCAGCCGTCAACTCGCGCAGTACCTGTACGCCATCACCAGACTTGAGCAGAACGGGGTCCGGGTCCGGCAGGTAGCCGATCCACTCCGCCGGGTCGAAGCCCATCGCGGCAGCTGGCGTGTACAGCTCACGCGCCAGATCTTCTCGGCCTGGCGCTTCAAATTCGACGTAAGTGTCGGGAGATGTCCAGATTCCTGACATCAGTACCCCCTAAACATTTGGCTGGAGTGAGATGACATCGCGGTCAGAGCTTCGAATGGCTCTCCGCCCTCCATTTTCTTGACGGCATAGACCAGCATGGCCCCGGCCACGGCTGCGTCACCGTGGCGCTTGCCGCCGGCGCCTTCGGTGCGAGCATCCGGGATCTTGGGCACTCCGCGCACTCGTTTGATGGCACGGTAATCGTCCAGGATGGCCGCATCCTTGGGCAGATCCATGGTCCTGTCCTCGAACTGGGCTTTTAAAAGCGGCATGACTTCCCGGTACCAGGACTCGGTAATCATGATCTCGGAAATGCGGTCCGGGCCGTATTTCTGCCGCATCAGCTCAGCCAGGGCTTGGCCATTGCCACGGGCGTCCATGGCCCCGGAGCGGAACTGCGGCATGCGGTCCACGATGTAGGACAGGATCTGCTCCTGGGTCCGGAAGGGGCAATCGCGTAGCTCCAAGATGAACCTGGTGGCGATATCCAGGGTCCCCGTTTCCTGGCCGACATGGAACACGGATAGGTCCACATTGCGGCCAAAGTCCTGGCCGAAGTGCTGTGTCCAGCGAGGATCAAATCCCTTGAGCAGTGGCCGCAGGTGCTCGTCGCACCAATCCCAGGTCCAGGAATGGGCCCTGTCCAAAGGCCAGTCCACGAAGTCCTGGGCCGGCGGCTCCCAGCGGATGACCTGGATGTCCGACTTCATGACGCTTTCGATCATGTTGCGCGTCAGGTACACGCCCGTACCGCTGGACGGGATGCAGAACAGTTCTTCGTCCGCGTCGTCCCCATAGGACTTGATGATCTTGGCCCGCCATTCCTGCTCCGCCTCTTCGGTCCACTCCAGGCCGCGCACCAAACAGATCCGGCGATAAAGGCCGTCTGCAAGGGCGTCGTCGAAATCGATGTGATGGATGGAGTACGGCAGGCGGCCAGCGCGGCAGTCTTCAATCAGGGTATTGAAGTAATTGTCCTGGCCGAAATGGGTACTGATGACCACGACCTGGCCGCCCCACATAAGCAGGGCCAGGGCGGCCTTCATCAACCCGGGCAGGTCGTCGTGGAACGCGGCTTCGTCGATGACCACCCGGCCCTGGCGGCCGCGCAGGTTGGTCGGGCGGCTGGACAGAGCCACGATCTCATGCCCTGAGGCGAAGGTGATACGGAAGGCCGTAATATTTTTGTCCGGATCCGGGTCGTCAAAAAGGTATTCTTCGATCTCTGTGCATATTTTGTGGTATGCATTGGCCCACCAGGCGCAGGTCTGGATGTACTCTCGAGTCATCTCCTGGTTGTAGCCGATGTACAAAACATCCATACCGTCCCGGCCTTCGGTGGCAGCGACCAGCACGTCATCTGCGGCCTCGGCCCATGTAATGCCGATTCGACGGGACTTATCCCCAATCTTGACTTCGGCCTTGTCCGCGACCCAAGTCCGCTGGTACCCGAGCAATACCGCAGGGGCGGATTCAGATTCATGCTCCCCGAAGGAAAAGAGTTTTGCGTCCGGCAGCTGCGCGCTCATTTGATCCCCAGGATCTTGCGGCGGATTTCGTTGGCACTCTCCACGGTCAGCCCCTTGGCCTTGGGCGCCGCGGCGTCCTTCGGCTTCAGCTGGGCCACGTAGTCCATGGCCTGCTTCAGGTCCTTCACGGCCTTGAAGTCGACCTGGCCCGGGTCGGCCAGGATCATGGAAAGCTTCAACATCACTGCCTCTTCGAGTGCGGCCGGGATGTCCGTGACCGTTCGGATCTCGGACGTGACTGAGGCCTGCTCCAGGATCCTTCCGGCACGAACCGCTTCCTGCTGCTTCATGGCCAGACCTTCCAGCGCCGAAACGGCAAACGACAGCTGGGACGTTTCCATCCCGCCCTTGGCTCCAAGCAAACTATCCAGAACCTTCTTGCGGCCCAGGATGATGTTGACCCGGATGTCGCTTTCTGCCCTGGCGACCTCCACGCGTTTCTCGCGCCAGCCGTACGTGTCCGCCCACGCCTTAAGCGTCGTGGCCGATACTCCAGTCAGTTCGGCCACGCGGTCAAAAGATAGGCGGTCGCAGCAGTAGAGCTCCTGCGCCTTCCATACGGTTTCGGGTGGATGTTCCCAGCCCATACGCCTACCCGTCCAGTTCGCGCGTGAGGATGGCGATCTTGCGGTCCAGGCCAGCCAGTTCGTCGGCCTTTTCCTTCATGGACAAGCTCAGGCTCAGGACGTGCTCACCGTCGATCTCGTGCACTTCTCCGGCCAGGGGCAGGGCCGCGCGGATGGAATCCCGCAGGGCCTGGACTTCCGCGGCCACCAGCTTGCGCCTGGAGCGCAGGTCTTCGCGGTGTCCGATGTTCTCGCGTCGTTCGCTCATTTCGCTCGCGCCTCCACGATTGTGATGAGCCGCTCAACGGCCCTAGTGTTATTGACAACCAAGGTCTGCAGTGCATCAGCCATCCGCTCGTAATCCTTCACCAGTTCCACGTTGTCGTTGTAGAACCTCACGGCCTCGGCGTGTTCCTTGCCCAGTTCCTTGCAAACGGACTGGGTGTCCACACGGTACGCCTCCAGGATCTTGCTCGTGTTGTTCCGGTACGCATCCAGAATGCGCGCGGTGTCGGCGCGGAACTCTTGCTGCATCACCGCCATGCGCGTGTTCCGGATGTGGTCGAGCACGAGCACGGTCACAAGCACCAAGGCCGGGGCGGCCAGGGCCAGGGCAATAAGGCCAGGCACACCCAGGCCGGAAAGAACGGCGGCGATGGTCTGCATTGCGCTGATTAAGGTCTGGATTTCTTGGGGATTCATTCACGCTCCTTGTTCACGAAAAATGAGAATTGCGGTCTTGCTCGGCCTGGCACGCGGCGCACAGCCTGCAGCCCGGGATGGCCTTGCGCCTGCGCTCCGGAATCTCCTCGTCGCACTCGGCGCACCTGGTGAAACTCACGCAGCCTGGGTTCCCCACCGGACGCTTGGCGGCCAAGGCCTCTTCCCGGTACAGGCGCTCTGCTTTCTGGGAGTCGTCAACCTCGTCCATCGAGCGCCCCCTTGAACCATTCCTGCAGCTTGCGCAGTACAGCCACGTCATCTTCGAACACTGTCTCATGCCCGACGAGGGCCTCCAGAATGATCCGCGCCTCCCGCGCCGTGAGGAACGGCTGGATCAGCGGGCGGTCTTCGCTAAGCGCGGAGCCTGCCAGGCGACGCATAAGCATCTCCGCCGTATGCAGCACCTCGGACAAAGGAGCGTCGGACCAGGTCGTGGCCCGGGCCATCTCCATGATCTTGGGCGGCACCTTCGCCAGACGCTGCGAAAAATCAGTCATGGCCGGCCCCAGCTTGTGCCCGGTAGCACTCCACGCAGCTTTCCAGCCCGCGGATGTAGCCGCGCATGATGTCGTCGCGCAGCATGATCGCTTCGATGTTCGTCGGGCTGTCGAGAGGGCTTGCCGGATCCAGCCCCGGCAGCTCCGGACGCGGCGGCGCCGGGCATTCGACGACCGGCACGGTGACCGCGACCTGCGGCGTGGCCGCGGCGCAGCTACAGAGGGCGATTGATCCGACCAACAACAGCAGTACGCGTCGCATCGTCGATCACCTCCGTGGTTTCTCCTGTCCTGGGCCGCGTGCGCATCTGGTCCAGGATCCGCTTGCGTGCGGCAGCTGCGCCGGCAGCTTCGGCCTCGCGTGCCAGCGCATCACGCAGGCTGCCCTGCACTGCTGCGGTCGAGCTTCTGGCCATATCCAAGGCCGACTCCAGCCTCACGATCTCATGGCCGGCGGCGGCAAGCCGCAGCCTGGTTTCGTCATGGGCCACCCGCTCGGCCTGGATCTGCCTGGCGGCGTCCGCCCGGGCAGCGTCGAAACGCAGGCCCTGGACGTAGATCCAGGCGAGGGCTGCCAGGAGCATGGCTGCCATGGCGGCCAGCGGGATGACGCCCCGCTGGCCGGTGATGAGCTTCAGGATGCTACTCAACATCGCATCCTCCTGTGCCCCACCCAGCCGCCCGATATAGTTCTGTCCACCTGCCCAGGATTCTGGACGGGTAGGCCCTGTTTTCCCTGATGTTCGCGGCGGATCTTCCGGCGTTGTGCAGGGCGACGTGGCTCCATAGGAGCGGGTTCATGTGGGCCAGCCTGGTCTGCGCCTGGTCGCGTTCGAGCCACCCCAGGCCGCCGTTGTAGGCGCTCAGCGTCATGCTCCAGCGGTCGCAGTTCGATGCTGCCTTGACCCTCTTCCAGAGCCAGCGGTCGTAGGAGATCATCGCGCGGATCGACCATGATGGCGAAAAAGGCAGCGGCTCTCCGGTTTTGGGGGCGACCCGGGGCAACCACCGAGAAGTGCTCGGCATGAACTGGGCCAAGCCCTGGGCCCCGGCCCTGGAGACGGCCCGTTCGTCCCAGCGTGATTCCTGATGGATCTGGCCGGCGAAGGTGGCGACCGGCGCGTCGAGACCCCAGACCATGCGGGCTTCCCGGGTCAGGAGCGAGCGGTGCTGGTTGGCCTGGGGCGGGATGAGGGGACCGCACATCGCCCAGGTGGCGACGAGCAGCAGGGCTGCGTGCGCGGCGAGAATGATCAG
Organism: Desulfomicrobium sp.; assembly: GCA_024709365.1. GTDB lineage: Bacteria > Desulfobacterota > Desulfovibrionia > Desulfovibrionales > Desulfomicrobiaceae > Desulfomicrobium. The sequence goes on along the minus strand of JANJWV010000008.1, from coordinate 2,236 downwards.
CGCCTGGCGGAGCGTCACAGGCCCATCCCTACGGCCAGCATGCCCAGGACGAACGCCAAGGCCGCGCAGAACAGGCACGTGCAGAAGATAGCCTCATAGCCCGGGGCGACTTCGAAGTCGGCCTTGCCGTCTACGTCGGCGTCCGGATCGCTGCGCCAGTCCTTGACCAGGTAGCGCGAGGGGTTGGCGTAGGGCACCAGAGCGAGCCACACGCAGCAGCCGGCGAGACCGCCAAGCGGCGCCAGCAGGAGCTTGTAGACCACAACGGGGATCTGCTGCGGGCTATGGGCCCACAGCGCGAGGAAGAGAATGGCCACGGCAAGGAAGCAGTAGACGATCTGCAGCTTCGTGCTGCCGAGAAACGCCTCGACGCCCTTGACGGCGACACCCAAGATACGACGGAGCATGCGGCCTCCTGGTTGGTAGTTGCCCCGCCGGGCCCATTCTCCGGCGGGGCTTTGTTTGGGAGGTGGTCGGTGGCTGTGCGACCATGCAGAGCTCAGAATGCGGGAAATATGCGGAGATTTCAGAAGGAGAGGCGCGGGGTGCGGAGACTTGTAAATTACTTAGGCGTTAGGAAATGAATAAAGTAATGCCCCGCAGGGCGGAGTCAATATATTCTATGGCAAATTTAATATTTTCGAGAAAATATTGATTTAGACAGTCAACAATTGTTGGCCATAAAGAAATAACATTGTTTTTATACACATAAAATAAAGATAAAATTGCAATAAAAAGAGGAAGCCAGCTCATTACGCCAAAGAGCTGTAGGTTTTTTCTTAGAGCATTTGCGTCACTTCTCAAAAATTTTGTTAAATCATCAACTGCAACTGATAATTCCTGTGGATATGACTCTTTCTTTCCTTCTATGGCGCAAATAACTATTTCCTTTGCGTGATCAATTCTGTCAAATTGACGTCTTTGATTTTCAACAGTCCTCCAGATTATATATGATGCTATGATAATACCAAGCAATATGAGTGATTGTTCATATATAGAGCTTGCTTTTGGCATTGCAATTATTGCTGCCACAGAAACAGGTATGCTTAGTAATTTCCCAGACATTTCATTTAAAACTTTGGAAAATTCCCCGGCAATCTTCAATTCTGCTTCCGCAACTTCTGTTTTGGCCTTGTGAAATGCAAAGCCACTAAGATAAGTGCTTAAGTCGCGCTGGTATTCTGCGACAAACTCTCGCCAATGTATAATTAAGAAATCAAATGCCCCGCCGGTAGGCCGATTGCTGACAAATGTTGCCAAGCTTGTGCCGAAGACGCCCACCTTAGCTGAAAAGTGAGGGTCGTTGGCCGCGCGACTTTCACTCAATTCTACTACAAGTCGGGGTTCAAGGTCGACTGCGGCTTCTATCACCGATAACGTGACTCTCGTTTCCAGTTCAACAGGCTTAACAAGGGCCCCGTTAGTAGATTGAATAAACACCAACCGCAAGAACCCGTTACTGGGTTTTTCATCGTGGTAGTGAGCTAGACTAGAGAGTCCCTTTATTAGCTGGCAAATGCGTCCAAGAGACTCTATGTATTCAGGGGCAACAAGATCATTGCTATAGTAGTCGTCATCAATTATGTAATAATCCAAAGGCATTTCTCCGTGTGAAATGCGCGGATCAACATATAGTAAGCTTGATATGTTGTTATGAAATGTTGATGAAGAGTGAGTTGGCAATCGCAGGCGAAAACTAATTCTTTCCCCGTGATCTGGGAGGTTATCAATATCATAAAGAACATCTAAACTATCTACAAAAAGATCATCAAAACGAGCTATATCGTCATTGATTATTCTGCGAACAAGCGCTTTGACTTGTGTGAAGTCAGCTTCTCCTGCGAAATGAACCCCATCAAGTGGTGGTCTCCCACAGATACGATAAAGTTCAACTATCTGCTCGATCGACATAAATGCCTACTCTTATCTCCGATTTGCGAGCTCTTCCTCGATCAATTCTCTCATTTTTTCGGGAATATTGCGAAGTACTAGCTTTTGTGCTCTTGTGTCGTAATATACATCCGCAGCATCGCTCGTCCCAAGTGACTTTCGATCGAACGACATTTTCCAAGAGTTAGACGCGCCAGAAATGTGTGTTAGCCGCATCAGTGCAGTTGAGCTGACAGGAAACTCGACCGGAACACTACATTCCTCGCTGTTCAAATGTGCGATCAATTCGTCAGCAATATTTTCGGCGTTATCAGCCAAATGGTCTGGGATATGGCGCCTGACTATA
>JANJWV010000217.1 GCA_024709365.1 Desulfomicrobium sp. | reverse complement strand
AGGCCGTCGACGCCCGGGATGCCGAGGTCCAGCAGGACCATGTCCGCCGGTCCGGTTTCGAGCAGTTCCAGGGCCCGGCGGGCCTCCACGGCCTCGCGCACGGCGAAGCCGGCGTCCTGCAGGAAATGACGCAACGCCTCGCGGAAGGTCGCCTCGTCTTCGATGATCAGTATGGTTTCGGGCATGTTCCCGCCTCTGCCTCCCGGCGCCCTACGCGCGGGGCATGATGATGGAGAAGATGTTCATGGGCGCTTCGTAGGCGTAGCCGACCCGGCCGTGGTGGAGCTCGACGATCTGCTTGACGAAGGACAGGCCGTGGCCGCTCCCGTCCTCGCTGTCCGTCCCGGCCGAGCGGAAGCCCTCGTCGAACAGCCGGGCCTGCTCCCCGGGCGGGATCTCCGGGCCCGTCGTGGCCACGAAGAGGCGCACGCCCTCCCTGCCCTGGCCGAAGGCGTCGGGCACGGTCTCCCATCCGTAGCGCATGAGCTTCTCCCCGTCGGCTGGCCGCGTGTACTTGATGGCGTTGGCCAGCAGGTTGGCGAATACCTGGGAGAAGAGGCCCAGGTCCGCCTGCAGCACGATCTCCTCGTCGATGCGCACGTCCGGGGCGACCTCGATGCGGATGTCCTGGGAGCGGAACATGGACAGGAAGCGCTCGATCTGCGGCTCGAAGACCTGGCTCTTGACCCTGCAGGGCCTGAGGAGAAGGTCGTAGCCGCCTTTCTCGAAGTGGCCGCGCCGCAGCAGGCTTTCCAGGAACAGGCTCGATTGCTGGAAGCGGCTGGAGATGGTCTTCTGCAGGGACAGCAGGTCCCGGGCCAGGACGGGCAGCTCCAGGCGCGCGTCGAGGTCCGGCGCGTCGTGCCGGGGCAAAGTGAGCCCGTCGATCCTGCGCTGCAGCCGGGTCAGCTGGCGTTCGAGCTGCAGGAAGAGGAGCTTGAACTGGATGTTGGGCACGATGACGTTGTGCCCGATGTCGCGGACCAGGTTGCTGATGAAGGTCAGGTGCTTGCGGTTGCTCACGGCCGTCTGCTTGACGGCCATGATGCGGGCGGCCCCGCGCGCGAATTCCAGCCAGAACGCGTCCTCGTCCGGCGGGGCCTCGCGGTGCAGGACGAGGGCCCCGATCAGCCTCGGCTGGTGTTCGGAGTCGCAGATGGTCACGACGGTGCCGCCGGCCGTGCGGACGATGCCCGGGGACTCGGGGCACGGCGGGTCGGGCAGGCTGAAGACCCTGGCCTCCTGGGCGCTGGTGGTGCGGCGCAAACGCAGATCCCCTTTGGGGCCGCGCATGTACAGGGAAGCGGGCGTTCCCAGGCAGATGTCGGGAACGAGCACGCAGAGGGACTTGAAGTCGTGCAGGGACTCGAACTCCAGGCCCAGCTCGTAGAAGATGTTCAGCGCCGTGAGCCTGTCCGGAGCATGTCCCCGTTCCTCGCAGCGGGCGAGACGGTCGAGGATTCTGGTGCGGATGTGGGCGCGTTTCGGGGGCGAGGGCTGCATGGAGTCACTCCTTGCCGGGCTGGGCTGAACAGCGTCAGCATAGCCCAGGCGCAGCCCTCCCGCAATCAGGGTTTGCGCGTTTTGCCCCGCACGTCGTACTTTTTCGGATCGAGATTGTATTTCTTGATCTTGTAATTGATGATCCGGTAGCTGGCGCGCAGTTCCCGGGCCACCTGCAGCATGTTTCCGCCGCACTTCTGCAGTGCCTCCACGAGGATCTCCTGCTCGAACTTGCCCACGGCCTCGCCGAAGGACAGCTGGTTGTCCGTGGCGGAACTCTCGGCCGTCTGCAGGGTCGGGGGCAGGTGGTAGGTGCGGATGGCCTCCTCGTTGCAGATCAGCGCCGCGCGTTCCATGCAGTTGCGCAGTTCGCGCACGTTGCCCGGCCACTGGTACTGGGTCAGGAGGTCGATGGCCGGCATGGAGATGCGCTTGATGTTCTTGGCGTACTCCTTGGAAAAGAACTCCAGGAAGTACTCGGCCAGGGGCAGGATGTCCTCCCGGCGCTCGCGCAGGGGCGGGATGAAGATGGGGAAGACGTTGATGCGGTAGTAGAGGTCCTCGCGGAACCGGCCCGACTGGATGAGGTTCTCCAGGGGCTGGTGCGTGGCGCAGATGATGCGCACGTCGACCTTGATGCTCTTCTCGCTGCCCAGGCGCTGGATCTCGCCCTCCTGCAGGGCGCGCAGCAGCTTGGCCTGGGCCTCGGCGCTCAGTTCGCCGATCTCGTCGAGGAAGAGGGTGCCCGTGTGGGCCAGCTCGAAGCGGCCCTTCTTGGTGCCCACGGCGCCGGTGAAGGCCCCGCGCTCGTGACCGAAGAGCTCGCTCTCCAGCAGTTCCGAGGGCAGGGCGGCGCAGTTCAGGCGCACCAGGGGCTTGGAGCGCCGGGAGCTGGCGTTGTGGATGGCCTCGGCCAGGAGCTCCTTGCCCGTGCCGGACTCGCCGCGCAGCAGGACCGAGGCCTTGCTGGAGGCGACCTGCATGATCTGTCCCATGACGAAGGCCATGGCCTTGGACGTGGCCACGATCTTGGCCTGCATGAGGGCCTTCTCGCGGTCCATGGCCTCGCCCAGGAAGCCCATGGAGGCCCACAGTTCCTTCTGGGCCATGTTCTCCTGCAGGTAGGCCGTCTGGCGGGCGATGACCGCGGCCAGGACCTCCAGGAAGGCGCAGTGCATGCGCAGGACGTCCAGGGGCTGGCAGGGGATGTCGGCGTTCAGCACGCCCAGGGCCTCGGTCACGCCGTCGGCGTTGATGCGCGAGATGGGCACGCAGATGAAGGACAGTTCGGCCAGTTCCTTGGGCGAGCGCCCCATGGCCTTGTTCAGGAACCGCTCGTCACGCTCCATGGCCTCCACGATGATGGGCTTGCCGCTGTCCAGTACCTGCCCCGTGACGCCCTGGCCGGGCGCGTAGGTGGCCTTGACCGGGCCCTTGTGGCCGTACGTCAGGTCGAAGCGGATGGTGTTGGTCTTGGGGTCGAAGATGGCCAGGGCCATGCGCTTGTATTTCATGGCTTCGGCCGTCATGGACAGCAGGCTGTCCAGGCTCGACTGGAGGGGGCTCAGGGGGTCGAGCTGCTGCACGGTGGCGTGCAGGGTCTGCAGGTAGTGCAGAAAATCGTCGGTTGTCATGCTCATTGCGTCCGATATCCCGAAGTTGGTGCGGGCGAAGCCGGCCGCCGCGCGGTTGCGGCGGCGGGCCGGGCATCGGTTCTCTAGCCCTGGGTCTTGGCCTTGAGCTTGCCGATCTTGTAGTCGAGGAAGGCGTCGTTGCCGCTTTCCTTGGTCTTCAGGGCCTCGTATTCGGCGATGGCCAGGTCTGCCTGGCCGGCCTTTTCCGCGGCGAAGGCCAGATTGGCGGAGATGGCCCCGGCAAACTCCTCGCCGGCGTCCTTCTTCAGGGCGGACAGGATGGTCACGGCGCCGGCATAGTCACCCTTGAAGACCAGGGCCTTGGCTTCGCCGAGCCCGGCCAGCGTCTTCATGTTCGCGTTCGGGGCCAGGGCCTTCCAGGCGGCGGCGGCCTTGTCGTACTCGCCGGCGTCCATGAAGATCCGGGCCAGTTCGAGCTGGGCCGCGGGGCGCAGGCCTTCGGGCCCGGACTGGACGAAGGACTGGAGCTTTTCGGAGCGCGCGGTCTGGTCGTCCAGGACCATGATGGCGCCGAGCTGGCTCACGGCCTTCTCGTGCTGGGAAGACTGGTAGGAGGTGACCCCGGTGTACACGGCCACGGCGGCCACGATGCCGCCGACGGCGATGCCGATGGGCTTTATGTTGTCGAGGATCTTTTTCAGCAGGGGATGGATGTCCGAGTCCATTTCCTGTTCGATGGTCTTGAGGATATCGTGCTCGGGTGTACGTGCTTCCATGGGAGGCTCCTTAAATTTCGAATTGCCATTATTGTAAAAGCTCTGCCTGTGTATGCGGAAACATGAAAAAGGTCAAAGGGAATGCTGCAGGGAAAAATATATTGAGATCAATGAGTTTTTGGCGAAAAGGCGATCTGCCGCCCGACCGTTTCTTGCCTGGCGGGCGGCGTTGGTATAGTCTTTGATGATAATTGTTTTCACGTTTCGGCTTTGGACCCCAGCAGACAGGAGTGACGGATGAATCTGGAATCGCAAATGCGCGAGCTGGCCGCCTCGGCGCGGGCCGCGTCGCGGACACTGGCCACGGCCACGGGACTTCAGCGCGACAAGGCCCTGACGACCCTGGCGGACCTCCTCGAAGAGTCCCGCGGCGAGATTTTCGAGGCCAACGCCAAGGACCTCGACGCGGCGCGGAAGGCAGGCCTCGACGAAGCCCGCATCGACCGCCTGCGCATCACCGACAAGGGCGTCGACTCCATGGCCGCGGCCTGCCGGCACGTGGCCGGGCTGTCCGACCCGGTGGGCGAGGTCGAGGGCATGATCAAGCGGCCCAACGGCCTGCTCGTGGGCCGCATGCGCATCCCCCTGGGCGTCATCGCCATCGTCTACGAGTCCCGCCCCAACGTGACCGTCGACGCGGCCATCCTCTGCCTCAAGGCCGGCAACAGCGTCATCCTGCGCGGCGGGTCCGAGGCCTTCCACTCCAACCAGATCCTGGGCGGCCTCCTGCGCCGGGCCCTGGCCGCGGCCGGGCTGCCCGAGGGCTGCGTGCAGATGGTCCCGACCACGGACCGGGCCGCGGTCAAGCATCTCCTGTCCCTGGACGAGTACATCGACGTGGTCATCCCGCGCGGCGGCGAGGGCCTCATCCGGGCCGTGGTCAAGGACGCGACCATGCCCGTGCTCAAGCACTACAAGGGCGTCTGCCACATCTACGTCCACGCCGACGCGGACCAGGACCAGGCCCTGGCCATCATCGAGAACGCCAAGGTCCAGCGCCCCGGCGTGTGCAACGCCCTGGAATGCCTGCTGGTCCACCGCGAGGCGGCCCAGTCCTTCCTGCCGCGTCTGGCCGAACGCCTCGCGCCCCAGGGCGTGACCTTCCGGGCCTGCCCCCGCTCCCTGGCGCTCCTGGGCGCCTCGGCCCAGCCCGCGGCTGCCGACGACTACGGCCGCGAGTTCCTGGCCCCGACCCTGGCCGTCAAGGTCGTGGACACCCAGCGCGAGGCCGAGGAGCACATCGCCGCCCACGGTTCGGGCCACTCGGAAGCCATCCTGACCCGCACCCACGACCGCGCCATGCGCTTCCTGCACACGGTGGACGCCTCCTGCGTGCTCATCAACGCGTCCACGCGCTTCAACGACGGCGGGGAACTGGGCCTGGGGGCCGAGATCGGCATCAGCACCTCCAAGATCCATTCCTACGGTCCCATGGGTGTGAAGGAGCTGACGAGCCTGAAGTACATCGTCTTCGGCGAGGGGCAGGTGCGTGCCTGATCCCCTGGCCGGATCGGTCGGGATACTCGGCGGCACGTTCAACCCCGTGCACAACGGCCACCTGCGCATGGCCCTGGAGGCCCGGGAGGCCCTGGGCCTGGCGCGGGTGGACCTGATGCCCGCCCGCATCCCGCCGCACAAGGGCGAGGCGGGCCTGCTGGATTTCGACACGCGACTCGGCCTGCTGCGCGAGGCCGTCGAAGGCGTGGACGGCCTGGGGGTGAGCGCCTTCGAGGGCGGGATGCCCGTGCCGTCCTACTCCTTCGCCACGCTGACCCGGCTGCGCGAGGTAGCGCCGGACGTGAACCACGTCTTCATCCTCGGCAGCACGGATCTGCTGACCCTGCCCGAATGGCACCGCGGGCTCGAACTGCCCCTGCTGGCGGACCTGGCCGTGGTGGACCGCATGGGCATAGGCCTGGACAGGGTGGACGGTTTTCTGGGCGGACACTGGCGTTTCGAGAAGGTCTGCCCCGGTCTGCGGCGCATCGCCGGCGGCCGGCTCGTGGCCTTCGTCAGCATGCCGCGGCTCGACATCAGCGCGAGCATGGTGCGGGACAAATTTTGCGCGGGTCTGGAGACATCCGGGCTCGTGCCCGAGGCGGTCAGGCGCAGGTTGCGGGACGAACCCCGCGTCTTCCTGGACTGCTGGCAATCACAACCCTGATGGAGGAATCATGGTCGGACATATCGTCATGTGGAAACTCAAAGACAGCGCCGAGGGAAAGACCGCGGCCGAAAACGCGAAGATCATGAAGGACATGCTCTCCGCCCTGCCCGGGCTCATCCCCGAGCTGCGCACCCTGGTCGTGAGCACGGACGTGTTCGCCTCCATCCCGGAGACCCAGGTCGTGCTGTACACCGTCTTCGACTCCCCCGAAGACCTGCAGACCTACCAGGTCCATCCCGAACACCAGAAGTGCGTGGCCTTCGTCTCCGCGGTCGCGGCCGAGAGGCGGATGGTGGACTACACCTTCTAGCGTTCCGCTTTGCTGCCTTTGAAATGAAAAACCCCGTCTCGCGACGGGGTTTTTCGTTGGGCCCTTATCCTGCCAGCAGGGCCACCTTGACCTGTTTGACGCCGAAGCGCCTGGCTTCCTCGGTGTCCGGGAAGAAGATGTCCACGCGCTGCGTGTGGCGCTTGGACATGAGGTCCGCAATCTCGAAGATTCCGTGCCCTTTGACGTAGACCTTCTTTCCGAAGACCCAGCCCTGGTCGAAGAGGTCGCGGCTGACGGCGACGATGCCGGGCCGGGCCTTGGCCATGCTTGCGGTGACATGCGGCTCGGGTCCGCATTCGGCCTCGGTCGGGCTGTAGGCCGTGACCGTGACGTCCTTGATCTTCATTTTTTCGAGTTCCGCCACCTGGCGGGTCAGTTCCTGTCGTTCCTCGTCAAGGGCCTGGATGCGGGGCAGGTACTGTTGCCGTGCCTCCGATTCGGCCGTCTTCTGTACGCCGAATCCCACCAGGGTGGAAAACATGGCGAAGAAGAGCGAGGTGACGACAAAAGAGCCGTGACCATTCATATCATACCTCGTGATGCTTCAGATGATGCCGCCGGCGGGGAGAGAGGGGTGAACGGCAGGAGAACGGGGAGCGGGAAATGCCGGCCGCAGTTACATGAGAGTCCATAACGAATTTGCATGTAACCGATGATGCGGATGGAGGCAACCCCGGGGGGAAGAGGGCGGATTTCGGGCGGTCCCGGAAGGAAAAGTCATTCCTTCCGGGGGGATGGTGGCTTACTTGGTGTTTTGGGGCACGAAGGTCAGGGCGGCCGAATTGATGCAGTAGCGCAGGCCCGTGGGCTTGGGGCCGTCCGGGAAGACGTGTCCGAGGTGCCCGTCGCAGACGGCGCAGACCACTTCCGTGCGGACCATGAACCAGGAGCGGTCCTCGTGCGTGGACACGTTTGATTCGTCGATGGGCTTGAAGAAACTCGGCCAGCCCGTGCCGGAATCGAATTTCGCGTCCGAAGCGAAGAGGGGGGTGCCGCAGCCGGCGCAGGCGTAGACCCCTGTCTCGTGATGGTCGTGATACTGGCCCGTGAAGGCGGGCTCCGTGCCCTTCTCGCGCAGCACGCGGTACTGCTCGGGCGTCAGGGCCTCGCGCCACTGGGCGTCGGTCTTGATGATCTTTTCCATGGCGTCACCTCCGGCCGGCCAGGCCGCGGCCAGGGCCAGCACCAGAAATGTGAACAGCAGGGCTCGCGGCCCGTTTGCGATTTTGACAGACATTGCCGTTCTCCTTGTTTCAGGCTTTCTAATGCCGGCTCGCGACCTGTAAAGGAGCACATTCCAGTTGGAATGTTTTTCCGTTCGGAGTACGGACAGCATCAAAAGCAGGAGGATTCATGAACAGCCCGGAGATCAACCAGACCGTGGAAGTGCTCAAGGACGACATCCAGCGGCACGTGGCCCTGACCCTTGGCAGCGACCCCTTCCCGCCCCGGCAGATGCACTACTTCCTCGGCCTGTGCTACAGCGTGCGCGACCGCCTGGTCAGCAAGTGGCTGGAAACCCAGCGCTCCTACTACGATTCCATCGCCAAGCGGGTCTACTACATGTCCCTGGAATTTCTGCCCGGCAGGTTCCTGATGAACTACATCCAGGCCCTGGGCATCGAGGACGAATGCCGGGAGGCCGTGCGCGATTTCGGCCTGGACCTGGACGAGCTGCTGGAGGAGGAGTGGAACCCGGGCCTGGGCAACGGCGGCCTGGGGCGGCTCGCGTCCTGCTACATGGACTCCATGGCGACGTGCAGGATTCCGGCCTACGGGTACGGTATCCTCTACGATTACGGCATCTTCTATCAGACCATCGTCAACGGCTACCAGCACGAGTGCGCGGACAACTGGCTGCGCCAGGATTCGCCGTGGGTCCTTCGCCGCGTAAACTTCATGTATCGCATTCACTTTTACGGGCGCAGCGAGGTCTATCAGGACAGCGCCGGGCTGGAGCGGTTCCGCTGGGTCGACACGGAATCGGTCATGGCCATGGCCTGCGACATCATGGTCCCGGGGTACCTGAACGGCAACGTGACCAACATGCGCCTGTGGAAGGCCATCTCCACCCGCGATTTCGAGCTGGAGGTCTTCAACCGCGGCGACTACATCGGCGCGGTGCAGGCCAAGGCCGAGAGCGAGAACATCTCCAAGGTCCTCTATCCCAACGACCAGAGCGCCCGCGGCAAGGAGCTGCGCCTGCGGCAGCAGTATTTCTTCGTGGCCGCGACCTTCCAGGACATCCTGCGCCGCTTCCGCAAGAACAACTACTCCTCCTTCGACTGCTTCCCGGACCAGGTGGCCGTGCAGCTCAACGACACGCACCCGGCCATCAGCATCGCCGAGCTCATGCGCCTGCTGGTCGACGACGAGGCCCTGGAATGGGAACGGGCCTGGGGCATCTGCCAGCGGACCTTCTCCTACACCAACCACACGGTCCTGCCCGAAGCCCTGGAGACGTGGTCCGTGGACCTCGTGGGAAACGTCCTGCCGCGGCACATGCAGATCATTTTCGAGATCAACCGCCGCTTCCTGGACGAGGTCGACCGCAGGTACCCCGGCCGCACGGACCTGCTGCGCGCCCTGTCCCTCATTGCCGAAGGGGACCGCAAGCAGGTGCGTATGGCCCACCTGGCCATCGTCGGCAGCCACAAGGTCAACGGCGTGGCGCAGCTGCACTCGGACATCCTCAGGAACAGGCTGTTCAGGGACTTCGACGAGTTCTACCCGGGGCGCTTCATCAACGTGACCAACGGCATCACCCCGCGCCGCTGGCTCCTGCAGGCCAACCCCGCCCTGTCCGAACTGATCACCTCCGTCATCGGCGAAGGGTGGATCATGAACCTGGACCGGCTCGAAGGCCTGGCCCCGCATGCCGACGACCCCGATTTCCGGCAGCGCTGGCAGGAGGTGCGGCAGCGCAACAAGAAGCTCCTGGCCCGCTACGTGCTGCGCAAGCTGGGCGTGGGGCTGAACCCCTCGACCCTCTTCGACATGCACGTCAAGCGCATCCACGAGTACAAGCGCCAGCTCCTGAACGTCCTGCACGTCATCACCCTCTACAACCGCATCCGCACCGAGGCCGGCGGGCACGCCACCCCGCGCACGGTCTTCTTCGCGGGCAAGGCCGCGCCGGGGTATTTCCAGGCCAAGCTGATCATCAAGCTCATCAATTCCGTGGCCGCCGTGGTCAACGCCGACCCGGCCGTGGGCAGCGCCCTGCGCGTGGTCTTCCTGCCCAACTACTGCGTGTCCCAGGCCGAAAAGCTCATTCCCGCGGCGGACCTCTCGGAGCAGATCTCCACGGCCGGCATGGAGGCCTCGGGCACGGGCAACATGAAGTTCGCCCTGAACGGGGCCATGACCATCGGCACCCTGGACGGCGCGAACATCGAGATCCGAGAGGCGGTGGGGGAGGAGAACTTCTTCCTTTTCGGCCTGACCGAGGAAGAGGTGGTGGGCATGCGCGCGGACGGGTACGACCCGCGCCAGTACGTCGAACGCTCCCTGGAGCTGAAGAAGGCCCTGGACATGATCGCCACGGGCGCGTTCTCGCCCGAGGCGCCGGACCTGTTCCGGCCCATCGTCGACTCCCTGCTGAACCAGGGCGACTACTACATGGTCCTGGCCGACTACGAGAGTTACGTACACGCCCAGGAAGAGGTCTCGCGGGCCTACGAGGACCGGGAGCGGTGGACGCGCATGTCCATCCTGAACACGGCCCACATGGGCAGGTTCTCCAGCGACCGGTCCGTCATGGAATACGTCAGGGACATCTGGCAGGTCACGCCCCTGGCGTGAACCGTCAGTTCCCGGGTCCCAGGTCCAGGATCGCAGCGGCCCAGGCGCCGGCTTCGAGATGGAGCCGGCGCGCTGCGTCAGCATTCAGGCTCAGGTCCTGGAGCATCCTGTCGGGGCTCAGGCCATACGCGTCCTCCAGTTCGGGCAGCAGGTTCAGCAGCGGGGCGTATTCCGTGGGCCCCGACGCCATGAGAGCCTTCTTCTGGGCCTCGGTCAGGGGCAGGCAGGCCAGGGCTTCGGCCATGCTCACGCCGAGAATGGCGTCGAGCAGCGAAAACATGCCCATCAGGAACATCTCGTCGGGCCTGAAATCCCAGAAATCGTTCTGCGCCACGAGCTGTTCGAGGAACCTGCCCCTCCACAGGGAGACGTGCAGGACCTCGCCCTGGATTTCGCCCTGGGCCATGTCGGCCATGAGCACGGCGCGCAGCCAGTTGCGGACGTTGATCCAGCCCAGGAGCGTGATGGCCTGGCGGATGGAGTCGATCTTGCGCATGAAGCCGAAGGCCGGGGAGTTCAGGTACGACAGGAGGCGGTAGGACAGGCTCACGTCGGCCTGGATGGTTTTGGCCAGGGCGTCGAGGTCCGGGTTTTCCCCCTCGACGACGCGCAGCAGCTGCAGACGCGAGTTCTGGTGGGATGACAGCCTGCGGCCGGGGATGATTTCCGCGGTCTTGAAAAAGGGCCCCTGGAAGAGGGTCGCGCCGAGGCCGCGCAGGCTCTCCGCCTCGCTACGCGTAACGACGTTGCGGACCAGGCATTCCTTTGCCGCGGCGCCGCGCGTCAGGGCGTCGCGAAGGCCGGCGTCGGCGACCATGCCGGGCCCGGCCAGACAGATCATGCCCGCCACCTCCAGGCACGGCGCGCCGGGCGTGATTTGCGGGTCCCACTCCAGGGCCAGGGTGTGTCCCTCCCGGACCAGCCGGGCCAGGGGCTGTTCCAGGCCCGGGTCCAGCTGGCAGGCGGGCCCGAGGAGGATGACCGAGGACTGGGCCGGTATGGCCCGCGGCACGGACTGCTCCAGCTGCTCCCGGGAATAGGCCAGGAGCATCTTCTTGCTGCGCGCCAGGATGTTCTTCAGCCCCACGTAATCCCCGGCGATGACCGTCGCCCCGACGCCCTCCTGGTCCGGAGGCAGGCCCGCCGGGTCGGCGGTGGCCTGGATTTCGTACCCCCAGACGGATTTGACGGCGGTGAAGACCGGATTGCGGGACAGCAGATGCAGGTTTTCGGCGCTGGGTGCTTGCATCGGACGGACTCCGGGTTGCGGTGGGGAAATCAGTACATTGAAGCGTGCACGCGTCTGGTCTTTAAATCAAGCCCGCGCAGATAATTGACATTAATGTCCACATTTGCGGCCCCCCTCAGGGGCAGGAGCGGCGCCGCGGGCGGGCCGCACGCCGCTCTGCGGCCTTGGCCGTGCGCATGCAGGCGTCCGCTTTTGGGAAGATGTTCACGAAATTGTAATTTTAATGTCTCCGTCATGGGAAATATTTCGGTTGCATATTTCAAAAATGTAACCTATTCAACTGTCCAGTTCAGTCGGGGTATATATTTCAGGGTGTTGCCGGAATGGCACTTGGATTGCTTAGTACCTCGCGAACCTGAGCGCGGCTCATGCCGAAAACTGCATACACCAACTTGCCCTGGAGGATATCATGAACGGATTAACGGCCCGTCGGGACGCCATCAAGGCCATCACCGACTATAAACCCACGCATGCCCCCCTGAATTTCAAGGAAACCTCCCCGACCGAGGTTTTCGGCAGCAACGTCTTCAACGACAGCGTCATGCGTGAGCGCCTGCCCAAGAACATCTACAAGTCCCTGAAGAAGACCATCGAGCTGGGCGAGAAGCTCGACGCCTCCGTGGCCGACGTCGTGGCCAACACCATGAAGGACTGGGCCATCGAGAAGGGCGCCACCCACTTCACCCACGTCTTCTTCCCCCTGACGGGCCTGACCGCCGAGAAGCACGACTCCTTCCTGGTGCCCGACGGCAAGGGCGGCGCCATCGCCGAGTTCAGCGGCAAGCTGCTCATCCAGGGCGAGCCCGACGCCTCCAGCTTCCCCTCCGGCGGCCTGCGCGCCACCTTCGAAGCCCGCGGCTACACCGCCTGGGACGTGACCAGCCCGGCCTACATCCTTGAAAACCCCAACGGCACCGTCCTGTGCATCCCCACGGCCTTCGTGTCCTGGACCGGCGAGGCTCTGGACAAGAAGACCCCGCTTCTGCGCTCCATGCAGGCCCTGAACAAGCAGGCCAAGCGCGTCCTGAAGCTCTTCGGCGTCGATACCAAGCTGCCCATCACCAGCTTCGCCGGCCCCGAGCAGGAATATTTCCTCATCGACCGCAATTTCGTCTTCGCCCGTCCCGACCTGCTCATCGCCGGCCGCAGCCTGTTCGGAGCCAAGCCGCCCAAGGGCCAGGAGTTCGAGGACCAGTATTTCGGAGTCGTGCCGCGCCGCGTCCTGTCCTTCATGATGGAAGTGGACCGCGAGCTGTTCAAGCTGGGCGTCCCGGTCAAGACCCGCCACAACGAGGTGGCCCCCAGCCAGTTCGAAATCGCGCCCATCTACGAGCAGGGCAACCTGGCCACGGACCACAACCAGCTGGTCATGACGGTCCTGCGCAGCGTGGCCAAGCGCTACGGCATGGTCTGCCTGCTGCACGAGAAGCCCTTCGCCGGCATCAACGGCTCGGGCAAGCACCTCAACTACTCCATCGGCAACGACGAGGTCGGCTGCCTGTTCGATCCCGGCGACACGCCCCATGACAACGCCCAGTTCCTGGTCTTCTGCGCCGCCGCCATCCGCGCCGTGCACAAGTACGGCCCGCTGCTGCGCGCCACCGTGGCCAGCGCCTCCAACGACCACCGTCTCGGCGCCAACGAGGCCCCGCCGGCCATCATGTCCGTCTACTTGGGCGAACAGCTGACCGATGTCTTCGAGCAGTTCAAGAAGGGCGAGGTCAAGAGCTCCAAGCAGAAGGGCGTCATGCACATCGGCGTCGACACGCTGCCCCCGCTGCCCATGGATCCGGGCGACCGCAACCGCACCAGCCCCTTCGCCTTCACCGGCAACCGCTTCGAGTTCCGCGCCGTGGGCTCCTCCATGTCCATCGCCGGCTCCCAGGTGGCCCTGAACACCATGATGGCCGAGTCCCTGGACTACATCGCCACGGAGCTGGAAAAGGCCACGGGCGGCAAGAAGACCAAGCTCAACGCCGCCGTGCAGGAACTGCTGCAGAAGCTCATGGTCGAGCACGAGGCCGTCATCTTCAACGGCGACGGCTACTCCGAGGAATGGCACAAGGAGGCTGAAAAGCGCGGCCTGGCCAACCTGAAGGCCACCCCCGACGCGCTGCCCATGCTGTCCGCGCCCACGACCATCGAGCTGTTCACCAAGTACGGCGTCCTGACCGAAGCCGAGCTGCGCTCCCGCGAAGAGATCTACCTGGAGCAGTACTGCAAGACCGTCGAGACCGAGGCCAACCTCATGCTTCGCATGGCCAAGACCGTCATCTTCCCGGCCTCCTTCCGCTACCAGAACGAGCTGGCCCAGGCCTGCGCGAACCTGCAGGCCATCGGCAAGGAATTCGGCACCACGACCCTCGACCAGCTGACCACCAACCTGCGCGCCATGCAGAAGGTCACCTACGAGCTGGAGGCCCTGCTGGAGAACGGCGACAAGGGTTCCTCGACCCTGGAGCACGCCCGCTACTTCCAGAAGACCATCCTGCCGGCCATGGGCGAAGTGCGGAAGCACGCGGACCTGCTGGAGACCATCGTCGCCGACGACCTCTGGACCCTGCCCAGCTACATGGAAATGCTCTTCATCAGATAACCCTTTTCCGCCGAACCGGCCTGTCGAAGCGCATCCTCCCCTCGCCAGGTTCTTCGCCGAAAACCGGCCGGTTCCGGAAACTCCTCCTTAGGCCGCCCCACACGGGGCGGCCGTTTTTTTAGGCGCAGGCCCCCCCGTTACCGCGCCCCCCGCTGTGGGTATATAACCCGAAACCCCATTAAACCCCCAGCCCGCCAAAAAAATGAAATAAATCGCAAGTGGCGG
>JANJWV010000198.1 GCA_024709365.1 Desulfomicrobium sp. | reverse complement strand
GAAGTCCACCAAGGTCACGCCGCAGATGTTCGAGTACGGCCTCATCGAGAAGGCCAAGAAGCACCGCCAGCACATCGTCCTGCCCGAGGGCGGCGACGAGCGCATCCTGCGCGCGGCCGACATCCTGCTGCGCCGCGGCGTGGTGGACCTGACCATCCTGGGCGACCCCAAGGCCATCTCCTCCATGACCTCCCAGCTGGGCCTCAACCTGAGCGGCGTGAACATCATCGATCCGGTCGCGTCGCCCGACTACAACGACTACGTGGGCACCTTCATGGAGCTGCGCAAGAAGAAGGGCGTGTCCAAGGAAGTGGCCTGCGACTGCATGGTCGACCCGACCTATTACGGCACCATGATGGTCTTCAAGGGCCAGGCCGACGGCATGGTCTCCGGCGCCATCAACACCACGGCCCACACCATCCGTCCGGCCTTCCAGATCATCAAGACCAAGCCCGGCGCGTCCATCGTGTCGAGCGTGTTCCTGATGTGCCTCAAGGACCGCGTCCTGGTCTTCGGCGACTGCGCCGTGAACCCGAACCCGACCGCGCAGCAGCTGGCCGAGATCGCCATCAGCTCCGCCGAGACGGCCCGCATCTTCGGCGTGGACCCGCGCGTGGCCATGCTGTCCTACTCGACCGGTGACTCCGGCGCCGGCGGCGACGTGGACGTGGTCATCGAGGCCACCCGCATCGCCCGCGAAATGGCCCCGAACCTGCTCCTCGAAGGCCCCCTGCAGTACGACGCGGCCATCGACCCCGAGGTCGGCGCCAAGAAGCTTCCCGGCAGCCAGGTGGCCGGACGGGCCACGGTCTTCATCTTCCCGGACCTGAACACCGGCAACAACACGTACAAGGCGGTCCAGCGCGCCGCCAACGCCGTGGCCATCGGCCCGGTCCTGCAGGGCCTCAACAAGCCCGTAAACGACCTGAGCCGCGGCTGCACCGTCCCCGACATCGTCAACACCGTGGCCATCACGGCCATCCAGGCCCAGGCCGAAAAAGGCTTAATATAACGAGGATACCATGAAGATTTTTGTCATCAACTCCGGGAGCTCCTCCCTCAAATACCAGCTTCTCGACATGGAAAACGGCTCCGTCATGGCCACCGGCCTGGTGGAGCGCATCGGCGAGGCCGTAGGCAAGGTCAGCCAGAAGAACTGGCCCGGCGATGCCCGGCAGGCCGAAGTGGAGCGGGAGATGCCGTTCCCTGATCACCGCGCCGCCATGCACACCGTGGTCGACCTGGTGACCGGCGCTGAAACGGGCGTCATCGGCTCGGCCGCCGAGATCGACGCCATCGGCCACCGCGTGGTCCAGGGCGGCGAGACCCTGTTCAAGAGCACCCTCATCGACGACGACGTCGTGGCCAAGATCCGCGAGAACTGCCACCTTTCGCCCCTGCACAACCCGGCCAACCTGGTCGGCATCGAGGTGGCCCGCGAACTCTTCTCCGGCGTGCCGCAGGTGGCCGTGTTCGACACGGAATTCCACCAGACCATGCCCGCCGAGGCCTTCATGTACCCCATCCCGTACGAGCTGTACGAGGAACTGCGCATCCGCCGCTACGGCTTCCACGGCACCTCGCACCGCTACGTGGCCCAGCAGGCCGCGGCCATGCTCGGCAAGGCCGCGGACGAGGTCAACCTGGTGACCCTGCACCTGGGCAACGGCTGCAGCATGGCCGCCGTGCGCAAGGGTAAGTGCATCGACACCTCCATGGGCCTGACCCCCCTGGCCGGCGTGATGATGGGCACCCGCAGCGGCGACATCGACCCGGCCATCATCCCCTTCCTGATGAAGGAGAAGGGGCTGAACATGGAAGAGATCGACGCCATGCTCAACAAGAAGAGCGGCCTCAAGGGCATCTGCGGCATGAACGACATGCGCGACATCCACGCCGCCGCTCATGACGGCGACAAGAAGGCCGCCCTGGCCGTGGAGATGTTCGTCTACAGCATCAAGAAGTACATCGGCGCCTACTACGCCGTGACCGGTCCCCTCGACGCCCTGGTCTTCACCGCGGGCATCGGCGAGAACGACGACGAGGTGCGCGCGCGCGTCTGCGCCGGCCTCGAACACCTCGGCATCAGCATCGACCCCCAGCGCAACGCCGGACGCAAGAAGACCGCCATCGCGGTCCAGGCCGACGGCAGCAAGGTCGCCATCCTCGTCATCCCCACCAACGAGGAACTGGCCATCGCCAAGGCGACCCTGAGCGTTCTGAAATAGGATAATAGCCTCCCCCCTCCTTACGCCCCCCCGGGAAATTCATTTTCCCGGGGGGGCCTTTTTTTCGTCCACGACTCGACCGTGGCCGCTTCCTCCCGCGAATCCTCCGACTGAACGTCCCTTCGAATGAATCATCTGCCGGTACTGCAATCTTCGTACTTCGATATCGCATATCGTAAGTATGAATCGTGATTGCCGAAATGCAATGCTGGCAGATAATCGTAAGTGATTGTCTGCTCACGCTGATCAAAAGCGTGCAGACATTGCATCCGATTGCTGACCGTTCCGGTAAATTTTCAGCATGATATGTGGATGTCGGAATTGCTTTGGCCACTGCTTGTCATAGTCTGTTCTGATTTAGATCTCTAATTTTCTTGGATTAAATTGATTTGTATTTGTGCGATGTTTTGCAATTATCACGGTTGCGCAGTGTAGAATTCATTTGTCATACATTTTTTTTTGTTCTTGTTATTCCCTGCGCTATTCGGCAATACATGCAGGAAAATTTTATTGTCGTCGTATGGTCGATTTTCAGATCATCCCCACTGCCTGGGAAGATGCTTTCGTTTGAGCTTGCCGCGAAACAGCATGGAGAGAGAGGATGGGAGCAAAGGGGATTGATTCTTCGAAGCTGGAGCGGGTTCTTCATCTCTACATGGCCATCAAGGCGACGCCGGGGAAACCACCAGGTGAACTCCGGCTGGAGCTGGGAGTAGGGACGTCGGCCTACGGCAGATACTGTTCCCTGCTCAGGGGGATCGGGGTGGATTTCCGCTTCGACCGCAAGGCCCGCCGGCACGTCATCGAGAAGGACGCCTTCCTGACCGCGCCGGATCTGACCCTGGACGAGCGCCTGGCCATCATCCTGGCGGTGGGTCGGCTCGGCGGGCTGCAGGAGTCCTTTATGGCCTCGCGGGCGAGGAAGGCCGCGACCAAGCTCCTGGCCGTGAACCAGGCGCCGGTCGCCGCCGCCTGCTCGGCCCTGTTGAGCGGCCCGGAAATGCCGGCGCACGTGGGAGGCCGGGGTCATGTCGTGGACATCCTGTTCCGGGCGGTCACTGAGCGCCGACGGATCGAGGTCGCCTACGCCAAGCCCCACGCCGAACCCGAGGAGTTCGAGGTCGACCCTTACCAGCTCTACGTTCTGGACGGGGCTCTTTACCTGGACGGCTACCACTGGGGGCGCAAGGCGGTGCGCTGCTTCAAGGCCTGCCGCATCGGGAGGGCGCGGCTCACGGGCATCACGTTCACCAACAACCGCGGCTACGCCTACGACGAGCGCCGCCAGAACTCGTTTCGCGTCTTCGCCGCGGACCGCGAGCCCGAAACGGTGCGGATATGGTTCTCACCCTTCGCGGCCCCGTACATCCGCGAGGAGTACCACAACCCCAGCCAGCTCCTCACGGACAACCCCGACGGCTCGCTGGTTTACGAGGTGCAAGCAACGGAACCCAGGGAGGTGCTGTGGTGGGCCATGCGATGGGGCGCTGATTTTGAGGTGCTGGAGCCGGGGTGGCTGAGGGGTGAGGCGGTGGAGAAGGTGAGGGGTATGGCGGAAAGATACGAAATGCAGGTGACGGGATGAAATATTACGCACACTCGACGGACAATCCGGACAAGTCCGATTGGCAGGGGCTGGAGGAGCATCTACGGAACGTGGCCTGGCTGGCGTCGGGTTTTGCCGAAGCCTTCGGCGCAAGCGACTGGGGCAATGCCGTCGGCCTTCTTCACGACGCCGGAAAGGCTTCGCATGAGTTCATCCAGCGCCTCGAAGGAAAGCCCCTGCGGGTCAATCATTCCATTTTCGGCGCCAGGCTTGGCCAGGATCAGGGCGGCAGGCTCGGCTTGCTGCTGTCGTACGTCATCGCCGGGCACCACGGCGGCCTTCCCGATGGCGGCATGCAGGAAGGCCAACTCCACCATCGCCTCAGACAGGAACGGATTCCGGCGGATGTTGCGGTTCTTCCTGGCGTGACCTGCCCCGCCGAATTGAAGTTGCCTTTTTCAAAACGTCCGGCGAACCCCGGTTTTTCCCTGTCCATGTTCACGCGCATGCTTTTTTCCTGCCTCACGGACGCGGATTTTCTGGATACCGAGGCATTCTGCGACCCAGGCCAATCCGGCGCGCGCAGCGGCAACCATCATTACGACCTCGGGGCGTTGCGGGATGCCTTGAATGGACGGCTTGCCGAGCTTACCCGCGACGCGGCGCCGTCGCGGGTGAACAGACTGCGCCAGACAGTTCTTGCCGATTGTCGGACCAGGGCCGGCGACGAGCCGGGGTTCTTTTCCCTGACCGTACCGACTGGCGGGGGCAAAACCTATTCGTCCATGGCCTTCGCCCTGGATCACGCCGTGACGCACGGTCTTCGCCGGATCATCTACGCCATTCCGTTCACCTCCATCATTGAACAAAACGCCCAAGTCTTCAGCGCCGTGCTGGGAAGGGAAAACGTGCTTGAGCATCACTGCAACTACGTGGGCAAGGACGAGCCCGAAGAACGCGGGTATGACCGGTGGCGCGGCCTGGCCGCCGAAAACTGGGATGCGCCGGTGATCGTGACCACCAACGTGCAGTTCTTCGAATCCCTGTTCGGCAACAAGCCGTCACGTTGCCGCAAGCTGCACAATATCGCCCGCAGCGTCATCGTTCTCGACGAGGCGCAGGCCATTCCCACGGAGTACTTGGAGCCCTGCCTCTGCGCCCTGCGCGAACTGGTGGAGCATTACGGGTGTTCGGTGGTCTTGTGCACGGCCACCCAGCCCGCCGTGGATGACGAAAGCCTGCGCACACGATTGCCGGACGTGCGTGAAATCATCGCCGACCCGGCGAAACTCTACGCCGATCTCAGACGCACCGAAGTCCGCTTTGCGGGCAGACTGACCGACGCGGCGCTGGCCGACCACCTCGACGGGCTGGCGCAGGTGCTGTGCATCGTCGGCACCAAGGCCCAGGCCAGGGCTGTGTTCGA
>JANJWV010000126.1 GCA_024709365.1 Desulfomicrobium sp. | reverse complement strand
TGGACCCGCCTAGGCCCGAGGTGGAGGAAGCAGTGGCCACGTGCCGGCGGGCGGGCATCCGCATCGTCATGATCACCGGGGACTACGGCCTGACGGCCGAAAGCGTCGCGCGCCGCATCGGCATCGTCGGGGACGGGCGGGCGCGCATCGTCAGTGGCGCGGACCTCGATACCATGGACGAAGGGGCCCTGGACGAGGCCCTGGGCGGCGAGGTCATCTTCGCCCGCGCCGCCCCGGAGCACAAGCTGCGCATCGTCTCGGCCCTGCAGCGGGCGGGGCACGTGGTGGCCGTGACCGGCGACGGCGTCAACGACGCCCCGGCCATCAAGAAGGCCGACATCGGCATCGCCATGGGCCTCTCGGGCACCGACGTGGCCAAGGAGGCCGCGGACGTCATTCTCACGGACGACAATTTCGCGACCATCGTCGGCGCCATCGAGGAGGGCCGCGCCGTCTTCGCCAACATCAAGAAGTTCACGACGTACATCTTCACGAGCAACACGCCCGAGGCGGTGCCCTTCATCCTCTTCGCCCTGAGCGGCGGGCGCATCCCCCTGGCCTTGAACGTCATGCACATCCTGGCCGTGGACCTGGGCACGGACCTGCTGCCGGCCCTGGGTCTGGGCGCGGAAAAGGCCGAGCCCGGCCTCATGGACCGGCCGCCACGAAACCTGCGCGAGCACGTCATCACCCCCGGACTCCTGGCGCGGGCCTACCTGTTCCTGGGGCCGCTGCAGAGCCTGGCGGTCATGATCGCCTTCTATTTTCTGTACTGGACCAATGGGCATTGGGGGCAATGGCTCGACCTGCCGTCCTCGGGCCCGCTGTACGAGTCCGCCACGGCCATGGCCCTGGCCTGCGTCGTGACGACCCAGATCGGCAACCTTTTCGCCCAGCGCACGGAACGGGCGTCGTCGCTACGGATCCCGGCCTTCGGCAACCGCCTCCTGTGGTTAGGCGTGGCCAGCGAACTGGCGGTCATCACGGCCATCGTCCATTGGCCGCCGGCCCAGAGGCTTGTCGGGACAGGGCCTTTTGCGCTTTTCAACTGGGTGTTCCTCTTCGCCTGGACGCCGCTCCTCCTGCTGGCCGACGAGGCCAGGAAATGGGTGTTGCGCCGGATGGAGAAAGCCAAGCATACGGGAGCTGTCACATGAGATACGTCATCGTCGGATGCGGAAGGATGGGCGCCGGGCTGGCCCTGGCCCTGAGCCGCGGGGGGCACGACTTCGCCTTCGTGGACGACGGTTCCGGGTCGGCCGAAGGGCTCGAACCGCCGCTGCGCGAACGGCTGGTCGCGGGCGGGTGCTTCGACCGTGAGGTCCTGGTCAGCGCCGGCATCGAACAGGCCGACGGGTTGGCGGCCGTGACGGGCAGCGACGAGACCAACGTGGTCGTCGCGCGGCTGGCCCGGCTGGTCTTCCGCGTCCCGCGGGTGGTCGCAGGCCTCCACAACCCGCAGAACGCGGAGCTCTACCGCCGCCTCGGCGTGCAGGTCGTGGCGCCCCATGACTGGGCGGCCAACCGCATGGCCGACCTGCTCCTCTATGCGGAGTCCGAAGTCGTGGCGAGCCTGGGCGACGGCCAGGCCGAGATAGTCTGCTTCCCCGTCCCGCCGCCCCTCGAAGGCCGGCAGACGGGATACCTGACGGTCTTCGGCGAGATGCACGTCGTGGCCGTGGGCAGGAGGGGACGGATCCTGCTGCCGTCGTCCGAAACGGCGTTCGAGCGCGACGACACGGTCTATGTCGCCGTGCTGCGCGAATCCTCGGAGCGGCTGCGCTCCATTCTGGCCCTGACGTGAGGTTAGCCATGAAGAAGGTGATCATCGTGGGCGGGGGAAAGGTCGGGACGCACCTGGCGCGGCTCCTGCTGGCCGGGGGACACCGGGTCCGGATCATCGAGCGCCATCCCGGGGAACTCCGGACCCTGCACGAGGCGCTGCCGTCCGGGTGTGTCGTGGCCGGCAGCGGCGCCGACCCGGCCGTGCTGGAGGCTACGGGCGTGAGGGACGCCGACGTCCTGGCGGCGGTGACCGGCACGGACGCCACGAACCTCGTGGCCACGAGCCTCGCGCGATTCGAGTTCGGCGTGCCGCGCACCATCGCCAGGGTCAAGGACCCGGGCAACGGCTGGATGTTCACGCCGGCCATGGGCGTGGACGCGGCCGTCAACCAGGCGGGGCTCATGGCCCAGCTCATCGCCGAGGAGATGTCCCTGGGCGGCATGACGACCCTGCTCAAGCTCTCCAAGGGCGATTGCTCCATCGTCGAACAGACCGTGCACCCGCAGGCGCCGGCCGCGGGGAAGAGGATCGTGGAACTGGCCTTCCCGGCCGAGTGCATCCTGGTCGCCGTGCTGCGCGGCGGGCAGCTGGTCATCCCCCACGGCGAGACCGTGCTCGCGGCGGGCGACGAGGTCATCGCCCTGGTGCACAAGTCCGCGGCGCAGGGGCTGTCGCGGATTCTCGGGGGGTGAGGGGCGCCGCGCACGACGGCGGTCCGGGACCGGGACAGCGGCGGCCGAGTCTGATAGGGAAGTTGAAAACATGGCGGGAAAGGGTCGTCGGCCCGAAGCGGAAATTTCGGGACCGCAGCCGGGACGCCCCCAAGCACGCCGGTCCCGCGGCGCGTTTGGGGGCACACCTGCCCCGGCGCACGTTCACGTGGGGATTGAGGAGACATGAAAAGAACCCGTTGCCTGTTCGTCGCCGCATCGGCCCTCGTCTGGGTCCTGCTTGCGGCCTGCCCCTCGTTGGCCCTGCGCAGCTTCATGATGGAGCCCGACACGGGCGTGTACGGCGTGACACGCCTCGTGGAGGCGCGGGAGCATGACACGCTCCTGGACATCGCCCGGGAGTTCGGCCTCGGGTACAACCAGATCGTGGCCGCCAACCCCGGCATCGACCCGTGGGTGCCGCGCGAGGGCAGTCTGGTGCGTCTGCCCCTGACCTTCGTGCCGCCGCGGGAGCGTCCGGACACGGGCATCGTCGTCAACCTGGCGGAGATGCGCCTGTACTATTTCTTTTCGAACGGGGGCCACGACTTCTTCTTCACCGCGCCCATCGGCATCGGCCGGGAAGGGTACCTGACGGAGCTGGGAGAGTACGCGGTCAAGAGCAAGACCGCCAACCCGACCTGGGTCGTGCCGGAGTCCATCCGCAGGGAGGAGCCCGACCTGCCGGCCCAGGTGCCGCCGGGGCCGGACAACCCCCTGGGGGATTTCGCCTTCCGGCTGTCGCGCAACCTCTACGCCATCCACGGCACCAACAAGCCGTGGGGGGTGGGGCGGCGGGTCAGCCACGGCTGCATCCGCATGTATCCCGAGGACGTGGGCGCGCTCTACCCGCTGGTGCCTGTCGGCGCCAGGGTGCTGGTCGTCTACGAGCCCGTCAAGTTCGGGTGGGCCGACGGGAAATTGTGGGTCCAGGTCTTCGAAGATTTCGACGGCAGGCTCGGCAACCAGCTGGCCAGGGTCATGGACGAAGTGCTCTACTACGAAACGGCCATAGGACCTCTCGAACTCGACCGCGCGGCCCTGGACAGGGCCTTGGCCGAAAAGTCGGGAGTGCCTATGGCCGTGGCGCGCCCCAGGAAGGAGTGAGCTACTTCTTCAGGGACTTGTCGAAGATGCGTTCGGCCTTGAGGGCCGCGGCTTCGGCTCGTTCGGCCGCCATTTCGGCCTTGGTGGCGGACTGTTCCGCACTGGCGGCAGCCTGTTCGATGCGCACACCCTGGGCTTCGAGCCTCTGGCTTGCGGCTTCGGCCCTGGCCGCCGCGGCCTTGGCCTCTTCGGCCGACTGGCGCGTGCTCTCCAGCAGGGCCCTGTCCTCCTTGCTCAGGCTGGCGCAGCCAGTGGCCCCGAGCAGAAGCGCGGCGAGAAACAATGTCATGGACAGCGAGAGAACCGTTTTTTTCGTCAACATCGTGCATCCTCCCATGCGTTGCGTGTTGTCGGAATCTTTTTAGGACTGTATGTTACGCCTCCATAATTTTAGAAGTCAATTGCTATTCCTCTTTCTGCTTGTTTTTTCCACTTCCGGACTGCAGGCGGCAGAACTGTCGTCGCGGCGCGTCGTTGTCGTGGACAAGGCCACGCAAGAGTTGACGCTTTACGTGGGGGGGAGGCAGACGGCCCGATTTCCGGTCAGCTTCGGCGTGGACCCGTTTTCGGACAAGGTCCGGGCCCATGACATGGCCACCCCGGAGGGGCTCTATGCCATCACGTACCACAAGAGCCGGACACGCTTCCACCGCACCCTCGGCCTGTCCTACCCGAACCTGGCCGACGCCCAGCGGGGGCTGGCCTCGGGCCTGGTTTCCGCGGCGGGGTACACGCGGGTCCGCAAGGCGGCCCTCGCGTCCCGGCAGACTCCGTGCGACACGGGCCTCGGCTGTGCCATCGCCATCCATGGCG
>JANJWV010000098.1 GCA_024709365.1 Desulfomicrobium sp. | reverse complement strand
GCTCGATGAGCTGGTCGTACTGGGCGTCGCTGACCACGGGCGCGCCGCGGCGGTAGGCCTCGTTGTACTCGGCCAGACGCTCGGCCAGGCGGTCGGCCTCGGACGGCAGGTTCAGGGGCAGGCTCATGCCTCGCCTCCGGCGGACCGCCCCGCGGCCTGCAGCCCGTGGAAGTTCTCGGGCGGGCCGACGGCCACCAGGGTGTCGCCTGCCTCGATGACCGTCTCGGGGTGCGGGTTGAAGGTCATTTTCCCGCTGCTTTTCTCGATGGCGATGATCATGAGATTGAAACGCGGCCGGATACCCGAGGTGATGAGGGTCGTCCCGACCAGTTCCGAGCCGGGCCGGATCAGGATCTCCTCCATCTGCAGGTTGTGCCCCTGGGTGGCCAGGTCCATGAAGTCGGTCACCGTGGGGCGCAGCATGACCTGGGCGATGCGCTTGCCGCCGATCTGGTGCGGGGTCAGCACGCGGTTGGCCCCGGCCCGCTCCAGCTTGGCCACGGACTCGGGCCGGTCGGCGCGGGCGATGATGGTCAGCCGGGAGTTGAACTGGCGCGAGGACAGGGTGATGTAGACGTTCTCCGCGTCCTGGCTGACGCAGGCGAAAAGGCCTTTGGCTCGCTCCACGCCGGCCGCCAGGAGGAGTTCGTCGGTGGTGGCGTCACCGGCCAGGAAGAGGTGCCCGTCGCGCTCCAGCTCGAACAGCAGGTCCGGGTCCCTTTCGAGGACGACCACGGGCAGATTCTCCCGACGGAACTCCGCGGCGATGACCGCGCCGATGCGCCCGTAGCCGCAGATGATGTAGTGGTTGTCCAGGGAGTCGATGATCTTCTGCACCTTGCGTTTCCCCCATAAGTCGTGGAGGCGCCCCTCGACCACGACCTGCGTGAATGCGCCCACGAGGTAGGCGAAGCTGCCCACGCCCATGAGAATGAGAAAGGAGACCATGAGCCGCGCCCGGTCCGAGAGGGGATGCAGCTCCATGTACCCGACGGTGGAGAGGGTCATGACCACCTGGTAGAAACTGTCCAGCAGGTTCCACCCTTCCACCGCCATGAAAATGAACAGCCCGTAGATGAAGACGCCCAGCAGGAAGCCGGCGCCGAGCACCAGCGGGAAAAAGGAGCCGAAACGGAACTTCACGGCCTGGTACAGGCCGGTGAAACCCCTGAGACGGGCGGAACATCCGGGCAGAAAGCGGCGCAGGAGCGAACTGCGCAGTGAGCACGTGTTCATGGTCGTGTCGCCTTGGAGCCTTCCAGGCCGTAGCGTTTTTCCAGACTCTTGATGCGGTCGCGGATGCGCGCGGCCTCCTCGAATTCGAGCATCTCCGCGGCCTTGCGCATTTCCCGGGCCAGCCTGGCCACTTCCTTTGCCGCGTTGTCCGGGCCGGGGTCGTACTCCGCGGTCCGCTCGGCCGCCCGCTCCTGCTCCTTGATTTCCTGATGCAGGTCGTACAGCACGTTCTCGGACTTCTTGCGGATGGACTGCGGGACGATGCCGTGCTCCTCGTTGTGCAGGGCCTGGCGCTCGCGCCGCCGCCGCGTCTCGCCCATGGCCTCGGCCATGGAGCGGGTCACGTTGTCGGCGTAGAGCAGGACCTTTCCGCGCACGTTGCGCGCGGCGCGGCCGAAGGTCTGGATCAGGGACCGGGTGGAGCGCAGGAAGCCCTCCTTGTCAGCGTCCAGTATGGCTACCAGAGAGACTTCCGGTATATCAAGGCCTTCGCGCAGCAGGTTGATGCCCACGAGCACGTCGAACTCCCCGGCGCGCAGGGCCTGGATGATGGCCACGCGCTCAAGGGTGTCGATGTCCGAGTGCAGGTAGCGCGCCCGCACGCCCCTGGCCTGCAGGAACTCGGTCAGATCCTCGGCCATGCGCTTGGTCAGGGTGGTGACCATGACCCGCTCGCCCGCCGCGATGCGCTCCAGGCACTGGCCCATGAGGTGGTCCATCTGGCCCTTGGTCGGCACGATCTCCATCTCCGGGTCGAGCAGGCCCGTGGGCCGGATGATCTGCTCCACGACAACGCCCTGGGCCCGCTCCAGCTCCCAGGGGGCGGGCGTGGCCGAGACGAAGACGGCCGTGCCGATGCGCTCCAGGAACTCGTCGAAGCACAGGGGGCGGTTGTCCAGGGCCGAAGGCAGGCGGAAGCCGTAATCGACGAGGGTCTGCTTGCGCGAGCGGTCGCCGTTGAACATGCCGCCGACCTGGGGCACGGAGATGTGCGACTCGTCCATGAACAGCAGGAAATCCTTGGGGAAATAGTCCAGCAGCGTGGCCGGCGGCTGCCCCGGACTGCGGCCGTCGAGGTGCAGGGAGTAGTTCTCGATGCCGTTGCAGTAGCCCAGTTCCTCGATCATCTCCAGGTCCAGCTGGGTTTTCTGCTCCAGGCGCTGGGCCTCGACGAGCATGTTGTTCGTGCGGAAATATTCGAGGCGCAGCCGCAGTTCCTCGCGGATGTCGGCCATGGCCCGGACCAGGTTGTCGCGGTCCGAGACGTAGTGGCTGGCCGGGTAGATGACGGTCTTCTGCACCCTTGAGAGGATCTCGCCCGTCAACGGGTCCGTCTCGTAGATGCCGTCGATCTCGTCGCCGAAGAACTCCAGGCGCAGGGCCTGCTCGTGCTCGTAGGCCGGGATGATCTCCAAGACGTCCCCGCGCACGCGGAAGGTGCCGCGGTGCAGGTCGTAGTCGTTGCGCTCGTACTGCACGTCCACCAGCCGCCCGATGACCGTCTCCATGGCGATGGGCTGCCCGCACTCCACGGGAATGACCATCTTGGCGTAGTATTCGGGCGAGCCCAGGCCGTAGATGCAGGACACCGAGGCCACGATGATGACATCGCGCCGCGTCAGCAGGGCGTGGGTCGCGGCGTGGCGCAGCTTGTCGATGTCCTCGTTGATGGCCGAGTCCTTCTCGATGTACGTGTCCGAGTGCGGCAGGTAGGCTTCGGGCTGGTAGTAGTCGTAATAACTGACGAAATACTCCACGGCGTTGCGCGGGAAGAGCCCCTTGAACTCGTTGTAGAGCTGGGCGGCCAGGGTCTTGTTGGGGGCCATGATCAGGGCCGGCCGCTCCGTGCGGGCGATGACGTGGGCCATGGTGAAGGTCTTGCCGGAGCCGGTCACGCCCAGGAGGACCTGGTCGCGCACGCCCTGCTCCACCCCGGCGCAGAGGGCGTCGATAGCCGCGGGCTGGTCGCCGCGGGGCACGAATTCGGATTCAAGCTGGAAGAGGGACATGGGTACCTGCACGCCGCGCGGCGGGCGCGGCGCCGAGAAGGGCTATCTGGGCCGGATGCCCAGCACGTTGGGCGCGGGCCAGAAGTTCCGGTTGCTGCCTTGAAAGAAGTCGGACTGGTATTCGCCGACGAAACGCCCGACATAGCCGGCCACGTCGACGTACATGGCCGCGTCGGCCCCGCCCTCGACGTACATGGCGCCGATGAGGTCCAGGGGCAGGTCGAGAAGGGCCTGGGCGAACTCGTGCAGGGTCACCTGCGGCCGGCAGTGGATGAACAGCACCCGGTTCGACGCGTCCATGCCGATGGCCGCGGCCGAGTGGCGGCGGTCGTTCTGGGTCCAGAGGTTCTCCCGCTCGCGGCTGATGAGGCGGTAGTTCTGGATGATGCCGTCATAGGCCGTGAGCACGGCCTCCCAGTCTGGGTCGAGCTTGCGGTCCACCCAGCGCACCCTCGGCAGGGAGGCCTCCCGGGGCTGGAAGGCCAAAAACGCGCCGTAGCTGGGATGCAGGAAGTCGCTGACCAGGACACCGGAATCGCGCATGTAGCCGGTGCTGCGCAGGCGGTCGTCGGAGCGGAACATGCCCGCGTTGATGGCGGCCACGAAACCCGAAAGCCTGGCCCAGTCCTGCATGCTGCGCATCTGTCCCGTTTTCAGGGCCGCGCCCAGGGCCAGGTCGTAGCGGGCCGGGTCGATGCGCAGCACGGCCATGCCGCCCTGCTGCCCCGCCAGGTCGCCGACTTGGTCCGGGACCAGGAATTCGCGCAGCTCCAGTCCGGGCGCCAGCAGCCGCCAGTCCTCCGCGTGCAGCGCGGAGGCCGTGGCGCAGAGCACCAGGAGGGAGACGAGGGCGCGAGGGAGAAAGGCGAACATGCAGAAGACTCCGTTTGGCGACGGTGGCCGGATGCCGATACATTTCACAGAAGCGGAATCATTTCAAGCAGAACCGCTCCGCCGGCATTGAAGCCCGTGCCGAACCGTGCTAGACAGCCAGGAAAATTGACGCCAACGCCTGCTCACGGAGGAAGGTCTCATGGAGATAGTCCGCAAGGAACCGCAGTCCCCGTCGCCCTGCCCGCGCGGCCATGTCGCCACCGTCTGCATCCGGGCCTTCAAGGGCCGCAAGGAGGTCCTGGTCCACCTCTTCCGGCCGCAGTGGGACCCCGCAGAGGAGGGAGGCTACCCGTGGGCCGAACTCGTGCGCGAGGACGCCGCCGGCGGCCGCGGCAACAGCCGCGAGGTGCTGATGGAGTCCTTCACGGCCGGGGAGATGGACCGGATCGTCGAGTACCTGGCCGGCCGCTACGCCGAGCGCCTGACCCGCATCACCACCAACGTCCTCGAATTCCCCCTGCCCGGCGGCCTGCTGCCCCTGCGCTCCATGCCCGAGGGCAAGGACATCGGCCGCATCCGCTTCGAGATCGTGCCGGGCTACCCTCTGCCCTTCACCGTGCACGGGCTGTACGACCTGAGCCAGCACAAGCCCATGGACCCGGGCGGCACCCAGGACTAGCTGACTCATAAAAACTCATACTTCGCAGACCGTTCAAAAACGGCGATCTGCTAGCCCTGCTCGGCCTCGAACGCCTGCCGCAGGAGGCGGAACAGGGCGCGCCCGTTCTTGGACGGCTTTCCGGCCTCCTTCTCGGCGGCCGCCTGGCGCGCCAGGCGGTTCAGCTGCTGGGGGTCCAGCCCGAAGCGCCCGACCAGCTCCGTCAGTACCTCCCGGTCTCCACCCACCAGGGCGTCCCGCCACTCCTCGATCTGATGGAATTCCTCGGCCTGCTGGTAGCGGAGCTGATCCAGCTCATCCATGGCCTGCCGCAGGGGCTCCGGGTCGATCTTGCGCATGACCGTGCCGATGAACTGCAGCTGGCGCCGACGGGCCTCCTTGTCCTTCAAGGTGTGGTAGAAGCGCACGGCCTCGGCCAGGTCCTCGGGCAGGCCCAGGCGCTCCAGCTGCTCGGGCGCCAGTTCCAGGAGGCTCTCGCCGAGCTTCTGCAGGGCGACCATGTCACGCTTGCGCTGTGACTTGCTGGGCCGGCCTTCCCAGTCCTCTTCATTTCCATAGACGAATTCGGTCATGTTGGACTCCGTAAAGTTCGTTCAGGGCCGCCCTCAGACCAGGCCGCCGTCGCACAGGGTCCAGGCCCCGCGCAGGAAAGGCAGCTCCAGAGCCGCGCGCAGCCGGGAGAGAAATTCGACCCTGGGCACCTCGAACCCGCCGAAGCGGAGCATGTGCGCCGTGGTCTGCTGACAGTCGAAAAGTGTAAATCCCGCGCGGTCCAGGGCCCGCATGAGAGTCGCCAGGGCGGCCTTGGAGGCGTCGGGCTCGCGATAGAACATGGATTCCCCGAAGAAGGCCCCGCCCATGGCCACCCCGTAGAGCCCGCCGACCAGCTCGCCCCCGGACCAGGCCTCGACGCTGTGGGCGAAACCCAGCTCGTGCAGGCGGCAGTAGGCGGCCAGCATCTCGGGCACGATCCAGGTCCCGTGGGCCCCGCGCCTGGGCGTGTCGGCGCAGAGGCCGATGACCCGCTCGAAGGCCGTGTCCAGGGTGAAGGCGAAGCGCCCCTGGCGCAGGATGCGCTCCAGGCGCCGGGGCACGTGAATCCGCGAAGGCTCCAGGATGAGGCGCGGGTCCGGGCTCCACCACAGAATGGGCGCATTCTCGCTGTACCAGGGGAAGATGCCCTGGCCGTAGGCCATGAGCAGGCGCTGGGGCGAGAGGTCCCCGCCCACGGCCAGCAGCCCGTCCTCGTCGGCGTGGGCCGGGTCGGGGAAGACGGGCTGGGCGTTCAGGGCGAAGACGGTCATGAGGTCATCTGGGCGTGAAGGTGAACTCCAGCTCCTTCTCGTCCCGAAGGCCAACACGCACCGCGCCGCCCGAAGCCAGCTCGCCGAAGAGGATGCGGTCGGCCAGCCTGTCCTTGACCTCCTTCTGGATGAGCCTGCCCAGGGGGCGGGCACCGAAGGCGGGGTCGAAGCCCTTTTTCGCCAGCCACGAACGCGCCTCGGGGGTCAGTTCCAGGGTCACGTTCTTGGCCGCCAGCTGGACACCCAGCTCGGCCATGAACTTGTCCACGATCTGCTCCATGATGTCCTGGGTCAGGGAATGGAACGTGACGATGGCGTCCAGGCGGTTGCGGAACTCGGGGCTGAAGAGCTTCTCCACGGCTGCCAGGCCGCGCAGGCCGCGGTCCTCCTCCACGCCGGCCTTGAAGCCGATGGCGTTGCCGCTCATCTCGCGGGCGCCTGCGTTGGAGGTCATGAGCAGGATCACGTTGCGGAAGTCGGACTTGCGGCCGTTGTTGTCCGTCAGGGTGGCGTGGTCCATGACCTGCAGCAGGATGGAGAACATGTCCATGTGCGCCTTCTCGATCTCGTCGAGGAGCAG
The DNA here is from genome assembly GCA_024709365.1 of Desulfomicrobium sp. Classification (GTDB taxonomy): domain Bacteria; phylum Desulfobacterota; class Desulfovibrionia; order Desulfovibrionales; family Desulfomicrobiaceae; genus Desulfomicrobium. The sequence continues at coordinate 3,242 of JANJWV010000098.1, read as the reverse complement.
CACGCAGTGCGGGGTCTTGCGGATGGCGTCGGTCAGAAGGCCGCCCTGCTCGAAGCCCACGTAGCCGGGAGGCGCGCCGATGAGCCGGGCCACGGCGTGCTTCTCCATGTACTCGCTCATGTCGAAGCGCACGAAGGCCACACCGAGGCAGCTCGCCAGCTGCTTGGCCAGCTCGGTCTTGCCCACGCCCGTGGGGCCCGTCAGCAGGAAGGAGCCCAGGGGCCGCTCGGCGTTGCCCAGGCCCGCGCGGGAGCGTTTGATGGCCTGGGCCAGCTGCTCCACGGCCTCCTTCTGGCCGAAGACCTGGCTGCCCAGGTCCTTTTCGAGGTTGGCCAGGCGGTCGCGGTCCGATGACGTGACGCGGGAGCTGGGGATGCGGGCCATGCGCGCCACCACTTCCTCGACGTCGCGCCGGGTCACGGACTTGCGGCGGTTCTTCTCGCCCGAGAGGACGAAGATGGCGCCGGCCTCGTCGATGACGTCGATGGCCTTGTCGGGCAGGCAGCGGTCGTTGATGTGCCGGGCGGACAGCTCCACGGCCGCGGTGATGGCCGAGGGCTGGTACTTCACGCCGTGGAACTCCTCGTAATAGGGCTTCAGGCCCATGAGGATCTTCTCGCTCTCGGCCACGCTGGGCTCGACGATGTCGATCTTCTGGAAGCGCCGGGACAGGGCCCGGTCCTTCTCGAAATGGTTCTTGTACTCCTCGTAGGTCGTGGAGCCGATGCAGCGCAGCTCGCCCGAGGCCAGCACGGGCTTGAGGATGTTGGAGGCGTCCATGGACCCGCCGCTGGTGGAGCCGGCGCCGACGATGGTGTGGATCTCGTCGATGCACAGGATGGCGCCGTCCATGGCCTTGAGCTCGGAGATGACGCCCTTGAGGCGCGCCTCGAAGTCGCCGCGGTACTTGGTCCCGGCCAGAAGGCTGCCCATGTCCAGGGCGAAGATGCGGGTCTGGGCGAACTGCTCGGGCACCTCGCCGCGGGCGATCTTCAGGGCCAGGCCTTCGGCCACGGCCGTCTTGCCCACGCCGGGGTCGCCGACGAAGATGGGGTTGTTCTTCTTGCGCCGGGCCAGGACCTGCAGGGTGCGCTTCAGTTCCTCGTCACGGCCGACCAGGGGGTCGATCTTGCCTTCCATGGCCCTGGCCACCAAGTCCACGGTGTACTTCTCCAGGGCGCTCTGCTTGCCGCCCTCCCTGGGCTCGGCCTCGACCGCCCCGCCCGCGTCGGGGAGTTCGTGGGAAATGTACTCGAGGACGCCGAGCTTGGTCAGGCCCTGGGCCTTGAGGTAATAGACGGCGAAGGCGTCCTCCTCCTCGAGCATGGCCGCCAGGAAGTCGCCCGCCTGGACCTGGGCCTTGCCGGCCGACTGTATGTGCAGGATGGCGCGCTGCATGGCGCGCTGCACGCTGACCGTCTGCACGATCTCGTGCTCGGGGCGCGGGTTCACGTCCAGATGGTCCGTGAAGAACTGCACCAGCTGCCTGCGCAGGCGGTCGACGTCGATGCCGCAGCCCTGCAGGAGATGCTGCCCGTGCGAATCCAGCGTGTAGCTGTACAGCAGATGCTCCAGGGTCAAAAACTCATGCTGGCGCAGTTTCACCTCGCGCACGGCATTGCCGATGATTCTCTCCAACTCCTTACTCAGCATTCACACCTCTTCCATGGTACAGCGCAGGGGGAACGACCTGGCCCTGGCCATCTGATGCACGATCTGCACCTTGGTCTCGGCCACCTCGGCCGTGTAGATCCCGCACAGGCCGATGCCCTTCTCGTGGACGCTCATCATGATGGCGAAAGCCTCGGTCTCGGACTTTCCGAACACATTCATAAGCACCTCCACGACGAAGTCCATGGACGTATAATCGTCGTTATGCAACAAAACCTTGAACTGCCGCGGCTCCTGCAGCTGGTCCTCGACGGCCAGGTCGGGCTCGGAACCCGGAAACTCGTATGGTTCGGTCATGGGGCGGCCTACTCGTTCTCACCGTACTCGTCGATCCAGGCCTGCAGGATCTCAACTACCTGCTTCGCCTGCTTGACCGAGGAAATGTTGAACTTGGAGTGCGGCGAAAAACGCCCGTTGCGCTTCTGGTAGCGCCCGACCCGGAACTTGACGGGACCGAACTCCTCCTCGCCGCGCCCGACCTCCTGATAGGCGAACATGACCGTGGCCCAGGCGCCGCGCGTCAGCACTTCCTTCTTCAGTTCGCGGACCTTCTGGACACCGTCCTCGTCGGACCAGTCTATGGAAATATCGTCGATGGTTTCAGCCATGCCCTCTCCTCGTTGTTGCCGCTCTCGGCATTTGTCCTGTGCGGCGTTCCGTCACGCCCCGTCTGAGCCGGTACGACCGCCCCGAATCCGGGATCGGCAGTCCGATGCGGGGACCGCCCCCGTCGATGCGGGACTATTAATGCCGTGCACGTGAAATGCAAGCGCCAAGGAGAGCGTGGGAACGGGAAGAGGCGCGGCGCGCGGCGGATCGCCCCGAACCGGTTCACTCGAACATGGGGGAATTCTTTCGGCGTCGCGTCGGAAACAGCGCACGGATCCGCGTCGAGACGTGAAACGGGGCGGACAGAATCCGTGGCGTCACGGAAGCGGTCGCCGGAAAATCCGGCGACCACTGAAAAGTTGGATGACGAAAAGCTATTTGGCCAGGCGCTTGGCGGAATACTGCCACATGTCCCAGTTTTCGGGCTTGTTGACGGAAACGAACTCGGCGACGCCCTTCTTGGCGGGGTTCTGCCGACGGCGTTCGGAATACTGCCACATGTCCCAGGTTTCGGGACGGGTGAGAAGATGAGCGGTGATCATGCTGCCTCCAGTGGTTGAGGGTTAGGCGTGTGTGTAAGTGGAAAATTACACAAAACCCAACAGGGGGGCAAAGCTTGATCTTTATTTCATACTCAGTTAATTTAGATAATTTGAGTATGAATTAAAAACCCGGCTCGTTCTCCGCTCTTCAAATCCAATATTTTCAGCATGTTAAAATAGATTCGAGCTGTCCGACGTCAGTCAGGATCGTCGCCGGGTAGGTCGGAATCCCCGCCGGGAGGGATGCCGTCGAACACGGCCGGAAGGTCGATGATGCAGGTGGTTCCCCGGTTGGGAGCCGAAACGACCTCGATGTCGCCGTTGTGGGCCCCGATGATGTAATCTGCGACATACATCCCTATGCCCGTCCCGTGAACCCCTTTGGAGGAAAAGAAAAGGGAGAACATCTTGTCGATGGTG
>JANJWV010000089.1 GCA_024709365.1 Desulfomicrobium sp. | reverse complement strand
TGCCTTGCAGACGCCTCTTACAGGAGCTTCGAAAATTTCTATCCAAGACACTGATTACTCGAAAAGATATAGCATACTAGCTCTTGATTTTCTACAAGACCCCCACACTTGACCTGACCCGGCGTTGGCTCCTCGATCATCCGCCATGCCTTTTCCTTCTCTCCGTTCCAGCACAGGTCCTTGTCAGGACCCATTGAAAATATGCCATTTTCGATTAAATTTCAATTAATTTCAGCATATTGCCATGTTTTCAGGGCCAACTAATTATCAGAGATATAATTTAAAATCTTGTTCGCGCGAGAACTCCACGTGTACACTTCTTCGCGCGTCCTCGCGAACTCCTTCGTTGCGCACAAACGATCCTTATCAGAAAATAGCGCTTGTATGCACGCCGCCAAACTCTTGGGCGTACAGTCCGCAGCAACAACAAGCGATTTAATCGTCTTTGACAACTCGACAAGCGCGGGCATCGGTGTTGCAATAATCGGCAAACCAAGGGCCAAGGATTCGTAAAGCTTGATCGGTGAGAGAAATTCGGTGGCCGTTTGAAACGGGATAACCACGGCATCAACACCCGCCAGAGCAGAAGACACTGAAGACGGCGGAACCTGGCCCAAAAACCGCAAGCGCTGCCCCAAACCTAACTCCATCGCCCTGTGCTGGAGTTCTGCCAATCGTTTAGCAGGATTGCCCCCCACAACGACGCCTGAAAACGAGTGTGGCAATTCGCAAAGGGTCTCCAAAAATACATCCACGCCTTTGTCGGGGAACAGCGTCCCAAAATACGCGACAACCGCAGACCCAATCTGACACTCATCTGACAAAACAGGAGCAAATATTTTTGGGTTATACCCTGGAGAAACGACACAATCTTTTGTATTCGGAGAGTAAACGTCTCGAACAATGTTTTTCAAATAAGGACCAGTATAAACAATAAGATCGGCTCGATCCAAAATATATTTTTCTTTTCTCTTAATAAATACGTTATCTATTTTTTTAGAACTCAACATCTCTAAATAAACCGAATCATGCATTTCATAGACAAAAATATGATCTTTCTTTGATAAACTTTTCAATCGTGCAAGCAAAGCACCTTCTCCCATATCCCTAGCAATAAAAATACTTTTTTCTCCAAAAAACCAATTTTTTAAAAGAAATATAAAAAAAACAATACTATAAATTCCTTTATTTCTTGTCCTTACAAAAACAAAATCAGGAGCAAATCTTTCTTCCAAACAATAGTCACGCTCTATTTTTTTAACAATATCATCATCCTGACTACTTACACATGCGTTGACGCGCATATTATTTTCAACGAAGGCCCAAGCCATATTCAATGTCTGCAAAATATTCGCAGAACCAGAAGGCAACTGCATTTTTTTCGCGTAGACAATATTTTTTGGAATTTTTTTATCCATAATTTATTGTGAATTTAATGGTGGATACATATTTAAAATTACAAGTGATGCAAAAAAACACAGATTCTGTCACTTCGATACAAATTTGATTCACAAAAAAATTAAACTTCTTAAACAGTTTCTTGCCAAAAACAGGTCAAACCGGCTACGAAATACGCGTATCCTGAGACACAGGGAAGGGAGACTCACATGGCGACGCTACGGAATTTCTGGAACAAATTGGCACTGTGGAACAAATCCTTGGTCATCGTGACGTCCTGCGTACTCGCTTACGCCGCCTTCGGCTTTCTGCTCCTTCCCCGCGTTGCCAGTTATGTCTTGATCGAAAAGATTTCCCCGGTCATCGACAGAAAAATCAACATAAAGGAGATTCGCGTCAATCCTTTCGCCATGACCGCCGACATAAACGATTTCGTCATGCACGAGCCCGACGGCAGTGGAGAGTTCGTAGCCTTCGATCGCTTGCACGCAAATCTCGAACTCGCTTCCATCCCGCGCATGGCCCTCGTTGTTCGTGATGCAAAACTGGACGGTCCGCGCATTCATATCCGCCTCGGCGAGGACGGGCAAACCAATTTTTCCGATCTTACCGGCGGCCAGACAGAGCCTAAGCCCACAAAATCAGACAAGCCGATGCTTTTCCCTCTTATCGTGGAGCCATTCTCCGTCGGCAACGGCACCATCATCTTCGAGGACCAGGCCCGCGGCGTGACGCACGTCGTCGATGAAATCAATTTCCTGGTGCCCCAATTCTCGTCGCGCAAGAAGGACTGGACGACCTTCATGACGCCGACCCTGTCCTTCCGGGCCAACGGGGCGCCTTTCAACCTCGAAGGCCAGACCATTCCCTTCGACAACTCCCTCAAAACCGAGTTCGCCCTGAACGTCATGGACCTCGGGCTGCCCCAGTACTGGGCATACGCCCTGGCCAACGAAAACCTCCAATTGGCCAAGGGGACCTTGAGCCTCGAAAACAAGCTCGTCTTCGAACGGCACGAGGACCGGCTGCCGACCTTCTCCCTGCAGGGCACGGTCACGGGGCGCGACATCGAACTGACGGACAATGGCGAACCCGTCCTCTCGGCCGCCAGCACGGAAATCGTCCTGGACGACATCTCCATCCTGAATCTTGAGCTCGGACTGCGCTCCGTGAGCCTGGAAAGCCCCTTCATCAAGCTCGTGCGCAAAAAGGACGGCAGCCTGAACTGGATGGGCTACTTCACCCACGCGCCGGCCCCGTCAAACGCGACGGCGGCAAACGACAGCGTGTCGCCAAAAGCGGAAAACGCCACCGCGGAAACCGAAATAGCGGCAGACGAAATGGGGAACGCCACGCAAGCCGCCTCCAACGCGACCGCGCAGGCGGGCAACGCCACTGACGGCACCTCGACCGCCGAAACAGCGCAGCCGCCAGCCAGGACTCTGCTCCTGCAGATTCCCGAAGTACGGCTCACGGACGGCCGCGTCCTGTTCAGGGACGAGACCATGCCCACCCCCTTCACCAAGGAGGTGCAGAAGCTCGACGTGACCGTCACCGACCTGAGCACGGCCGTCAACGCGACAACCCAGGCGGTTGTGCGGGCCATGACGGCCGACGGCGCGGAGATCGGCGTGGAGGGCTCCTTCTCCGTCACGCCGCTCCAGGCCAAGGTCAGAGTCGAGGCGCGCAATCTCGACATCCCCTCCTACTCGCCCTTCTTCCGGGACGCCCTGCCCATGACCCTGGCCGCGGCCAAGGCCGACGCGTCCGTGAACCTGATCCTGGACGTCGACAGCGTCGCCCCGCGCCTGGAAGATTCCAGGGTCGAGGTGCGCGGGCTGGCCCTCAAGGCCAAGGGCGACGCGGGCGGCGTGCAACTCGGCAAGGCGGCTTTGGACGGCATCTTTGTCGACATGGCGGCGCGCGAGGTCCGTACGGGCGTCCTCACCCTGGCCGACGCATCCGTAACCACGGGCGTGGACGCCGCAGGCCGTGCGACTCTCGTGGCAGCCCTGGCCGCGCCCTCCACATCGGCCCCGGCCAAACCGGCCGGCAATACCACGACGGGCGTTGCGCCGGCCTGGAAAATCGCGAGCGGCGGAGCGGCCGTGTCCGATGTCCGCCTGCTGCTGTCCGGAAAGAAGGATGCCCCGATCCGCGTTAGCACCCTGAAGGTCGGTCCCGTGAACGTGGACACGGCAAAGACGGCCGTGACCGTCGGCCCGGTGGACCTGTCGCTGAACCTCGACGTCGTCCGCGAGAAGGACGGGGCCATCGACCTGGCCAAGCTTTTCGCCCCGCAGGAATCCGCTTCCGCCAAGCCTGCTCCCAAGAGCTCCTCCCCGGCCTGGAGCGTTGCCGTGGAACAGTTCTCCCTGTCCGGGTCCGGCGTCTCCCTCACGGACCAGACCCTCTCCAAGCCCTCGCGCCTGGAGTTGGACCAGATATCCTTCCTGACGAAAAACCTGTCCACGGACCTGGCCAAGGCCATTCCCCTGACCCTGTCCTGCCGCGTGGAGGAAACCGGGACCGTCAAGGCGAGCGGAGACATCGTCCCCTCGACCATGGTCACCAAGGGGACCGTCGATCTCTCCCGCATCCCCCTGTCCGCGGCTTCGGCCTATGTGGCCGACGCCGCCGCCGTGGACATCCCGGCCGGCAGGCTCGGCGGCAGGCTGAACTGGCGCATGGGCGAAAAGGGCAAGGACCAGCTCTCCGGCTCCGTCAGGGTCGATGGCCTCCGCGTCACGGAAGGCCGGTCGAAAGCGGAGATCCTCGGCTTCAAGACCCTGGACGTCTCACAGCTGGCCCTGCAGCTCGACCCGCTGACCCTGAGCATCCGGGAGGTGGAACTCGTGGAGCCGCGCGCCGGTTTCGTCATCGACGCCCAGGGCCGCACCACCCTGGACCGCATCGAGCCGCCGTCGAAGAAGCCCGCCAAGGCGCAGCCGAAGAAGGCGGATAAGTCTGAGGGCCTCAAGTCCCTCGATATCGCGAGCTTCGCGCTCAAACAGGGCCGCTTCACCTTCGCCGACCAGACCCTCTCGCCGCAGTTCGCGTCCGTCGTCTCCCCCGTGGACCTGAACGTGCGCGGCTTCTCCCTCGACCCGCAGAAACGTGCGGAGCTTGAGCTCTCCGCGGTCGTCGACGGCTCGGCGGCCGTCAACGCCTCCGGCTGGATCAGCCCCCTGAAGGACCCGGTTCAAACCAACAGCACCGTGACGCTGCGCAACCTCGACCTGGTCGGCCTCTCGCCCTACTCCGCGAAATTCATCGCCTACCCCGTGGCCCAGGGCCAGCTCGACTGGGACATGAATGTCAGCACCGACGGCAGCAACCTGGCCATGCGCAACGCCATCAAGGCCCGCCGGCTCGAACTCGGCGACAAGGTCGAATCGCCCGACGCGGCCGACGTGCCGGTCAAGCTGGGCCTGGCCCTGCTGCGGGACATGTCCGGCAACATCGCCATCAACCTCCCGGTCAAGGGCGACCTGAACGACCCGCAGTTCAGTATCGGCGGCATCGTCATGCAAGCCTTCCTCGGGCTCATCGTCAAGGCCGTGGCCTCGCCCTTCACGCTGCTGGCGAGCCTGGTCCCCGAGGGCGCGGGAGACGTGAGCAAGCTGGCCTTCCCGGCCGGGCTCGCCACGCCGTCCGAGGAAACCACGAAGGGCATCCAGGCCCTGGCCGACATCCTGAAGCAGCGCCCGGGCCTGAGCATCTCCATCGTCGGGCGCGCCGACCCGGTGGCGGACCGGCAGGCCATGGCCGACAGGCAGTTCCGCCGCAAGCTGCAGGTCATCAAGTACGACGACCTGTCGCGCAAAGAGCGCGAACAAACCGTACTGGAGGAACTGGAGATCACGGACGAGGAGTACGCGGACCTGCTCTGGGAGGCCTACAAGGACGAACCCGTCGAGAAGGAGAAGAACGCCATCGGCATGCACAGGGAGGTTTCCCGCGAGGTGCAGGAAGCCAAGCTGCGCGAACTCATAAGCGTCACCGACGAGGATCTCGTCAGCCTGGCCGCGAGCCGCGCCGAATTCGTCAAGAACCAGCTCGTGCAGGTTCTCGGCGTGGAGGCCGGACGGGTGTTCATGGGCGGGGCCGGGCCGCAGGCCCTGTCCGGCGGGTCTGAGGTCACGGTGGAGATCAAAAGCTAGGGCCGAAGCGCTCAGGCTTCGAGGATGACCACGGCCACGGCGTTGTCGCGGCCGTGGGAGATGGAGAGGTGGGCGCGTGCCGCCCCAAGTTCGCGGAACCTGGCCTGCGCGGCGTTGTGGAAATGGATGGTCGGCTTGCCGAGGGCGTCGGAGCGCACCTCGATGTCCAGAAAGGTGACGCCCTGGCTGAACCCCGTGCCCAGGGCCTTGGACGCGGCCTCCTTGGCCGCGAAGCGCGAGGCCAGGAAGGGTACGGCGTTGCCGGGCATGGCCGCGGATTCGGGCGCAGTGAGGATGCGGGCACAGAACTTCCCGCCGAACCGCTCGTAGGAACGCGCGATCCTGTCCAATTCCGCGATGTCGATGCCCACGCCGATGATCATGCCTCAAACCGCCAATGTCTGCCCCGGGTCTCCGGGGGCGTTGCCTGGCAAAAAAAGCCAGACGGGCCGAACCCGCCTGGCTTTGTCATGTCATTGTTTCGAATCTCCCCTAGAACGGGGCGTCGTCCATGCCGCTGGCCTCGGACGGGAAGGCCGGGCCGAGGTCTTCCTCGTAGCCCATGTTGTTGCCGCCCTGGGCCGGGGCCTGGCCGCGCTGCTGATACTGCGGGGCCGGGGCGTAGCCGCCTTCGGACTGGCGGGAGTCGAGGCCGAGCACGCGGTCGGCCTTGATCTCGGTCGTGTATTTCTCGGCGCCGTCCTTGTCGGTCCACTTGCGGGTCTCGAGCTTGCCTTCGACGTACACGAGGCGGCCCTTGGACAGGTAGTTGCCGCAGAACTCGGCCTGCTTGCCCCAGACCACGATGCGGTGCCACTCGGTCTTCTCGACCTTCTGGCCGTCCTTGCTCGTGTAGGACTCGTCGGTGGCGACGGAGAAGTTGGCCACCGGCTGCCCCGAGGGGGTGTAGCGCATTTCCGGGTCGCGGCCCAGACGGCCGATCAAAATCACCTTGTTCAGACTCCCTGCCATGTCGTCTCCTCGTATGTTGTCGGCCGCCTACGGTTTGGCGACCCGCTTTTCCAGTTCGCCGAGGCCTTCCTCGATCCGGTCCGTGGCCTGGTTGGCGGCCTGCGGATCCCAGTCGGCCAGTCGGGCCTGCATGTCCTTGACGTCCTTCACGACCCTGGGCAGCCCCTCTTCCAGGAGCCTGCGGACCGCGTCGGGAACGTCCCCGAACTGATACAGGTCATCGAGAGCCCTGACAAGTTCGAGGACACCCTTCATCTCGTGCGGGAACCCGGGAGTGTTGTCCTCGAAGGCCAGCTTCCACAGTAAGGGCCAGGCCTTACGGACATCATCCTCGGCATACGTATAGGCCAGAACGCGGACCTGCAGCACCCGGCCCATCAGTCCCGTTCCTCCCACTCGCTCTGGATGCGGCTGACGACCTCCTGGATCTGGCCCAGCTGGCTCTCGGGGCAGACGCCGATGAGGGGGGCGTCGCGGTCCACGGAGTCGTTGGTCTCGAAGTAGACCGCGTAGATGATGCCGCCGGGGCCCGTGTAGCGCACCGACGTCTCGCGCTTCATGCGCGAAAGGATGAAGAGTTCCATCCCGTCCTCGACGTGCACGGTCTGGCTACCCTTGGTCTTGATCTTGATGTCCACTTCCGGGAAGAAGTAGTACTTGCCCTTCTCCGGGGCCAGGAAGAGGGACAGTGAGCGGCGCAGGATGCGGGCGATGACCTCCTCCTTGGTCAGGAAGTGGCGGATGGTCATGAGCTCCTGCCCGGCCTGCACGAACTGGCCGTTCTGCACATCGCCCAGGGACATGACCTCGCCCTTCTGCGGGGCGTTGATGGGCCGCTTGACCTGCTCGCGTTCGAGCCTGGCCAAGAGCGTGCCCGGCACCTCCTTCCAGGTGCCGCCGGGACCGACCACGCGCACCCCGGGCTCACTGGCCACGAACTCCACCTTGCCGCTGTGGGGAGCCCGGATGACGATCTTCTCGTAGGGCTCCTCGCGCAGCTCACGAAGCAATTCTTTGACGTCTATCACGTACGACTCCTATCGGTAGTAAAGGTTGCGGCCGCCCATGGTCTGCAGGGACTGCACAAGGTTCCCGCGAATCTCGCGGCGGTCCCAGATGCCCTGGATGTGCCCGCGCGACAGCGCCTGGAAGGCGTTGTGGTAGTTGGGCGGGATGTCCAGGCCCGTGGTCTCCTTGATGACGCCGGGGCCGGCGAAGCCGATGTTGGCCGAGCGAACGGCGAACTGGTACGGCGAGCAGCCCAGGAAGCTGGCCACGGGTCCGGCGTAGGAGTTGGTGTCGTAGAGCACCAGGTACAGGCCGCCGGCCTCGGTGTAGCGGCGCACGGCCAGGGTGCAGCGCGGCATCTGGATGACGCCGTTGACGCCCTCCTGGATGCGGATGCCGGCCGTGCCGTGGACATAGGACAGGAAGGGCAGCTGCTTCTTGCGCGCCCGCTCCATGGCCCGGATGAACTTCTCGCCCTCGGCCGCGCCGACGCTGCCGCCGCGGAAGGCGCCCATGAACATGGCGACCATGACCGTGGTGCCCTCGATGCGGGCCTCGAAGGTCATGCAGCCGCACTTGTGGCCGGTCTTGCGCTTGGCCTCGTCGAGCTTGAGGTCAAAGCCCTCGAACTTGAGGGGGTTGGTGGACTCGATCTCCGTGAAGAGCTCGTAGATGGAACCCGGGTCGAAGATGTTGTGCAGGTACCACTGGTATTCCATGGGGAAATGGTGGCCGCAGAAGCTGCACACGCCGGCCCACTCGCCGAAGAGGTCCGGGGCCCACTGGTCGAGGCAGCCGTGCACTGACGTGTTGGGGCAGGGAACGGCGCGATCGAGCTTGGCCTGGGGGCTGACGTACTGCCATTTGCCGCTGTTCTGGGCGCCGTCGTCCCAGACCGACAGGGAGGTCAGACCGGCCTTGTCCACGTCCTTCTTGTCCTTGCCGAAGGACAGCCTGGAGGTGATGGCGTTCCACAGCTTCGTGGAGCGCCCGACCACGACCTGCATCTCGGCGTGCACGTCCTCGGCCAGCTCCGTGACCTTCTTGTGCTGCTTCCCGAAGAGGTCGTAGCGGAAGTAGGAGTAGAGGGAGGAGAAGAGCTCGCTCGTCCACTCGCTGCCGCGGTTGAACCAGTGGCGCTTGTCCAGGTAGGCGTGCTGGGCCATGCGCCGGAACTTCATGTAGCGCGTCCAGAGCAGGCGCTCCTTGGCCCGGGTATTGAGGCTCCAGCGCACGTACACGTCGGCGCCCTTGTGGCGCTTCAGGGCGATGGAGCGGAACAGGCGCAGGCCGCTGACGTTCAGCACGATCTCGTCCGTGGAGGAGATGACGGATTTGCGCAGCTTGCGGAAGAAGTCATAATGTTCGGGCCGCGCTCCAAGCTCCGGCTCGTTGATCTTCCAGTCGATGTAGCCGTTGGCGCGGTTGTCGTCGGCCGTGATCTTGAGCTGCTTGGCGCAGTGCTCGATGAGCTTCGTGTCCGCGCGCTGTCCGCCGCGCAGGCGCCCTTCGATGGCCGCGGCGCCCTCGGGCGAGATGACCGAGTAGTAGCCGTGGGACATCATGATGCGCGTGTCGGCCAGGCCAATGGCCTCGGCGCCGCCGGAGCCGCCCTCGGAGATGACGGCCACGATGGGCACCTTGAGCCCGGCCATCTCGTAGAGGTTCTTGGCGATCTGCTGCGCCGCCCCGGGGTAGTCCTCGATGGGGTAGGAGCCCGGCGTGAAGATATAGGTATGGATCGGGATGTTCTCGGTCTCGGCGACCTTCATGTAGTGCAGGGCCTTGGCGTTGCCCCAGGGCTTGACGGAGCCGCCGTTGCGGAACTCCTGGCCGTGACCCTTCTCCTGGCCGATGACCATGACGGCCTGGTTGTGAACCTTCTTGCCGCGGCGACGGGTGATGTAGGCCCTGGCGATGAGCATGCTCGGGTCGATGCTGTAGTCGTCCTGGCCGCCGATCTCGGTGTAGTTGTCGTAGACGTTCTCGAGGATGTCCTTGAGGCAGATGCGCTGGGGGTGACGCACGATGCGCACCTTGTTCATGGGCGTAAGCTCGCGTTCGAGCTTCTTCTCCAGGAACTTGAACAGCTCCTCCAGGGTCTCCAGCTGGCGGATGGCCTCCTGCTTGGGGAGGCCGGGCTCGCGGGCCACGTATTCGCCGAGTTTGGCCTCCAGCATGGCCACGTTGGCGTTCTCGTCGGGTCCGAATATGTCCAGAATGTACTTCAGGCGGTCCCGAAGCTCCTGTATGCGTTTTTCTATATCCATAATGAGTGCGCGAATGCCTCGCAGGCTTGGGTTATGCCGGAATGTCCGGCGTCGCTTGAGCGCTTAATCAGTCACCGGCGCGTTCGAAATCGGGGCGCGATGACGTGCCCTAGAACGCCAGAATGGTCTCGGTCTTGCGTCTCAGGAAGTCGATGTTGGACTTCAGGGCCTCGCCCGAGGCGTTGACGCCTTCGAGCTTCAGGGCGTTCAGGAACTCAACGCCCCTGGCCTTGGCCTCGGCCAGGTCCTTGCCCCAGATGATGGCCAGGGCCAGGTTGGGGTCGAAGTCCGTGGGGATCTCGTACTCGCGGTCCGTGGGCACCTGGCTGTGCAGCTTGAGCCACTCCTGTTCGGGCCAGCCGAAGGAGGTGATGCGGCCGACCCACGGGGCGAACTTGTTGTCCGGGTCCTCGGCGATGATGCGGTATTCGATGCCCACGCCGTTCAGGGCGATGTCCTTCTGGGAGTAGCCCAGGGGCGCGCCCAGGCCCACACGGATCTGCTCGGCGATGAGGTCCACGTCGCCCTTGCCCTTGATGGTCGCGATGCGGGCGGAAACGCCGTTCTCGACCTGGATGCGCGTGTTGACCTCCATCAGGAACGGCTGGCCCGTGGGGCTGACGATCCATTCCCAGGTGCCGACGTTGTCGTACCCGGCCTCGCGGGCCATGCGCAGGGAGTATTCGGTGATGTCTTCGAGCACCTTGCGGGCGTCGAAGGCGTATCGCAGGGAGGACGGGTCGAATCCGGGCGCGACCTCGATGCGCTTCTGGTGGCCCAGGGACTGGACCGAGCAGTTGCGGGTGCCGAAGTGGACCGGGTTCTGGCCGGTGCGGTCGGACACGACCTGCACTTCAAGGTGGTTGAAGTCGAAGATGCGCTGTTCGATGAGCACGCCCTCGTCGCGGAACTGGCGCTTGGCGTAGTTCTTGATGCGCCGCAGGGTGCTGCGGAACTTGTCGAGGTCGGCCACCTCCTCGATGCCCATGCCGCCGCCGCCGGCCGAGGCCTTGACCAGGATGACGGGGTTGTTGATCCCCTGCTCCTTCTGGAAGTCGAAGAGGGACTTGGCGATGTGTTCGGCTTCGAGGTCGTCGGTCACGGGCTTGTCGGAGCCTGGCACCGTCGGGACGCCGAGCTTGCGGGCCAAGCGCTTGGTGTTGATCTTGTCGCCGAGCTCGCGGATGACCTGCCAGGAGGGTCCGATGAAGATGAGCTTGCGCTCGCGCTGCACCACTCGGCGGGCGAAGCGGTAGTCCTCGGCGAAAAAGCCGTAGCCGGGGTGGATGGCCGTGGCGCCGGCCTGGTCGGCCACGGCGAAGATCTCGTTGGCGTCGAGATAGGAGCTGACGCGGTACAGGGAGTCCTCGCCGCCGAGCTTGCGGGCCAGGACACAGTGCTCGCTGTGCCTGTCGGGCTCGGTAAACAGCGCCACGAACGCATGGCCCAGCTTGCGGCAGGCCTGCATGATGCGGATGGCGATCTCACCGCGGTTGGCGATGAGAATCTTATGGTGTTTCGGTTCACTTGAGTTCTTCATGTCTGCAAGAGCCTTTTTCCTCGAATGATGGTCTGTTGGGCGTTGATTAAAGGGCGGAAATCCGCCACAAGGCCGGACCCGCTTATATGCATAATCGCATCGGAGCAAGCCTTGCGGGCCATGTTTCCCCCGGTGGACGGGCCGCGAGGCGCCAGGCAGGCAGTTTTGACAAGGAGTTGCAAGAGCGCTCCGATATCGTCTATGGTCAAAACGCCGTTGCCAGACTCACGTGCGACTGCTCCGACCGGTCTTACGCTCCTACACCAACGGTCTTTCCGCTGTCCAGATTCATGGGGCGACCGGTTCAACTCATCGCTAACCCTTCTCAAACGCAAAGGATTTCGACCATGCAGCAACGGATGGAAGACGTGAAAAAAGCCGCGGCCAGCATCGCAAAAGCATGTCCCCAGGCGCCGAAGACCGCCCTCGTCCTCGGCAGCGGCCTGGGCGACTGGGTGGAGGAAGGCTCCATCCGCCTGCGCATTCCCTACGCGGACATCCCCGGCTTTCCGGTTTCGACCGTCAAGGGCCACGCCGGCGCCCTGCTCTTGGTCGACGTCCAGGGCACGCCCGTCTTCGTCCTCTCGGGGCGC
>JANJWV010000083.1 GCA_024709365.1 Desulfomicrobium sp. | reverse complement strand
GCCGGAGTTCAGCAGATGGGTCGCAGCCAACTCGGCCATTTCTCCCGCCCCGATCAGAAGGGCGCGGTGGTTGGTCAGGTCGGTGAAGATCTTGCGCGCCAGCTCCACGGCCGCATAGCTGATGGATACCGCGCTGGAGGCGATGGCCGTCTCGGTGCGGACTCGTTTGGCCACGGAAAAGGCCTTGTGCAGCAGGCGGTTGACGATGACCTTGGCCGCGCCTTTCTCCACGGCCTTGCGGTAGGCGGTCTTGAGCTGCCCCAGGATCTGGGGTTCGCCCAGGATCATGGAATCGAGGCTGGAAGCCACGGTGAAGAGATGGTCCACGGCCTTGTCGCCGACGTGGCAGTAGGTGTGGTTCTCCAGATCGACCTGGGGCTGGCCGCAGTGGTCGGCCCAGAAGCGCAACACCTTGGCGCGGACGTCGGCCACGCTGTCGCCGACCACGAGGAATTCCACGCGGTTGCAGGTCGAGAGGATCATGGCTTCGGACACGGCGCCCGTGTCGCTGACCAGGCCCGTGGCCGCGGGGTCGCAGTCGGTCAGGGCGAAGCGTTCCCGGATGTCCACGCCAGCGGTCTTGTGATTGAGTCCGACGAGATAGATTTCCTGATTCATGTTCGGTTGCGGTCTTTCCTGATGATTACGGGCGGAAACTGTGGTGCGTGGGCAGCAGGAAGTTGACCCCGACCAGAGACACGAGACACAGCGCGAAGAGGACGATGGCCGTCCTGGCCGGCTTGCGGCCCCTCCAGCCCAGCGCCGTGCGCTGGTGGAAGAGCACGGCGAAGATGATCCAGATGACGATGGTGATGAGTTCCTTGGGGTCCCAGCTGATGATCTTCTTCCAGGTGAAGGAGGCCCACAGGAAGCCGGACATGACGCTTATGGTGTAGAGCGGGAAGCCCACGGACACGGCCCAGTGGTTGGCGCGGTCGAAGGTCTCCAGGGAGGGGAGGTCCTTGGAGAAGCCGGGCATCTTGGCCTTGGTCTTGATGATCTTCTCCAGGTGCAGATAGGCCACGCCGGCTCCGAAGGCCATGGTGATGAGGCCCAGGGAGACGAAGATGGTGCCGACGTGCAGGCTGAACCACAGGATGCTGAAATGTTCGGGCACGGCCAAAACCTGGGTTCGCACCGCCAGGGACGAGGAAAAGAGGACCAGGGCCAGGGGCGCGGTGATCATGGCCAGAAAGTCGTGCTTGAGGCGCCGCCAGAGGATGAAGAAGATGAGGACCACGAACCAGGCCAGCAGGCTCATGTAGAACTGGCCGTGCTGGAGGCTGGCGGCGCCGATATCGACGAAGCGGACCCCGAGGTCCACGGTGTGCAGGGCGAAGGCTGCCACGGAGGTCCAGACGGCCGCTTTCTTGAGCACGGCGCGGCGCAGGACCAGGCCCAGCGGGTAGCTGACGGAGCCGGTCAGGTAAAGGAGCGCAATGAGCAGGTCAAACAGTCGGGATGCAGTCATCGCACCATTCTCCGATTCTGGGGTGCAGTGGGGCGGGCAGCACGGCCCGGAGCAGTTCCAGGCATGCGTCCCGGTCCTTGGCCTTGATCAGCGAAGCCAAGCGGGAGGTGGCCAGGGCCCTGAAAACCTCCCGGTTCTCGCCGCTGGGGCGGCCCAGGTCCAGCAGCGCGGCCCTGATCCCCGCCAGCAGGCGCGTCAGGGCGTCGTATTCCTCTCCGTATCTGGCTTCCAGGTCCTGACGGATGACCCGGGACAGGGCGGGGCTTGCGCCGCCCGTGGACACGGTGATGGTCAGGTCCCCGCGCGTGACGCTGGCCGGCAGGACGAAGCTGCCCGCCTCGGGGGCGTCGGTCATGTTGCACGGCACGCCCTTTTGCCGGCAGACCTCGCCGACCCGGGCGTTGACCTCGCGGCTGGAAGTGCAGGCGAAGACGAGCTGCGCGCCCTGCGCATCCGACTCGGCGAAGGGGCGTCGTTCATACGTCAAGTTGTCATGGCTGGCAAGGAGCGCCGCCAGCTCGGGGCCTGGCTCGGCCGGGTCCACGACGGTCACGGCGGCCGGGGAGCAGGGCAGCAGGCCCTGGACTTTGCGCAGGCCCACCTCGCCGCCGCCGACCACCAGGCAACGCATTCCCGTCAGATCGAGGAGCAGGGGATAATACCGCATGGAGGCCGTCTAGCAGAGGCGGACCCGCTTGTCCAAGGTCGCCGGGCGACGGTCCGGGAGGGCCTGATAATCCGGGGAGTTCTGGACTTTTTCCGGATTTTCCCGGATGAGGGGGCATGAACCCTCGCGATCCGGGTGTCCCTGTCGGCCCCGAATTCCTCGTCATCCAGCTGGCCCGTTTCGGGGACCTGATCCAGACCAAGCGGCTCGTGGCGTCACTCTCGGCCCAGGGGCGGGTGCACCTGCTCGTGGACCGCTCCCTGACCGATCTGGCCCGGCTGGTCTACCCCGGCGTCACGGTCCACGGCCTGGCCGCCCACGGCACCTACGGGCCGGACATCCTGGCCCGGGTGCATGACGATCTGGAAACCGTCGCAGGCACCTTGTTCCACCGCGTCTACAACCTCAATTTCTCCGGCATGAACTTCGCCCTGGCGGCCATGTTTCCGGCGCGCGCGGTGCGCGGCTACCGGCAGGAGGCGGGGCAGAGGCTCATGGACGCCTGGCCCGCGCAGGTCATGCGCTGGACGCGGTCGCGTGCGACGGCCGGCCTCAATCTCGTGGACGTCTGGGGACTGTACGCCGATGAGCCCCTGCCGCCCGACTGCGTCAACCCGCCGGCCGGGCCGCGCGGCGGCGGGCTCGGCGTGGTCATGGCCGGGCAGAACGCCAGACGCTCCCTGCCGGCGCAGGTGCTGGCGCCCCTGGTCCAGGCGGCCATGGGCCGCGCGGGAAAGGGGCCCATCACCCTGCTCGGGGCCGGGGCTGAACGGCGGGCGGCCAAAGAGCTGACGGCCCTTCTGCCGGCAGCCCTGCGCGGGCAGGTCCGGGACCTGGTGGGCCGGACGGACTGGCGGGCGCTCGTCGATGTGGTGGGCGGGTTGGACCTGGTCCTGACCCCCGACACGGGCACCATGCACCTGGCCGCCCACCTCGGCGTGCCCGTCATGGCCTTTTTCCTGTCCTCGGCCTGGTGCCACGAGACGGGCCCCTATGGCCAGGGGCATCATGTGCTGCAGGCCACGACCGACTGCGCCCCCTGCCTGGAGACGGCGCCGTGCCCCCACGACGTCGCCTGCCGGCGGGTTTTCGCCGACCCGGCCGTCCTGCGCCGCGTCAGCGGACGCGCCACAGGGGAGATGCCCGCGGGGTGCGCCCTCATGGCCAGCGGCTTCGACGGGCTGGGCGCGACCTTCACCGCCGTGGCCGGGGTCGACGCCGGCGCCGGGCGCAGAAGAGCCTTCAGGGCCATGGCCGCGGCCTGCGCCGGGGTGCCGGGGCCCGGAACCGGCGAGCTTGCCACCGATGAATTTTGGATGCTGGAGAGGGACTGGATGCTGCCCCAAACACTGCGAGGTCGGGCCCATGAATGAGAGCCGGCGAATCCTGCTGGTGCTGCCCATGTACGGAGGCTCCCTGCCCGTCGGCAGGTACTGCGAAAACGCCCTGCGCGAGCTCGGGCACATGGTGGAGACCTTCGAGGCCCCCGGGTTTTACGGCGCGTTCTCGGCCCTGAAGACCCTGCGCGTGGGCACGGACCGCCTGGACTACCTGGAGAACAGCTTCCTGCAGGTCGTGTCCCAGGCCGTGCTGGCCAAGGTCGAGGCCTTCGCCCCGGACCTGGTCCTGGCCATGGCCCAGGCCCCGCTTTCGCGCCAGGCTTTGAAGCGCCTGCGGCGGGACAAGGTGGCCACGGCCATGTGGTTCGTCGAGGACCACGAGGTTTTCCCCTACTGGCAGGCCTTCGCGCCCCTGTACGACCTCTTCGCCGTCATCCAGAAGGGCGACTTCCCGCGCAAGCTGGCCGAGGCCGGGCAGCCCAACTCCGTCTATCTGCCCCTGGCGGCGGACTCGTCCGTGCACCGCCCCCTGGAACTCTCGCCGGTGGAGCGGCGGAGGTACGGCAGCGAGCTGTCCTTCGTGGGCGCGGGATACCCCAACCGGCGCCTGGCGTTCCGGCAGCTCGCGGGCTGCGACCTGCGCATCTGGGGCAACGACTGGGACGGGGAGACGGTGCTGGCGCCATTCCTGCAGCGCCAGGGGGAGCGCATCGAGACCGACGAGGTGGTCAGGATTTTCAACGCCACGGCCATCAACCTGAACCTGCACTCCTCGGTCCGGCCTGGAGTGCTGGTCGGCGACGGGGATTTCGTCAACCCGCGAACCTTCGAACTGGCCGCCTGCGGGGCCTTTCAGCTCGTCGACCGGCGGGGCCTGTTGCCGGAGCTTTTCGACGAGGGCGAACTGGCCCTCTTTTCGGGCATGGAGGAGCTTTTGCAGGCAATCGCTCATTTCCGCGCCCATCCCGAGGAACGGGCCGCGGTGGCGCAGCGGGGCAGGGCGCGGGTACTGGCCGAACACACCTACGCCCACCGCATGCGCACCCTGCTGCAGCACGCCGAAGCCCTCATGCCGGAACGGGCGGCCCGGCCTTCGCAGTGGCGAGAGGAGATACCCGAGAGCCTGCGGGACCAGCTCGACGCCCTCCTGTCACGGCTGGGGCTGGCCCCAACGGTTGCTTTCGACGATCTGGTCTGGGCCGTGCGCAGCCGTCAGGGCGAACTGGACCGCCTGGAGACGGCCATCCTCTTTCTGGACGAGTGGAAGAAACAGTATTCCGGCGAGCGCCCCGGCAAGGAAGGCTAAATTAGCGCTTGCCTCGTGTTCGGCCCGGCGGTAGAAATTCAGGTTCCTTACGCGTATCAGATAATTCCGGAGTTTTCATGCATAAGCCATCCATCGGCCTCTCCCTGGAGGGGATGCCCTTCATCTTCCTGACCACGGTCGCCACCCTGACCTTCGCCATCCTGGACTGCTGGTTCATGGCCACGCTGCTGCTGGTGGTCCTCTTCCTGGTCCTCAACTTCTTCCGCGACCCCGAGCGCGTCGTGCCCCAGGAGCCCGGCGTGGCCGTGTCCCCGGCCGACGGCAAGGTCATCAAGGTCGAGACCATGCGCGACCCCCTGACGGGCGAGGACCGCACTGCCGTGTGCGTGTTCATGAACGTCTTCAACGTGCACGTGAACCGCATGCCCGTGGCCGGCCGCATCGCCCGCATTTCCTACTTCGGCGGCAAATTCCTGAACGCCTCCTTCGACAAGGCCTCCACGGACAACGAGCGCAACGCCGTGCTGGTGGAGGACGCCGAAGGAAAGACCTGGACCATGGTCCAGATCGCCGGGCTCATCGCGCGCCGCATCATCAGCTGGGCCGAGGAGGGCGACAGCCTGGCCCGGGGCCAGAGATTCGGACTGATCAAGTTCGGTTCCAGAGTTGACCTTTACCTGCCGAGTGACTATGAGTCGGTGGTCCGCATCGGAGAGAAGGTCTTCGCCGGCCAGACCATCCTGGCCCGGAAAAAGCGGTAGAAACAGTTTTTCAGGATACGATGGACCACCCAAAGCCCAAGCACAAGGGATACTACCTGCTCCCTAACATGATGACCATGGCCAGCCTGCTGACCGGGTTCATGGGCATTTTGTGGTCCATCGACGGCCGTTTCGAGATGGCGGCCGTGGCCATCATCGTCAGCTGCGTCTTCGACGGCCTCGACGGCAAGCTGGCCCGCCTGACCAACTCCGCCTCGGATTTCGGCGTGCAGCTGGACTCCCTGGTGGACCTCGTCGCCTTCGGCGTCGGTCCGGCCGTCATGATCTACATGTGGAACACCTTCGAGTTCGGCCGCCTGGGCATCATGGCCTCCTTCCTGGTCATGGCCTGCGGCGCCCTGCGTCTGGCGCGCTTCAACATCCAGACGGGCAAGATCAGCAAGAAGTTCTTCATCGGTCTGCCCATTCCCGCGGCGGCCTGCACCCTGGCCACTTTTGTCCTGTTTTCGTCCTACATCCCCGAAGCCATCCACGACTGGGTCCCCCGCATCACGCTGGGCCTGGCCTTCCTGGTTTCCATCCTGATGGTCAGCAACGTCCGCTACGCGTCCTTCAAGGACGCCGAAGTCATCCGTGCCCATCGCTTCAGCGCCACGGTCACGGCCCTGCTGGTCTTCGTCCTGGTCGCCTCCGAGCCGAAGCTCCTGAGCTTCGTCTTCTTCATCTGCTACATCATTTCCGGCCTCATCTACTCCTACTTCATTCTGCCCCTACGCGGGAAATCCTTCCTACGAGAGTCTTCTCAAAAGATCTCGTAAAGGAACACGCAACCCCCTCAGCATCGTTTGCAGGAAACGGCATCTCAGGGCGCAACAGCCGCCCCAAAACAGTATTTATCATCAATCGATTATCGAGTATCAAAAAAGGAGAACAGCCATGTCCGACAGAATTTTCATCTTCGACACGACCTTGCGCGACGGCGAGCAGTCTCCGGGCGCGACCATGAACGCCAGCGAAAAGGTGCGCCTGGCGCGCCAGCTGGAGAATCTGGGCGTCGACATCATCGAGGCCGGCTTTCCGGCGGCCAGCCAGGGCGACTTCGAGGCCGTGCAGCAGATCGCCGCGGCCGTGCAGAACTGCCAGGTTGCCGGCCTGTGCCGGGCGCTGCCCGCGGACATCGACCGGGCCTGGGAGGCCGTGCGGGGCAACCCGCAGGCGCGCATCCACACCTTTCTGGCCACCTCGGACATCCACATGAAGTACAAGCTGCGCAAGGAGCGGCACCAGGTGCTGGAGATGGCCGAGGCCGCGGTCAAGTACGCCGCCTCCAAGACGTCCAACGTCGAGTTTTCGGCCGAGGACGCCTCGCGTTCCGACTGGCCCTTCCTGGCGCAGGTCTTCGAGCGCGTCATCGCGGCCGGGGCCACGACCATCAACGTGCCGGACACCGTGGGCTACACCCAGCCCCAGGAGTTCGCGGAGCTCATCAAGTACCTGCTCGAAAACGTGAAGAACAGCCACAAGGCAGTATTCTCCGTGCACTGCCACAACGACCTGGGCCTGGCCACGGCCAACACCCTGGCGGCCCTGAAGGCCGGGGCGCGGCAGGCCGAGGTGACCCTGAGCGGCATCGGCGAACGCGCCGGCAACGCCGCCCTGGAAGAGGTGGTCATGTCCATGGACGTGCGCAAGGACTTCTATCAGCTGACCACGAACATCAAGAAGGAGCAGATTTTCCCGTCGACCCGGCTCTTGTCATTGATCATCGGTCAGCCTATACCACCTTACAAATCGATTATCGGTTCCAACGCCTTCGCCCACGAGTCCGGCATCCATCAGGACGGCGTGCTCAAGAACCGCCAGACCTACGAGATCATGACGCCCGAGTCCGTGGGCCGTAAGGAAGAGGACATGGTGCTCGGCAAGCATTCGGGCCGCGCCGCCTTCGACAAGCGCCTGAAGGATCTGGGCTACCGCCTGGACGAGGAGCAGCTGGGCATCGTCTTCACCGCCATGAAACGCCTGGCGGACCGCAAGAAGGAGATTTTCGTCGAGGATCTCGAAGCCGTGGTGCTGGACGAGATCTTCCGCATCCCGGACAAGTACCGGCTGGAGTACCTGAGCGCCATCAGCGGCAACATGGCCATTCCCAACGCGGTGGTCAAAATGTACGTGGATGGTGAGGAGCGCATCCTCTCGGACTTCGGCACGGGCCCCATCGACGCCGTGTTCAACACCATCGGCAAGGTCGTGGGCCGCAGCCCCAAGCTGGTCCGCTACGCCGTCAACGCCATAACCGGCGGCACCGACGCACAGGGCGAGGTGACCGTCAAGATCGAAGAGAACGGAAGAACCTCGGTGGGCCGCGCATCCGACGCGGACATCATCGTGGCCAGCGCCAAGGCGTATCTGAACGCCCTGAACCGTTTGGCCAAAAGACAGGAGGATACGATATGCGACAGACTTTAGCCCAGAAGATACTGCAGCGCCACACGGACCAGCCCATCACGGCCGACGGACAGATCGTCCAGTGCCGGGTGTCCCTGGTCCTGGCCAACGATATCACGGCGCCCCTGGCCATCAAGTCCATCCGCGGCATGGGCGTGAAGAAGGTCTTCGACAAGGACAAGGTGGCCCTTGTCTGCGACCACTTCACTCCGAACAAGGACATCGACTCGGCCGAGCAGGTCAAGGTGGTGCGCGACTTCGCCCGCGAGATGGACATCACGCACTACTACGAAGGCGGCAATGTCGGCGTGGAGCACGCCATCCTGCCCGAGTACGGCCTGGTGGGCCCCGGCGACATCATTGTCGGCGCCGACAGCCACACCTGCACCTACGGCGGCCTGGGCGCCTTCGCCACGGGCCTGGGCAGCACGGACGTGGCCGCGGCCATGGCCCTGGGCGAGACGTGGTTCAAGGTGCCCGAGACCATCCGCGTCAACTTCACGGGCAAGCTGCCCGAGCACGTGGGCGGCAAGGACCTCATCCTCTTCACCATCGGCCAGACCGGCGTGGCCGGGGCCCTGTACAAGGCCCTGGAGTTCGGCGGCGAGGTCATCGACGATTTGTCCGTCGAGGCGCGCATGACCATGGCCAACATGGCCATCGAGGCAGGCGGCAAGGTCGGGCTCTTCGCGGCCGACGAGAAGACCCTCGAATACTGTCGGGCCCACGGCCGCGACGGGGACGAGCCCATCGCCGCCGACCCCGGAGCGGCCTACTGGAAGGAGATGACCTTCGACGTGTCGTCCTTCTCGCCCCAGATCGCCTGTCCGCACCTGCCGGACAACGTCAAGCCCGTGGAGGAAGTCTCGGACGTGCGCGTGGACCAGGTGGTGCTGGGCTCCTGCACCAACGGCCGCATCAGCGACCTGCGCGAGGCCGCGGCCATCATCAGGGGCCGCAAGGTGGCCAAGGGCGTGCGCTTCATTGTCATTCCGGCTTCGCCCGGCGCCTATTCCATGGCTTTGGACGAGGGTCTGCTGCGCATCTTCCTCGACGCCGGGGCCATCATCAGCCCGCCGACCTGCGGGCCGTGCCTGGGCGGCCACATGGGCATCCTGGCCGGCGGCGAGCGCTGCCTGGCCACGACCAACCGCAACTTCAAGGGCCGCATGGGCAGCCTGAAGTCCGAGGTCTACCTGGCCAATCCGGCGGTGGCCGCGGCCACGGCCGTGACGGGCTTCATCACGCACCCGGGCAAACTGTAGGAGGACGCCATGACATTCAAGGGAAAGACCCACGTGGTGGGTGACCATATCGACACGGACGCCATCATCCCGGCCAGGTTCCTGGTCACGGCCGACACGGCCGAGCTGGGCAAGAACTGCTTCGAGGGCCTGGAAGAGGGCTGGGTCAAGCGCGTCACCCCCGGAGACATCCTCGTGGCCGGGGAGAACTTCGGCTGCGGCTCGTCGCGCGAGCACGCGCCCCTGGCCATCATCGGCGCGGGCATGCCGGTGGTGCTGGCCAAGAGCTACGCGCGCATCTTCTACCGCAACGCCTTCAACATGGGCCTCCTGCTCCTCGAACTGGGCGACGACATCGCGCGCATCAAGGACGGCGACGAGCTGGAGATCGACGTGGCGGCCGGAAAGATCGCCAACCTGACCAGCGGCGAAACAATCGGCTTCAACCCGGTCCCGAAATTCATGATGGACATGCTGTCCGGCGGCGGCCTGGTCGAGTACGTCAAACGCAAGGTCGAGCAGTAGCAGGCCGCCCCAAAACGGCGATCTGCGGCGTCAGCGAAAAAAGCCAGACCGCTTATGTATGCGCTATACACTGCGCGTCCTGGCTTTTTCCGCTTCCTTGCATCTCACCATTTTTGAACGGCCTGCGGATTTTGAATTGTTAACAGTCAGATAGACCCATTCGGCACGCCCTGCCCGCGAGCCTCGGGCTTCCCCCCACCCCCTGAACGGGGTGCAGGGGGCGAGCCCCCTGCCCGCCGGAGGCATGCTTAAATATACAGGAGCTTCTCAATGAACATGAAGATATGCCTCATGCCCGGCGACGGCATAGGCCCTGAAATAGTGACCCAGGCCGTGAAGGTGCTGGAAAGGGTGGCCGCGAAGTTCGGCCACACGGTGGAAACGGAGACGGTCCTCATCGGCGGCGCGGCCATCGACGCCGTGGGCGAGCCGCTGCCAGCGGCAACGGTGGCGGCGTGCAAGGCGGCGGACGCGGTGCTGCTGGGCGCGGTGGGCGGACCCAAGTGGGACACCATCGATCCGGCCATCCGGCCCGAGAAGGGGCTCCTGGGCATCCGCAAGGCGCTTGGGCTGTTCGCCAACCTGCGTCCGGCGGCGCTGTTCCCGGAGCTGGCGGGGGCGTCGTACCTGCGCCCGGACATCGTGCGTCAGGGCCTGGACATCATGGTCGTGCGCGAGCTGACGGGCGGCGCCTATTTCGGCGAGCCCAGGGGCGAGACCGTGGTGAACGGTGAGCGCGCGGCCTTCAATACGATGATCTACTCCGAGTCCGAGGTGGAGCGCATCGTGCGCGTGGCCTGCGAGATCGCGCGCAAGCGCGGCAAGCGCCTGTGCTCGGTGGACAAGGCCAACGTGCTCGACGTGTCGCGGCTGTGGCGCGAGGTGGCCATCCGTACGGCGGCGGAGTTTCCTGACGTGGAGCTGTCGCACATGTACGTGGACAACGCGGCCATGCAGCTCATCCGCGACCCCTCGCAGTTCGACGTCATCGTGACCGAGAACCTGTTCGGCGACATCCTGTCGGACGAGGCCTCGATCATCACGGGCTCCATCGGCATGCTGCCCTCGGCGTCCATGGGGTCGGGCGGTCCGGCCCTGTTCGAGCCCATTCACGGCTCGGCCCCGGACATCGCCGGGAAAGACGTGGCCAACCCGCTGGCGACCATCCTGTCCGTGGCCATGATGCTCCGGTTCTCCTTCGGCCTGGAGGCCGAGGCCGCGGCCATCGACGCGGCGGTCAAGGGCGTGCTGGCCAAAGGCTACCGCACCGGCGACATCTACGTCGGCGAGGGAACCAAGGTCGGCTGCACGGAGATGGGCAGGCTGGTGGCGGACGCGATCTGAAGTTCG
This sequence comes from Desulfomicrobium sp., assembly GCA_024709365.1. Taxonomy (GTDB): domain Bacteria; phylum Desulfobacterota; class Desulfovibrionia; order Desulfovibrionales; family Desulfomicrobiaceae; genus Desulfomicrobium. The sequence goes on along the minus strand of JANJWV010000083.1, from coordinate 15,437 downwards.
CGTGGCGCGGCCAGTTGTGCAACGCCCTGAAATATGGAAATGTCGGGCAGGTCATGCGTGACCTGCCCATTTTTTTTGCAAGGAGCCCCATGTGATCGAGGAACTGCTGGCGGACAACGGCATCGAGCCGGACATCGACGACGACGCCCTGGGCGGGGCCTACGACCGCTGCCCGGCGGTGCACAAGTCGGTCATCAAGAACGCGGTGGCCTTTGCCTGGGCCCTGGCCCAGGAGGGGAGCGAGCCCGTCACGGAAACGCGGCATTTCGCCCACGTGGACCGCACGGTCGGCCACGAGCGCCTGGACTGGGCCTTCTTCGCCGTGGACCAGCGCCGCTTCCCGCTGACGGCCGTGTTTTCGGCCATGGTCCAGGCCCTGGCGGCGCGGGTGGACAGCCTCGTGGTCCATGTGAGCGGCCCGGTCACAGACGCGCTGCTGTTCGGCTGCGACCTGCTCTCGGCGAACCAGATCTTCACCCGGGAGCCCGACCCGCTGCTGAGGCTTCTGGCCGGCGCGGGGGAGGGCGTGTGCATCGACCTGGCCGGCATCGCCATCGACCATCACCGCGTCGTGCGGCCCGACCCGCTTGCCTACGGCACAGTCCTGGAACTGGCGGACAGCGAGTATGTCCAGGCCTACCGGGCCGTGACGGCCGAGACCGCGGTCCAGGGGAGGCCGTACATCGCGTACGGCGGAGAGGCCGGATCGGCGCCCGTGGTCATGGCCGAGCGCTTTCTGGGCTGCTGGCTGTGGGACGTCATCACGCCGGACACGTTCCGGCGCACCACCACGACATTCTTCTAACCCCTACGCGCACCCATGAAGAAACACGACATCTCGCGCAACATCGGCATCATCGCCCACATCGACGCGGGCAAGACGACCCTGACCGAGCGGCTGCTCTTCTATTCGCACAAGATCCACAAGCTCGGCGAGGTCCACGACGGCGCCGCGACCATGGACTACCTCGAAGAGGAGCAGAAGCGCGGAATCACCATCACTTCGGCTTGCACGACCATCCAGTGGCACGGCACGCGCATCAACATCATCGACACGCCTGGCCATGTGGACTTCAACGTCGAGGTGGAGAGGGCCCTGCGCGTCTGCGACGGGGCGGTGGTGGTCTTCTGCGGCGTGAACGGCATCGAGTCCCAGAGCGAGACGGTCTGGCGGCAGGCGCGCAAGTACGGGCTGCCGCGGCTGGTTTTCATCAACAAGACGGACCGGCCCGGCGCGGACTACTGGCGCGTGGTCGGCGACATCGGCGACAGGCTCGGCGTGCGGCCCGTGCCCGTGACCGTGCCGTCCCTGGCCGTGGAGGGCGGGGTGCTGCACCTGCTGCGCGGCTTGGTGCTGACCTTCGACCCGGCGGACCAGGGCTCGACGGTGCACGAACAGGAGCCTCGCGGGGCGGACGCGGAGCAGCTGGAGGCCAGGCGGCGCGAGTTTATCGAGACCCTGGCCGACCTCGACGACGCGGTCATGGAGAAATACCTGGGCGAGGAGGATCTGGGCGACGAGGAGCTGCGCGCGGCCCTGCGCCGGGTGACGCTCTCGGGCCAGGCCGTGCCGGTCTACTGCGGCAGTGCGCTGAAGAACATCGGCGTGCAGCCCCTGATGAACGGCGTGACGCATTTCCTGCCCTCGCCCGAGGAGTCGCAGTCCCATGCGCGGGTGATCTCTCGCATGGAGGAGGCCGGGGTCAAGGGCGACCAGTTCGTGGGCTTCGTCTTCAAGGTTCTGTTCGAGGGCGCGCACAAGAAGATCTTCCTGCGCGTCTACAACGGACGCGTTGCCGAGAACAGCGCGGTCTGGAACTCGCGGCTGGAGCGCTTCGAGAAGATCCACAAGCTGTACACGGTGCACGCCAACCGCTTTGAACCCATTCCCGAGGCGCGCGACGGCGAGATCGTCCTGGCCACGGGCCTCAAGGAGTGCGTGACGGGCGACACGCTGTTCACGGGCAAGTCGGACCTGCGGCTGGAGAACATCGACGTCCTGCAGCCGGTGCTGAACGTGGCTCTGGTGCCGGGCAGCGCCAGCGACACGGAGAAACTTCAGGCGCTGCTTGAGAGATATTGCATCGAGGACCCGACCCTGCGCTCCTTCACCGACGAGGACACGGACCAGCTCATCGTCGCGGGCCTGGGCGAACTGCACCTGGAGGTGGTGCTGGAGCGGCTGCGCAAGGAGAGCGGGGTGGCCTTCCGTTACGGCAACCCGCAGGTCATCTTCCGCGAGACCGTCGAGGCCGCGGCCGAGGCCGAAGGCACCTGCCGCAAGCTCATCGCCGACAACCTGCACCGCGCCCTGGTGCGCGTGTTGGTGCAGCCGCGGGAGCGCGGCACGGGCAACGCGGTGGTCTCGGACGTCCCGGCGGGCAACATGGCGAACATCGCCCTCAAGGCCATTGAGGACGCCCTGCAGGCCGGGGCGGCCCATGGCTGCGTGGTGGCCGACGCCGAGGCCCGGCTCCTGGCCGTGTCGCCCTTCGAGGACGGCCTGACGGAGCTCGGCGTGCGCATGGCCGCCCTGGAGGCCATGAAGACGGCCCTCTCCCAGGCCTCGCCTGTTCTGCTTGAGCCCATCATGAGCGTGGAGCTGCGCATGCCCCCGGAGTACGTCGGCGACTGCGTCAATCTCCTGGGCGCCAAGAACGCGCGCATCCTCGACGTTCGCACGGGCGATTTCGACTCGGGCATCACGGCCATGGCCCCCATGCGCCAGCTCTTCGGCTTCTCCACGGAGCTCAGGTCCCGAACCAAGGGCAAGGCCTTCTATTCGCTGGTCTTCAGCAGGTATGACGTGGTGGGGTGACCTGCGGCGCCAGCCGGAAAAAAAGCCCCCGATCCGCGAAGATCGGGGGCTTTTTTTTCATGTCGCCCGGAACCCGGTCGGGCCGGGCGTGAACGGCGCTACTTCACTTCTTCCGCGGGAAATCCCGCTCCCTTCCAGGCAAAGATGCCGCCGGGGAAGCGGTAGACGTTCTTGTAGCCGAGCTTCTTGGCCCACACTGCGCCGTTGTGGCTGCGCGTGCATTTGACGAAGCCGCAGTAGACGACGATGGGCTTGTCCTTGTCGGGGCCGAGCAGGGCCTCGAAGTCGGCCTGGGTCTTGCCGTCGGTCTCCTTGGCGTCCCATTCCTTCATGTCGGGTATGGGGAAGAGGAACTGCTTGGCGCCGGGCACGTGCTCCTTCTTGTAGCTGTCCTCGTAGGGCATGGTGTCGACGATGACCATGTCCTTGCCTTCGTCGATCATCTTCTTCAGTTCCGCGGCCGTGAGCAGGTTGTAGCCGCCGGCTGCCGTGTCGCGCACAAGCTTCACGGCTTCGGTTTCCTTGGTGGCTTCGGCCTCGAACTTGGAGTCGAACAGGGCGAAGGACGGATTGGCGAGGAGCACGGCGAGCAGGACAACCACGGGGACGAGAACTTTTTTCATGCGCTTTCTTCCTTCCAGATAAGAGTTTTGAGGGACTGATATTTCGTGGCGAAGGAAGCCGGGCGCATGCCCAGAAACCACCGCCATGCGTACAGGGCGGCCGCGCAGGCCAGCATGAGGAGATCGCGGCGCAGGGCGCTGCGGATGCCGGAGAAGGCTTCGGCCTCCGGGTCGCCGGGGCCGTAGCAGCCGCAGTCGATGTCCAGGCCCATGTGCAGGCCCCAGGCGAGCACGGCGATGAAGACGAGGAGCATGAGGGTGATGAGGCCCAGGCTCCCGCGGATGTCGAAGAGCAGCGCCACGGCGCCGAGAATTTCGAGCACCGGCAGGACGAAGGCCGCAGGCAGGACCAGGGGGCCCGGCAGGATGCCGAAGGCGTCGACGGTGACGGCGAAGGTCATGGGATTCTGGATCTTGACGATGCCTGCCGCCAGAAAGGCCAGGGCCAGGGCCGTGCGGACGGCGGCGTAGGCGGAGGAGTTCCATGACAGTGAGATCATGGAACAACTCTCTGGCCTTTGGGCGTACCGAGGTCAAATCGTTCTTTTGAATCGAAACGGACCGGAATTATTGCTTGTCGTGATGCGTTCCCGCATTAGGGTCGGGCGGGGACAGGGGCACGGGCTCGATGCCCGGCGCGAAGGCGCAGGGCGCGTGAAACACGGTCCACTGGCCGCTGAAGGGGTGAAAGAGGCCCAGCTGGCTGGCGTGGAGCAGGAGCCCGGCGGGGTCGGCGTCCGGGTCCGGGCCGTAGAGGTTGTCGCCGACGATGGGGTGGCCGAGGCTGGCCATGTGCACGCGCAGTTGGTGCGAGCGCCCTGTGTGCGGCAAAAGCAGGACCAGGGTGGTGCGCCCGTCGCGTTCGAGCACGCGGTATTCCGTCAGGGCCGGCTTGCCGGTCGCACGGCAGACCATCTGCCGCGGGCGGTTCGGCCAGTCGCAGACCAGCGGCAGGTCCACCACGCCCTCGTCCTGGGCTACGGAGCCCTCGACCCGCGCCAGGTAGACCTTGCGCGTCAGACGCTCCTGGAACTGCCGCCGCAGCTCGGACTCGGCCTTGCGCCGCGTGGCCACGACGAGGACGCCGGAGGTGCCCAGGTCCAGGCGGTGCACGGCCTGGGCGCCGGGGTGCGTCTCGCGCACCCGGGTCAGGGCCGAGTCGAGGAGCTCCGGCGTGCGGCCGGGCACGGACAGCAGGCCGCCGGGCTTGTTGAGGACGACCATGTCGCGGTCCTCGTGGATGATGACCAGACGCGGCTCGGTCGGCGGGTCGTAGCGCAGGGGGGCGAGGGTCATGGTCAGGGCTTGGGGTTGAGCAGGGCGCCCTGGTCGGTCAGGTCGGCGATGGCTGCGTCGATGCGCTCACGGTCGGTTTCAGGCACGGCCTGGCTGAAGATCAGATAGCGCAGGTTGCCGGCCGGGATGTCCTCCATGGTCAGGACGGTGAAACGATCGGCGTCGACCTCGGCCAGCCGCAGCAGGGTCGGGACTTCCTCGGGCGCCACGATCATGTAGCTGGCGCGTCCCTGCAGGATCAGCTTCGGCAGGACTTTCTGGGAGGAAGAGACGGTCAGGCTGCGGACCAGGATCTCCTTCTGCAAGCGGTCGATGGCCTCGCCGTAGGAGAACGAGGCCACCTGGGCCATGACCAGTGATTGGTCGGCGAAGACATCCCGCAGGGTCTTGTGGCGGCCGAACAGGTGCGCCTTGTCGGTTGTGGTCAGCAGAACCGGGGGCTGGTCGCGGTAGATGGGCAGGCTGAACCTGGCGAAGGTTTCGCGTTCGGGGGTTTTGAACCAGCCGATGGAGCAGGTGGGTTCCCGGTCGCTGCGAATCTCTTCCATGATCCGGTTCGGGGGGTGCTGGCTGAAGGACGCCGGAATCCCGGCCCGGTCGAGGATTTGCCTGGTCAGGCCGAGCAGGAAGCCGCGGGGCTGGCCGTTCTCGGTCCAGTAGTAGGGCGGGCGTTCGAGATAGACCACGTGCAGTTCGGTGGAATTGCCGGCCGCGACCGTGGTCGGGAGGAGGCTGCCCAGCAGGGCGAAGAGAGCGAGGAGCGCCGTCCGCCAGGTCATTGCAGGCCCTCCGGCGGTTCGTGCACCCCGAACTGGTCCAGCTGCCAGCCCACGTCCTTGCCGATCATGCTCCGCTTGCGCACCGTGATCCACCACAACCCCTTCCACTGCCAGCCCGGGATGGACCGGACGTAACGCGCCTGCCGTTCCAGGGCGGCGCAGATGAGTTCCATGGTCTCCTCGGGCCTGTCCTGGGGTTCGAGGCCCGTGCGGCGTTCCAGCGTCGCGCGCCCCGTGTGGTGGGCCTCCAGAAGCTGCGGCAGCGTCAACCCCGGGAAGGCCTGCACGAAGGCGCCGGGCACCGTGGGCAGGGTGTGGGCGTCGGGGGCGTTGGTCGTGGTCACGCCGGTCTTGTCGTCGTAGATGGTCACCAGTTCGAGGAAATGCTTGCCCAGGCCGTGGTAGAAGACCAGATAGGTCTTTTCGGCGGCGTTTTTCCAGGTCTTGCAGAACAGGGACTGGTCCCTGTCGGCGATGCGGAAGTCGAACATGACGTCCTCGGCGAAGCCATGGTCCGCGGCCCAATCCGATGCCTCGCGCAGGGGCTGGCGCATGTCCTGATCGGCCGGGACATGGGAGCGGGGAACCATGCGTTCCTTGGGGGAGGCCAGGGCGTCGACGGTGACTTTCATGATTTTTGTGGAGAGATACCACATTCCGGCCAGGATCGCCAGCAGCAGGAAGGGAAAGGCCGTCATTTCAGCGGCCCTCCGTCATGGGGTGAGGACGGCTTATCATGACGCCTTCTCCAGCGCGTCCAGCTCATCGAGGACCAGCGGCAGGATGCCGTCGACGATGCGTGCCACGCCGGCGGCGTTGGGGTGCAGCCCGTCGTCGAGAACCAGGGACGGGTCGCGGACCACGCCTTCCAGGAAGAACGGGTAGAGGGTCAGGTCGTGTTCGTCGGCCAGTTCGGGGAAGACGTCGTCGAACTGGTTGCGATATTCGAGTCCCCAATTGACCGGAGCGCGCATCCCGGCCAGAATGACCCTGGCCCCGGCCTCCAGGCACTGCCGGATCATGGCGTCGAGGTTGTCGCGCATGCGTACGGGGTCCAGGCCGCGCAATCCGTCGTTGGCCCCGAGTTCGAGCACCACGAGGTGGGGTTTGTCCTCCAGGGACCAGGCCAGACGCGCCAGGCCGCCGGCCGTGGTGTCGCCGGACACGCCCGCGTTGGTCACGCGCACGTCGCGGCCCAAGTCGCGCAGGCGCCGTTCCAGCTGGGCGGCGAAGGATTGGTCGGCGGGCAGGCCGTAGCCCGCCGTGAGGCTATCGCCGAAGGCGAGAATGTGCATTGTCGTATCTCCGTGAACGAACCCGGCCGGGCAGACGAGCAGCAGCGCGGCCATGAGGATATGTCGAATGAGCTTGGATGGCATGAATGTTCCCTCGGTTGTGCTTGAGGATGTCCACCTGACGCTAACCGCCGGTTCGGGGCCGGTCAACATCCTGAACGGGGTCAGCCTGACGGTGGGGCAGGGCGAGACCCTGGCCGTGGTCGGGCCGTCGGGTTCGGGCAAGACGACCATGCTCATGCTCATGGCCGGCCTGGAGCGGCCGTCCTCGGGCGCTGTGCGCATGGCCGGGAAGGACCTTACGGCCATGGGCGAGGACGAGCTGGCGCGCTTCAGGCGCGAGAACCTGGGCATCGTCTTCCAGGCCTTCCACCTCATCCCGACCATGACGGCCCTGGAGAACGCAGCCCTGCCCCTGGAGTTCGCCCACCACCCCGAGGCCAGACGCCTGGCCCGCGAGGCCCTGGAGCAGGTGGGCCTGGGCCACCGCGCCGGGCACTACCCCTCCCAGCTCTCGGGCGGCGAGCAGCAGCGCGTGGCCCTGGCCCGCGCCTTCGCCCCGCGGCCGCGCATCATTCTGGCCGACGAACCCACGGGCAACCTGGACGAGGGCACGGGCGCGCGGGTCATGGAGCTTCTTTTCAAGATGCAGGCCGAGGACCGGGCCACCCTGGTGCTGGTGACCCACGACCGGAATCTGGCCGGGCGCTGCGGCCGGACTGCGTCCATGCACTCGGGCCGCATGGAGGAGCGATGAGCGGCCGCGACTGGCTCGTGGCCCTGAACCTCTGCCGCCGCGAGCTGCGCGGGGGGCTGCGGGGCTTCGGCGTGTTCCTGGGCTGCCTGTTCCTGGGCGTGCTGGCCATCAGCGCCGTGGGCTCCCTGGGCCGGGCCCTGGAGGCCGGCCTGGCGGGCGACGCCAAGGCCATCCTCGGCGGTGACGTGAGCGTCAGCCTGACCTCCCGCGACCTGAGCCCGGCCGAGGCCGGCTACCTGCGCGGCTTCGGGGACCTGTCCCGCACCCTGTCCACGCGGACCATGGCCCGCGCGGGCGAAAAATCCGTGCTGGTGGAGCTCAAGGGTGTCGACGCTCTCTATCCCCTGTACGGGCGCGTGGACATCGAGGGCGGGGCCGAACTGCAAAACCTGCTGGCCGAGGGCGGCGGGCTGCCCGGAGCCGTGGCCGACCGGGACCTCCTGGCCCGGCTGGGCCTGTCCGTGGGCGACGAGGTGGCCGTGGGCGAGGCCCGGTTCCAGGTGCGCGGCGTGATCCTGCGCGAGCCGGACCGGGTCATGGAGTTCTTTTCCCTGGGGCCGCGCCTCATGGTCGGGGACGAAGGTTTCGCGGCCACGGGCCTGGCCGGGGCCGGCAGCCTCTTCCGCACCGAATACCTGCTGCGCCTCCCGGGCCGCGACGCCGCGCAGACGGCAGAGGCCATCCGCGCCGCGTACCCCGAGTCCGGCTGGCGGGTGCGCGACTTCAACCGCGCCGCGCCGCGCATCAGCACGGTCCTGGAGCGCCTGCGCGTGGACCTGACCCTGGTCGGCCTGGGCGCGCTGCTGGTCGGCGGCCTGGGCATCGCCGGAGGCGTGAGGGGCTACCTGGGCGGGCGCCTGGCGCACATGGCGGCCATGAAGTGCATGGGCGGGCCCGTGCGCGTGCTCTTCGCCTCCTACCTCATGCAGGTCCTTTTTCTGGGGGCCGTGGGCGCCCTGGCCGGAATGGCCGGCGGGAGCCTCGTGCCGTGGCTCGGCGCCCGGTTCTTCGCCGACATCCTGCCCATCCAGGCGCGCGGCGGCCTGTATGCGGCCCCGCTGATCCAGGCCGCGCTCTTCGGCCTGGTCACGACCCTGGCCTTTTCCATGCCGCCGCTCTTTCGCGCCGTCATGGTCAGCCCCTCGGGCATCTTCCGCGGCTACCTCTCGGCCGACATGGGCCGCATGCCCCGCGTGGCGGTCCTGCCAACGGCCGCGGCCTTCGCGGTGCTTGCGGCCATGGTCTTCCAGTTCGCCGGGGACACCAGGCTCGCAGGCTGGTTCGTGGGCGGCACGGTCGGCGCATGGGTCCTGTTCAAGGGGCTGGCCCTGGCCATCCGCTGGCTGGCGGGCAAGGCCCCGCGCCTGCCGTGGGCGAGCTGGCGCATCGGCGTGGCCAACATCCACCGCCCCGGTTCGCCGGGCGTGAGCCTGGTCTTCGCCCTGGGTTTCGGCCTCACGGCCCTGGTGGCCGTGGTCATGGTCAACGTCAGCCTGACCCGGGCGCTGACGGCCGAGCTGGCCGAGGAGGCCCCGGCCTTCTTCTTCATGGACATCCGCCCCGAGCAGGTCGGGGATTTCCGCGCCATGGTCGAGGGCACGCCCGGCGTGACAAGGCTTGACCTGCGGCCCATGATCCGCGGCCGCATCGTGCGCATCGCAGACACGCCCGTGGAGAACGCCACGGTGTCCGAGGAGGTGGCCTGGGCCGTGCGCGGGGACCGCGGGCTGTCCTGGAGCGAGGAGTTCCCGGCCGGCAGCACGCTCCTGCGCGGGAAGTGGTGGGACAAGGGCTACGACGGCCCGCCGCTCATCTCGCTGACCTCGGACCTGGCCGAGGGCTTCGGCGTGGACCTGGGCGACACCCTGACGGTCAACGTGCTGGGCCGCAACATCACGGGCACCATTTCGAGCATCCGCGAGGTCAACTGGCGGACCCTGGCCATGCAGTTCGCCATCGTCTTCTCGCCCGGCACCCTGGACCGGGCCCCGCAGACGTGGCTCGGCGCGGCCTACGGGCATGGCGGCGAGGACGGACTCTTCGCCCGCGTCACGTCGGCCTACCCCGAGGTGGCCGTGATCACCATCCGCGAGGTCCTGGACAACGCGGCCATGCTCATGCGCCGCACGGCGAGCATTTTCCAGGTCATGGCCGGCGTGGCCCTGCTGGTGGGCTTCCTGGTCCTGGCCGGGGCCTTCTCGGCCGACCAGCACCGCCGCATCTACGACAGCGTCATCTACAAGGTCTGCGGCGCCACCCGCCGCGACATCCTGGCCATCCTCGTGGCCGAGTTCTCCCTGGCCGGCCTCTTCACGGGCCTGGGCAGCCTGATCCTGGGCACGGTCACGGCCTGGGGCGTGGTCCAGGGCCTGCTGAAGATGCAGTTCACCCCGGACCTGCCCACGGGCCTGCTGACCGTGCTGGCCGGCGTGGGCATCTCCCTGGCCATGGGACTCCTGGGCACCTGGCGGGTGCTGGGAAAGAAGGCGGCGCCGTTTCTGCGCAACGAATAGCAAACGGCAAACGCCCTGCCGGATCGGGTCCGGCAGGGCGTTATTGTTCCTTCGATGCGTTCGCGTTCGGCGTTATCTTCCAATCATCGAGGCCGTCCCTCCCGGCCCAGCCCGGCCAGGTTGGGGCAGGCGGCGCGGTAAGCCGGGTCGGTGTCGAAGCGTTGCCAGACTTCGGGGGCCACGGCGGTGTTGTCGTGATCGGGTTCGATGGGGCGGACGTATTCGGGCACGAGCCTGTAGAGGCCCGTGCGGGAATCGACCAGCCTGCCGTTCCAGTCCGGGCGGATGTCGAGGCCCAGGCGTCCGAGGGGGGCGAGGTCGAACTCCAGTCCGCATTCCCCGGCCCGATCCATCATCCACTCCAGGGCGATGTCCGAGAGGCCCGTGTCGCGGTAGCCGCCGCCGATGTTGGAATGCGCGCCCGCAAACCAGACCTGCTCCAGGCGCTGGCGGCAGGCCCCGTCCTGCATCCTCCACACGCAGGGCTCGAAGGCCCGGCGGCGCTCGTCGATGGCCAGGGCCTGGAAGGCGTTGTCGACATGGGCGCCCAGTTCCACGTCGTGGAATTCGAGGTTCAGCAGCCAGTTGAGCATGCCGAAGACCGGGATGCCCAGGGCCCCGACCGTGTCCCAGACGCCGATGCAGTGCACGCGGACCTCGCGGGCATAGGTCCGGCGGAAGAGTTCCGACTCGATGGCGCGGGGGTGGGACTCGGGGTCGCGGCGGCGGTAGAGCCTGTAGGCGTCGTCCAGCCTGTGCAGGTTCTCCGGGAGCAGCAGCCCGGAGTTGCGCAGCAGCCCGGCCAGGCTGCGGACCGTGTAGGCCCCGCGACTGAAGCCGAAGAGGAAGATGTCGTCGCCTTCCCCGTACAGTTCCATCAGAAAGCGGTACGCCTGCAGGATGTTCCGCGAAATCCCCACCCCCGAAACCCCGCCCCGTATCCTGTCGTACCAGTGCGTGCCCACTCCCGTATCGTAGTAGAGCATCTGCCGCCTGCCGTCCCCGGCATACGGCGCCACGGCCATGGCGAGCCTGGTCACGTTGGTCGGGCAGACCACCCCGTCATCCTTCTGGTCCGGGGTGTTCCACGTGCCGTCGCAGCAGACGACGATGCGTTTGGACATGCAACCTCCTAGATGAATCGTTTGCAACCTGCGGTGCCGGCATGGCTGCAGGACATCATACCGTGCAGGGGATGGCGAAGACACTGCGGCCTTGCCGCTTTTGTCTTCCGCCCGGACGGATGGTTGCAAAGCGGCCAGCAGCCTCAACAGCAGATTGCTACGTGATTTGTGCAGGAGATGAATCGGGATGCGTCATGAAATGTTCCGAGAAATGCTTGCGGAAAATAACTACGAGAGTGGTTGACGTCGGGTGATGGGGCTTAGAGCGCAATCAGATCTTGACGGTGATAATCAGCACTGGGGCTGCGTATGCAATACGTATTCGTAATGACTGTATGACGTCAGGAAATATGTTGCCTGCGTGCTGTATGTGATGTATGGGCTTCAACATTTTGTAATCATTGATCTGTGTCGGAGGCAATGATGCATCAGCGGCAGGGCAGGAAAGACGAAGGCGGTTCCGAGGGCCGGAAGGAGGGCGGTTTTTCCGTCTGGCGGCTGGATGACAACAACAATGAGTTTCTGGTTCGGGACGGATTGACCGCGGAAGAGGCCCACGCGTTAGTACGGGAGTACGAGGGGCGGGGGCACAGGCAGGCGTATTGGGTGAAAAATGAGAGCGGGGCGGCCGATTCTGTGAAATCCGCTGCTTTCTGAAGAATCAAGAAGATGAGCTAAAGGAAGACCTCCTTTGGCTTGGTGCCACGCAACCATGCAGGTAGATGGCATGAAGATTTTCATCAGCGGTGTGCAAAAGGAACTCGCGGCCGAGCGCAAGGCCGTGGCCCGGTTTCTTGCCGGTGATCCGCTGCTGCGCCGCTTTTTCGAGTGCTTCCTGTTCGAGGAACATCCGGCTGTGGATCAACGGGCCGATCAGTGCTATTTGGACGAGGTGGATGGCTCCGACCTCTATCTGGGCATCTTTGGCCACGAGTACGGCCGGGAAGATGCCGAGGGGTTGTCGGCGACGCACCGCGAGTTCAACCGCGCCACAGAAAATGGCAAGACCCGCCTGATCTATGTCAAAGGCGCCGATGACAGCCTCAGGCATCCGAAAATGCAGGCCCTGGTCGAAGATGCCGCAGGGCGCCTTATCCGGCGACGGTTCAATTCCCCCGAGGAGATTGTCGCAGCGGTGTACGCGAGCCTGGTCAGGATTCTCGAAGAGCGCGAACTGATCCGTTTCGGCCCGTTTGATGCGTCCTTCTGCCGCAACGCGACGCTTGACGACCTCGATTCCGACCGGATCAACCGTTTTCTTGTCCTTGCCCGGCGCGGCCGCAATTTCCCCTTGCCGGACGTTACGCCGCCGCATGAGGTGCTGGAACATCTCAACCTCCTCGACAAGGGCCGTCCGACCAATGCCGCCATCCTGCTGTTCGGCAGACGGCCGCAACGGTTTCTGATCACCTCCGAGGTGAAATGCGCCCATTTCCACGGCTTCGAGGTGGAAAAGCCCATTCCTTCGTATCAGGTCTACAAGGGCACGGTTTTCGACCTCGTGGATCAGGCAAAGGATTTCGTACTCTCCAAGATCGACCTCTGGGTGGGGACGCGGGCGGAAAGCACCCAGGTGCCGACGAAATACGAGATCCCCCAGGAAGTCGTCGCCGAGGCCATCGTCAACGCCGTCGTTCACCGCGACTACACCAGCAATGCCAGCGTCCAGGTCATGCTATTCAAGGATCGCCTCGAAGTCTGGAACCCCGGCACCCTGCCGCCGACCCTGACCCTCGAAAAGCTGCGCGGCCCCCACGCCTCGGTCCCGCACAACCCGCTCATCGCCGAGCCCATGTACCTGACCAAGTACATCGAACGCATGGGAACAGGCGTCCGCGACATGATCCGGAGATGCCTGGACGCCGGGCTTGCCGAGCCCAAGATCAGGATCGACGGCGGGTTTTTCGTGCTGACGATTCGGAGGAAAATAACTGAATCCGAGGCCCAATTGGGGGGCCAAGTCACGCCACCAGTAACGCCACCAGTAACGCCACCAGTCACGCCACCAGTTGGCGAATTCGTCATTCGATTCCTTGTGTTGCTGGCACATCGCGGACCCCTCTCCAACTCTGAAATTCTTGAAGCCTTCCAACTGAAGGACCGCCGACGCCTCCGCGACACCTACATTGACCCGGCCCTCGCAGATGGCCTGGTGGAGCGCACCATTCCCGACAAACCCACCAGTCGCCTGCAGAAATACCGACTCACGGAGACTGGACGCAGATTATTGGATCAGGCTGGCGAGGAAGAAAGACGGTCATGAGCGTGCGCGTTTCCACCGGACAAGTCGAAAGCCTTGGGTTAGCTCTTGCGTCAGGTCATTCGTGCCCTCGAATTCGAGAGAATAAAAAGCTAATCCGGGTACGTATGTAATACGTATTTGTAATGACTGTATGACATCAGGAAATATGTTGCCTACGTGCTGCATGTGATGTATGCGCTTCAAAATTTTGTAATCATTGATCCGTGTCGGAGGCAATGATGCATCAGCGGCAAGGCAGGGTTGACGAAGGCGGTTCCGAGGGCCGGAAAGAGGGCGGTTTTTCTGTCTGGCGGCTGGATGACAATAATAACGAGTTTCTGGTTCGGGACGGGTTGACCGAGGAAGAGGCCCTGGCGCTGGTACGGGAGTATGAGGGGCGGGGGCATCGGCAGGCGTATTGGGTTAAACAGGAGAGCGGGCGGCAGATTCTATGAAATCCCCTGATAAATCCACTGATTCCTGACAGTTCATGAAGATGAGCCAAAGGAAGACCCGACCCCTTTTCTTGTTTCGGCGAGGTATATAGACGCTTTCGCGACATGGCGGGCAAGTAGGAATCGCTGCCAACAACGCCCTGCATGCGGATTACCTCCAGCGCTGGCGCGATTCCGGCAACCGTTGAGGGCGGGCGTTGGGCTTAAACAACCGGGATCCCAGATATGGCATGTCGATTTGTTTCTTCACCTCATTACCGACGCCGGCTCAGCAGGGTCACGGGTATGAGTAGGTTACAGGAGGGCTTCGTCGAGTCGTTGCGACTCCTCAGCAACCTGTTGGGGAAGAGCGCATGACGGACCGCAGTGCCGTTGACACGATACGTGGGTACTTCTACCAGTTCGACCACTCGATACTGAGAGTGCTCCAGTTGTCCGACTCCGGCGACTCGATTGCCGTCGAATGCATCGAAGACGTCGACATTTGTACTGCAACGGAAATGACGGCCGTGCAATGCAAATACTACTCTGGCACGGAGTACAACCACTCGGTTATCAAGCCGGCCGTCAGGTACATGCTGAGTCATTTCAGAGCGATCAAGGATGAAGGAAAGCAGGTCGTCAGGTATTCGCTCTGCGGCCATTTCAACGCCGGCCAGCAAAAGCTGACGTTGCCGATAGACGTTGCGTTTCTGAAACAGCACTTCCTGACCTACAGCGAAAGGAAAGTCGAGCGCCGCCATCATGACGAACTCGGTCTTAGCGACGCCGACCTTGCCGAATTCCTCTCGGTTCTTGATGTTGATATCAACGCTGCGAGCTTCGAGAATCAATTCGCGCAGGTCATCCGGGAGTTGCAGACCGCGTACGGCTGCACGCCGTTCACCGCGGAGTACTTCTATTACAACAACGCCCTTGCTCTGATGCGAGAGTTATCGATCCAGCCGTTGCCGGCCAACCGAACCATTACCAAGAGGGCTTTCTTAGAGCGATCAGACACATCGAGCGTGCTGTTCAACGAATGGTTCGTGCGGAAGAAAGGTGAGAAAGCCCACTTTGCCGCACTGCGAAAGGAGTACTTTACTGGCCTCAACCTATCCCCTTTCGAGCGTTTCTTCCTCGTCGAAGTTGACCCCACCACACTCGTCCGGAGTGATCTCAAAGACGTGCTGCACTTACTGTCAAAGAAGTGGTCAAAGACGACTAAACGCGATGGAAAATCGTCGTTTTGCCCCTACGTCTATGTTCACGGGCTTCCCGCCGACGAATTAGTGGGCTTGAAGAAGGAGCTGGCGACCGAGGGATTCGGCTTCATCGACGGCTACGACTTCCATGGTGCCGACTTCAACGTGAAATCGATCGCTAAGCCCGCCACACACGATAATGGGATTAAGTTGAAAGTGCTGAATTCAATCGTCGATCTTGAGGCGACATTGGGCGCCGTCACGAAGACCCGAGAAGTCTATCAGTTCCATTTGGGAAAAAGCTACTTTGAATCCGCGAACAAGGCCGTCAAGCACGTCCAGATCCAACTG
>JANJWV010000003.1 GCA_024709365.1 Desulfomicrobium sp. | reverse complement strand
CGCAGATGGGGCTGCCCATGGCGCTCATCAGCAGGCTGTCCGCCGACGCAACAGCCTGGGCCAACGAGGTGCTGAACTGAAACGCAGCACCCGCAACCCGGCACGTCCCGGCCACGTGCCGTCCCACCGGAAACCCCATGCCTGATATGCAGTTCCCGCCGGTTCTCTTCCATGCCGCGGCCCTCGTCCTGGGCCTGTGCCTGGGCAGCTTCTACAACGTCTGCGTTCACCGCTACCTCACGGGGCAGTCCGTGGTCAGCCCCGGCTCCCATTGTCCGGCCTGCGGGCACGTCCTGTCCTGGTGGGAGAACATCCCGGTCCTGTCCTACGTGCTGCTGGGCGCCAGATGCCGGTCCTGCAAGGGGGGCATCCACTGGCGCTACCCGGCCGTGGAGCTCCTGTCCGGCGTGCTCTCCCTGCTGTTCGCCCTGAAATTCGGCCCCACCCTGCAGTGGGCCGCGTACATGGTCTTTCTGGGCATCTTCCTGGTGGCCAGTTTCATCGACCTCGACTCCTTCATCCTGCCGGACATCCTGACCTGGCCCGCGGCCGCCCTGGCCCTGACAACCCCGCTCTATCTGCCCGTGGGCTGGCTGGAAACGGCGCTGGGGAGCCTCTTCGGGGCGGGCGTCTTCCTGCTGCTGCAGCAGGCCTACCTGCGCCTGCGCGGCCTCGACGCCCTGGGCACGGGGGACATCAAGCTGATGCTCAGCCTCGGCGCCCTGACCGGCCTGTCCCGTCTCCCCCTCATGATCCTGCTCGCCGCGGTCTCGGCCCTGCTCGTGGCCGTGGTCTACATGCGCAGACCCGATGCGCAGGGCATGCGCACGGCCGTGCCGTTCGGCCCCTTTCTCTGTCTCGGGGCGGTGCTGACGATGCTCTGGGGCGACGCGATCCTGGACTGGTTTCTCTACCTGTAGCGACTGCATAAGCGGTTTGCGACACGGTTACGGTCTAGTCGTACTGCGCACATAGGTTGGTTGACCAATGTATTGGTTGTTCGAACAATGTATGTGCGAATGAAGAAGGTTGCTCGGTTGATCAAATAAGCGCTTTTATATTGACCTCTTGCCACTCTTTTGGATAGCGAAGCTGGTTGCGAAAATCCCGAAGATTTTTGTGCATGTTCTCCTTGTCCCTGCTCTTCCCTTGGGAAGTCATCAGCCGGCCCAGCCGGCTGAGCTTATATTGGCGTCTGTGGTGACTGGACAAAATTGCAAGGAGGTTTTTTGCCTATGCTAGCCCCGCAACTGATAGGGATTAGCATCGCCCTGCCGTTCATCGCGGCAGTGTTGTGTCTGATCAATGTCAAACCCCTGAGATCCGCGCTGGTTATCGGAACCGGCGTGGTCGTCTCCGTCGCATCGCTTGCGCTGGTGCAGTCGGGGGCGATTTCCTTCACGCCCGAGAGTTTTCTCGGGATCAACCCCGACGGCCTGATCGCCATCCTCGATTTCGCGCTCCTGTTCGTCATCCTCGGCATAGCCTACCGGATGAAGAACAAGCTCATCGCCGTCCTGACCCTGCTGCAGATCGTCCCCCTGGCCTTCCTCGAGCTGTTCATGAACCCCGGCGAGAACATGGGGCCCGCGATCTACGTGGACCAGTTCTCCATGATCATGTGCATGGTCATCTCCATCGTCGGGTCGCTCATCTGCGTGTACGGCCTGGCCTACATGAAGGAGCACGAGCACCATCTGAAGCTGGCCACGTCCAGGCAGGGGCGCTTCTTTTTCTTCATGGTCCTGTTCCTGGGCGCCATGAACGGGCTGGTCTTCTCCAACAACCTGCTGTGGCTGTATTTCTTCTGGGAAGTGACGACGTTCTGCTCGTTCATGCTCATCAAGCATGACGACACCGAGATCGCGGTCAAGAACGCCACCCGCGCCCTGTGGATGAACATGCTGGGCGGCGTGGCCTTCGTTCTGGCCCTGGTCATCTTCCGCTCCCAGGGCCTGCCCCTGTCCCTGCAGGAGATCATCACCGCAGAACCCGCCTCCAAGCTGATCCTGCTTCCCGTGGGCCTGTTGTGCTTCGCCGGCTTCACCAAGGCCGCCCAGCTTCCGTTCCAGAGCTGGCTGTGCGGCGCCATGGTCGCCCCGACGCCCATCTCCGCGCTGCTGCACTCGAGCACCATGGTCAAGGCGGGCGTGTACCTGGTCATCCGTCTGGCCCCGGCCTTCGCCGGCACCGTCTTCAGCAACTACGTGGCCCTGTTCGGCGCCGTGACCTTCCTGGGCGCCGCCGTGCTGGCCCTGTCCCAGAGCAACGGCAAGAAGATCCTGGCCTACTCGACCATCAGCAACCTCGGCATGATCGTGGCCTGCGCGGGCATCAACACGCCGGCGGCCATGGCCGCGGCCGTGCTCCTGATCGTCTTCCACGCCATCTCCAAGGCCCTCATGTTCCTGTGCGTCGGCACCATCGAGCAGCACATCGGCAGCCGGGACATCGAGGACATGCGCGGCCTGATCAATGTCATGCCCCGCACGACCATGGTCGCCGTCATCGGCATCGTGACCATGTTCCTGCCGCCCTTCGGCGCCCTGCTGTCCAAGTGGATGGCCGTCGAAGCCTCGGCCCACCTGCCGCTGGTCGTGCTCATGCTGGCCGTCGGCTCGGCCCTGACCATGGTCTTCTGGGGTCGCTGGCTCGGCCTGCTCATGACCTCCGTGGTGCCGGACAAGGCGCCCCTGGCCGAAAGCCAGCCCTGCCTGATCCGACTGCCGCTCCTGGCCCTGGCCGTGGCGGCCGTGCTGATCAGCTTCGTGGCCCCGGGCCTGTACAGCTCCATGGTGCTGCCGGTCCTGGAGCGCTTCTACGACACCGACCTCTACATCGCGGCCCGCGGCGTCATCTCCAACAACATCGGCATGTTCGCACTGTACCCGGTGTTCGTGGTCATGACCCTGGGCGTCATCTACGCGGTGCGCGCCTCGTCCTCCAAGCGCCTCATCAAGCGCGGCAACTACGTCACGCCGTACGTCTGCGGCCTGCAGGACCCCGGCGATTCGCGCAAGCTCGGATTCAAGGGCCCCCTTGGCGTGTGGGCCGACTTCAAGACCACGAACTGGTACATGGAAAGTCTCATCGGCGAATCCCGGATCACCGGTTGGATCAACCTGGTCGCCATCGGCATCCTGATCATCTTGCTGGCGGGGGTGTTCTAAATGGACTTCAAGACTATTAGCTTCGTCATCCTGGCAATCATTCTGGCACCTCTCGCCGGCGGCCTGCTGGCCGGCATCGACCGCCGCCTCACAGCCTGGTTTCAGGGCCGTTTCGGGCCGCCGATCCTGCAGCCCTTCTACGACGTCATCAAGCTGCTGGGCAAAGAGCCCCAGGTGGTCAACTACTGGCAGATCTTCTGCGTGCACATCTACCTGATCGCCTCGATCCTCTGCGTGGCCCTCTTCGCCATGCAGGCTGACCTGCTCATGATCTTCTTCGTCATGACCATCGGCGCGGTGTTCATGGTCGTGGGCGCCCTGGCCGTGCCGTCGCCCTACTCCCAGCTCGGCGCCCAGCGCGAGCTGATCCAGATGCTGACCTACGAGCCCCTTCTGATCATCGTCTTCGTCGGCATCTATTTCGTCACCGACAGCTTCAAGATCGCCGACATCCTGGCCTACGATCGTCCGATCTTCCTCGCGCTGCCGCTTCTGTACCTCGTGCTGACTTTCGCGCTGACCATCAAGCTGCGCAAGTCGCCCTTCGACATCTCGGCCAGCCACCATGCCCACCAGGAACTGGTGCGCGGCGTGCTGACCGAATACTCCGGGCCCTACCTGGCCATTCTGGAAATCGCCCACTGGTACGACATCGTGCTCATCCTGGCCATCTGCAGCCTGTTCTGGAGCACGAGCTGGATCGGCCTGGTGATCCTGCTTGCCGTGACCTACATGGCCGAGATCATCATCGACAACGTGACGCCCAGAATGACGTGGAAATGGATGCTGACCTACGTGTGGGCAGTGGGCATCAGCCTGTCCTTCTTCAACATGGCGCTTCTGTACGCCAAGTCCTTCTAAGTACCAACGGAGTTCAGATATGGGCTTTTTTCAAGATCTGCTGCACACATCCCGGGTGAAGTCCCCGTGGCTCATCCATTTCGATTGCGGGAGCTGCAACGGGTGCGACATCGAGGTGCTGGCCTGCCTCACCCCGGTGTACGATGTCGAACGCTTCGGCATCCTGAACATCGGCAACCCCAAGCACGCCGACATCCTTGTCGTCTCCGGAACGGTCAACCCCAGAAACGCCAAGGCCCTGAAGAACATCTACGACCAGATGCCCGACCCCAAGGCCGTCATCGCCATCGGCGCGTGCGGCACCTCGGGCGGCGTGTTCCGCGAGGCCTACAACGTCCTGGGCGGCGTGGACAAGGTCATCCCGGTGGATGTCTACGTTCCCGGCTGTCCCTCCAAGCCCGAGGCCATCATCGACGGCGTGGTCCTGGCCCTGGAGAAGCTCAAGAAGCGCCGGCCCGAGAAGGATACGGAGCCTCTGGTGGCCGACCTCAAGAAGGCCAGGGAGTTTTACGAAAACCGCGAAGATCGTCAGGTCACGAGGTAAGATATGGCATTTGAAACGATGAATCTGGTGAAGGGACAGCTCTCATCCGAGGTGCTGGCTCTCAAGAACAAGGGGTACCGCTTCGTGACCATGACCTGCGTCGATCTGGGCGACAGCTTCGACCTGCTGTACCACTTCGACCTGGACCTGAAGCTGACGCACCTGCGCCTGAACGTGGCCAAGGCGGATCGGGTGGTGCCGAGCATTTCCGGCATCTATTTCGCCGCCCTGGTCATCGAGAACGAGACCCAGGACCACTTCGGCATCACCTTCGACGGCCTGGCCCTCGATTTCGGCGGGCATTTCTACCTGGAGGAGGAAGTGAAGAAGTTCCCCTTCTGCAAGTTCACGGTCAACAAGGCCGAATCAGCCGGGGAGGGAGCATAGCATGGCGACCATCGTACCTTTCGGCCCCCAGCATCCGGTTCTGCCCGAACCGCTGCACCTGAAGCTCGTCCTCGAGGACGAGATCGTCAAGGAAGCCCTGCCGACCCTGGGCTACGTGCACCGCGGCCTGGAGACCCTGGCCTCCATCCGCGACATGGACCAGATGGTCCAGATCGTGGAGCGCGTGTGCGGCATCTGCAGCTGCATCCACGCCCACACCTACTGCATGTGCATCGAGGGCCTGATGGGCATCGAAGTTCCGCAGCGCGCGGACTTCCTGCGGGTCATCTGGTCCGAGCTGCACCGCATGCACTCGCACCTGCTGTGGCTGGGCCTGCTGGCCGACGCCTTCGGCATGGAGAGCATGTTCATGCACGCCTGGCGCATCCGCGAGCGCGTCATGGACGTCATGGAGGCCACGGCCGGAAACCGCGTCATCATCTCCGTCAACAAGATCGGCGGCGTGCGCCGCGACATGAGCCCCGAGCAGCTGCGCTGGGTCCTGCAGGTCGTCGACGAGCTGGAGACGGAACTGGACAAGATCAAGGCCGTCCTGACCAACGACTACAGCGTCAAGAAGCGCACCGTCGGCGTCGGCGTGCTGACCTACCAGCAGGCCTACGAGCTGGGCGCCGCGGGCCCGCAGCTGCGCGGCTCGGGCGTGGCCCAGGACATGCGCATGACGGGCTACGGAGCCTACAAGTACATCGACTTCGCCCCGGTGGTGGAGAAGGACGGCGACAGCTGGGCCCGGACCATGGTCCGCTTCCGCGAACTGTACCAGTCCATCGACATCGTGCGCCAGCTCATCGCCAAGATCCCGGACGGCGAGATCGCCGCCAAGGTCAAGGGCAAGCCCACGGGCGAGATCGTCTGCCGTTCCGAGCAGCCCCGCGGCGAGCTGATGTACTACGTCAGGGCGACCGGGGACAAGTATCTGGACCGCGTCCGCATCCGCACCCCCACATTCGCCAACGTGCCGCCGCTGTTGGCGATGCTCCCCGGCTGCGAGATGGCCGACGTGCCGATTATCGCTCTGTCCATCGATCCCTGCATCAGCTGTACGGAACGTTAAGGAGGCCCCATGTTCGATATGACAGCGACCGTGCTCAGGAACTTCCTGAGCAAGACACATACGCGGCTCTACCCATTCCAGGTCCGCGAGACCTTCGAGAACGTTCGCGGCAACCTCGACATCAGGATCGAGGAATGCATCATGTGCGGCATGTGTCAGAAGAAGTGCCCGTCCCAGTGCATCACCGTGAACAAGGAGGCCAAGACCTGGGAGGTCGACCCCTATTCCTGCGTGTACTGCGGCATCTGCGTGGATCACTGCCCCACGGACTGCCTCTTCATGCACTCGGAGCACCGCAAGCCGGCCAGGATCAAGGAAAACAACCAGCAGATCCAGCTTAAGGGACCGGAAAAGAAGAAGAAAGCCCAGGAGTGAATCCGGGGTGTTTCAAGCGTCGATGCAAGGCCGCTCCCGCGAGGGGGCGGCCTTTTTTCACGGCAGGTAGGCCTTGGCGATGAGGTAGAGGTCGGCGAAGGGCACGCCGGACTTGATGGCCGACATCATGTGCATGGACAGGTCCATCTTCAGCTCCGTGGCTTCCAGGATCTCCTTCTTGACCAGGTTCAGGCGGAACTTGACGAAGTCGTAGTCGAACCCGTCGCGGATGAGCGCCAGCCCGTCCTTGAAGTACTGGGAGGAGATGAACTCCTGGTAGTCCAGCAGGGACTCGACCCCGCTGCGCCTGGCCAGCATGCAGTAGAAGATGAGGTTGATGATCAGGGCCTCGATCTTGAGCTTGTGGTCGATGTTCAGGAACTTGGCCTTGTTGAGCTCGGAGTTGTCCAGGTTCTTGAGCATGACCTGGGCCACGTCGAAGACCTGCTTTTCGAAGATCGGCGCGATGTGGAATTTGGACAGGAAGCGGATCATGACCTTCTGGGGGTTCTCCTTGGACACGATGCCCAGGAGCCCGATGGCCATGAGGACGTACTTGCGATGCAGCTCGGCCAGGATGTTTTGCTTGCGCACCTGGGCCAGCTCCTCGCAGCGGGAGGCGGGGAAGGACGAGGCGGCCAGCTCCAGCAGGAAGCGCACGTGGGGTTCGCGCGTGTGGCGGGCCTCCTCCAGCAGGAAGCCGTCGTCCTTTTTTCTGGCGTCGAGGGTCTTCTTCACGGAGAGCCAGAAGGCGGCCACGCCTTCGACGGGCATCTCCATGAGGTCGAACTCCTTGGGAGCCTCGATGGCGCGGGCGCTGGCCCCCATGAGGAGCTGCGTCACCTGGTCGTTGATGTTCCCCGCGCCGTTCATGTGGCTAGTCGAAGCAGAATTCGAGGGTGAAGGTCCCGGCTTCGCAGGAGAAGGGGATGGCGATGGCCAGGGCCGAGGTCATGTGGGCGATGGTGTGGTTGTCGCCCATGATGACCGAGGGGGTGGAGCCCTGGAGCTTCAGGCCCATGTCCACCAGGCCGACGCGGGCCTGGCCCGAGATCATGTTGGTGATCTCGCCCACGGCGTCCTGCACGTCCTGCAGGATGTCCTCGATGGCGTCGCCGAGCATCTGCTTGACGATGTGCACGGCGGTCTTGCGGTCGAAGGAAATGGAAAAGGTGCCGTGCTTGTCGCCGGTGATGCCGATCACGGCCGACACGTCGCCGCGGGCCATCTTGTCCTTCTTGATGTAGGGCGTCCCGGCGACGACGTCGAGGGCGGCCATGGCGGCGAGCACGTCCTTGGTGGCTTTGATGAAGGGCTTGGCCAATGCTGGGTCCATTTGGGTCTCCTTGGGGCGCGGGAACTGCGCAGGCTTCATGCAGTGCAATCTCATACGGACAATTCGTGTCCGGGGTCAACTCCCGGCGCGGGCGGCGGGAGTTGACCGGGACGGAAGCAGGGCGCAATGATCCCCGGGACGGCAATTCACCGCAAAGGAGCACGACGTGGAAACAAGTCTGGAACAGAGGGTCCTGGAGCACCTGTGCCGGGTCTACGGGCTCGGCATCGACGAGGTGCGGGAACTGTTCGCCATCGGGCGCACTACGGTTGGCGAAACGCTGGGCCGCCTCGACGAGGCCCTCGCCGGCGAGAATTGGACTGCCATGGCCGACGCGGCGCACATGCTCAAGGGAACCCTCTTCAACATGGGGCTGCAGGAGCTGGGCGAATCGGCCCGGGCCCTGGAACTGGCCGCCAAGGAGGGGCGCACCGCCGAGGCCCGGAGGCTTCACGCCGAACTTGTCCCCGCGTTGAAGGAATTCCGAGTTCCTGCCGCAGAAGCCTAGTCGTGGTGATGGTGCGGCTCGTCCCCAAGTGGATGGGCGTGCACGTGACGATGCGGCAGGTGCGGGATGTCGGTCAGGAGGCGGCCGTCCTTGATGGTCATGAACCGCGTCGTGGTCTGCGCCAGGAAGTCCCAGTCGTGGGAGATGATGATGCGCGCCGTGGGCAGGGCGTCCAGGATTTCAATGATGCGCTCCCGGGTCTGCGGGTCCAGGCCGTTGGTCGGCTCGTCAAGGAGCAGGGCGCTCGGCCGCATGGACAGGACCGTGGCCAGGGAGACGAGCTTCTTCTCGCCGCCCGAAAGGCGGTGGGTCAGGCGGTTCCCGAAGCCCGCAAGCCCCAGTTCCCGCAGGGTCTCCTCCGCCCGCTCCCTGGCCTCCTCGGCCGACAGCCCGAGGTTCAGGGGGCCGAAGGCCACGTCGTCGAGGACCGTGGGGTTGAAGAGCTGGTCCTCCGCGTTCTGCATGACCAGGCCGACTTCGCGGCGCAGGGCGCGGAACTGCTTTTCGCCGTTCACGGGGGCGCCGTGGAAGAGCACCCGCCCTGTCGAAGGCGCCACGAGGCCCATGATGACGTGGAAAAGGGTCGTCTTGCCGCTGCCGTTGGTCCCGTAGAGGCCGATCTTGCAGCCGGGATCAAAGGCGAAGCTCACGTCGCGCAGGACCTCGCGCCCCGAAGGGTAGGCGAAGGACACGTTTTCCAGGGCGAAAAGAGACGGTTCAGACACCAAGAACCTCCGGGTACAGGTCCATCACGATGAGCGCGGCCGTGGCCGTCAGCCAGAAGAGGGCGAAGAGGGCATCGCGGGACCGGGCCCTGAAGCGGACAACGGAGGCGAAGCGCCCGGAGAAGCCGCGCAGGACCATGGCCTGGTACACGCGCCCCGAGCGGTCGAAGCTGTTGACCAGGACCATGGCCAGCAGATGGGCGATGGTCCGGTAGCTGTGCATGCCGGTCCGGGGTACGAAGCCGCGCAGCCTGGCCGCCGTGATCAGCCGCCGCCACTCGTCGGCGATGACGTGCAGGTAGCGGTAGGTGAAGAGGAAGAGAAAGACCAGCTTGGGCGGCACGCCGAGGCGGTCCATGGCATGCCCCATGGTCGGGGCGTTCATGGTCGCGGCCAGGGCCAGGAAGGCCAGCAGGATGGCGTTGGACTTGAGGGTCACGAGCCAGGCCAGGGCCATGCCCTCCCGGCTGAAAAGGACCGGCCCCAAGGCCAGGAGCGTCTCGCCGGGCATGGTCGCGGGAACGGTGGCCCACAGGAAGAGGATGAAGGCGTTGACCACGGCCAGACGCCTGACCAGCAGCCCTGCTGGCGGCAGGCTTGCTGCCAGGGCCGCGGCTGCCAGGACCAGGGCCGCCGCCGCGGCCGAGGGGTCGCGCAGCAGGGCCACGCACAGGGAAAAGAAGGCCGCCGAGGCCAGGCGCACCCTGGGGTCGAGCCTGTGCACGGGCGAGTCGCCCTGGGCGAAGGGTTCGTCAAACACGTGACCGGCTCTTGAAGTAGGCTGCCACACCGACGAGGCCGAAAATCCATCCGATGCCGCCGATGATTTCCCTCATTCCGGGTCCATCCTCCGTCCGTTCCAGCACGGCGCGTCTGATGGGCGCGAGCTTGGCGTCGAGGGCGGCGTTCACGATTTCCTCCACATCGCCGCGCGACAGCGCCCCGGGCGCCGGAACGGCTTCAGGTGCTGGCTGCTCTTTTTCGCCGACCGTCTGCGTCGCGTCAGATGCGATGGCTGGGCCCGATTCGGCGTTCATGAATTCCGCGGCATCGACAACCCACTCGTTTTGATGCCCCTCACCGGCCTTCAGCACGATGCGCAATCCGGAACCCGTTTCTCTGGCCGCTTCGGGCACGGGAAAACGGAAATGGCCGGCTTCGTCCGTTTCGCCGGTCAGCAGGGTTTCCCCGCTCTGCAGGCTCAGCACCTCGATGGCCCCGCGGTTGACCCGCTTGGACTTGCTGTAGCTGCACTCGACCACCACCTCCCCGCCTTCGACATAGGCGAATACATTGACCCTGTGGGCCAGGGCCGCTGTGTGTGCCAGCAGGACGAGGACAAGGGGCAGCAGAATGCGGGGCATGGCGGTTCTCCTCATGCGGGTCAGGCGAAGTTCAGAAGTTCCGGCCGCACCCGGGCCAGAAAGGACACGGCCAGCACGGTGACGATCCCTTCCGCGATCATGACCGGGATGTGGGCCGCGAACAGGACCTGCGCGGCCCGGAGAAAGCCTTCGCTGGTGAAGGACAGGGACAGGGCGGTCAGCAGGCCGGCTCCGGCTACGGACATTGCTCCGCAACAGAACGCGCCGACGGTGCGCAGCCGTCCGGGTTTCGCCAGCAGGGGGCGCAGCAGGAAGAAGCACAGCACGGCCGGGAAGGCCATGTTGAAGGTGTTGACCCCCAGGACGGTGAACCCTCCGTACTGGAAGAGCACGGACTGCAGCACCAGGGCCACGAGGATGGCCGGGAAGGCGGCCCAGCCCAGGATCACGCCCACGAGCCCGTTCAGGATCAGGTGGGCGCTGGCCGGGCCGATGGGCACGTGGATGAGGGAGCCGACGAAAAAGGCCGCGGCCAGGATGGCCACGGTCATGAGGCGGTCGTAGTCCAGGCGGCGCAGGCCCACGGCCGTTCCGGCGGCGGCCAGCGCCGCGCCGGCGCCCAGGATGGCAGGGGAGAGGACCCCTTCGGAAATGTGCACGATCAGCTCCCGTATGTTCCGGCCTGCCCCGGCCGCATGTCCGGGGCTCCCGGGGGCTGCCCGGGGCGCCGTCTCGAAA
>JANJWV010000238.1 GCA_024709365.1 Desulfomicrobium sp. | reverse complement strand
TCGTGCCCCAGACCTGCACCGTGCCGTTCAGGATATGGAAGGTCGTCTCGGCGGTGCTCAGACTGCCGTCGCCGACCGTGAAGACAAAGGAATCGTCATCGATGACCCGCGTCTCGTCGCCGGGCTGCGGGGTGTTGAAGCGGAAGGAGACGCGGCCGGCGTCGATGTCGGCCTGAGTGAAGGCCGGCTGCGTGAAGTCGGTGATCTCCACCCCATCCAGCAGCAGCACGCCGCTTACCGGGCCCTGGGTGACGGTGTACCCGAGATCCGCCGCGTCGTTGTCCACATCCGTGGCGTGGAGCGAACCGGTCAGGGAGACGGCGGCCAAGTCGTCGGCACCGAGCTGTGTATTGAGGTCGACCACCGGTGCGTCGTTGACCGGGTTGACCGTCAGTTCCGCGTTGGCGGAAGCCGTGCCGCCCTGGCTGTCGGAGACCGTGAAGTCGAAGGACACGGAGCCGTTCCAGTCGGCCGTGGGCGTGAAGGTCCACGTGCCGTCGCCATTGTCCGTCAGGGAACCGGGGCCCGTGGACACCGTCAGGCCCGTCACGGACAGCGTGTCGCCGTCGAGGTCGGACGCCCGCGCCAGCAGTTCCGCCGAGGTGATGACCATGCCGCCGTCCTCGTTCATGGAGCCCAGATCCACGTCGCCGACGACCACCGGCACATCGTTGACCGGGTCGACGGTCAAGCTCGCCCTGGCCTGGGCCGTGCCGCCGTGACCATCGCTGACCGTGTAGTCGAAGGACGCGGAGCCGTTCCAATCGGCCGTGGACGTGAAAGTCCACGTCCCGTCGCCGTTGTCAGTCAGTACGCCGCTGCCGGAGGCCACAGTCAGGCCCGTCACGGACAGCGTGTCGCCGTCGAGGTCCGAGGCCCGCGCCAGCAGCTCCGCCGAGGTGATGACCAGGCTGCCGTCCTCGTTCATGGAGCCCAGATCCACGTCGCCGACGACCACCGGCACATCGTTGACCGGGTCGACGGACAGGCTCGCCGTGGCCGGGGCCGTGCCGCCGTGACCGTCGCTGACCGTGTAATCGAAGGTGACGGGGCCGTGCCAGTCGGCCGTGGGCGTGAAGGTCCACGTGCCGTCGCCGTTGTCCGTCAGGGAACCGTGGCCCGTGGCCATCGTCAGGCCCGTCACGGACAGCGTGTCGCCGTCGAGGTCGGACGCCCGCGCCAGCAGTTCCGCCGAGGTGATGACCATGCCGCCGTCCTCGTTCATGGAACCCAGGTCAACGGGGCCGGCGACCACGGGAGAGGCGTTGACTGCTTCCCCGTCGTCATCGGCGCTCATGACAGGAGCCGGCTCCTCCCACTCCTGAAAGGCCGGGCTCTTGCCGGTGGCCAAGCCTTCCCCGGACTCGGCACTGAAGGACGCCATTTCAAGAAGCTGATCCAGGTCGAAATCTCCGCCGGCATCCCGATGCAGAAAGCCGGTATCGGCCACGCTGGCCTGGTGGACGGACAGAGGCTCGCCGACGTGCGCGTCTCCCTCCTCGGCGGCTACCGGGGGCGCGAAAACGATCAAGGGCTCTTTCGTTTCGGAACCCGGCGTGACCAGTTCCGGCAAGGAACCCGCCGAGGTCACGACAAGCTCCCCTCCTCCCTTCAGGCGTACGGTGTATTCCCCATGCGCCCCGGGCATGACCTCGACGTTTTCGGACTCCGCGAAGAGTACCAGCCGCTCACCCTGAGCAAGCTCCACCTTGCCGCCGTTGGCCACATGCCTTTCCACAAAACCCGCACTGCCCTGCCGTACGCCCACCTTGATTTTGTACATGGAATTACTCCTCAAGCTTGTTATGGTACTAGAGTTCGTGCCCAAGCTATCGAGATTCCATGTGCCTAGTAATACGCACGGCTGAATAATTTACGTATACAATACCTACTCAATATAGGGGGTAATCCGGAAAGGAATGACCAAAAAGTTCGTACATCGCGCGGGCCATAAGCCTCATTCATTCCGAGTTTCAAGGAGTTCAGAAATCGAGCGCGGCTGATCGCCGACAGCCTGAGGCTGCTTCAGGCCCGGTTCGTTGTTGAGGGATCTTGCGGGCAGGAAGAATGGAAGCGACGCCGTCTCATGCCCGAACAGGCCATGAGATCGACCGTCAATGCCAGAGAAGAAAGGGACCGAAGCGGCCGGTCACGAGGAAACGCGGCGCGCGTTCAGCTACTCCTGAACGCGCGCCGCGCGAGATCGATGCATTCTCGGGGGACGGACCGATCAGCCGCTTCCGGAATCGGGCACGTCCGATCCAGGCAACGTCACGGATCATGGCGCGGGCTTGCGGACACGCCCGATATCGTGCGGGGTTCGTTCGGCATCCAAGCGTCGCCGACGCACGATCACGAATTCGCCTTTCCCCGACGCCGCCTTCTGACGGCCTCCCCCAGCAAGGCGAGCCTGCGGGGCAGGAGTTTTTGCAGATCGTAATTGTCGAGGACGGTCTGTCTGGCCCGTTCGCGTACGACCTTCAAGCTGTCGCGATGCTCCAGCGCCTCGATGATGCGCTCTGCGATGGCCCTGGGCGAATGGAAATCCGTGAGGAGGGCGTTGTGGCCGTCGCTGGCCACCTCGCGCACCGGCTCCGTGTCCGAGGCCACCAGCAGGCAGCCGCAGGACATGGCTTCGAGAAAGGACCAGGACAGCACGAAGGGCCGCGTCAGGTAGACATGGACGGATGAAGCGCGCAAGAGCGTACGGTACTGGCCGTACGGCAGGGTCCCGACGAAATGGATGCGCTCGGGGTCCGGTTGCAGGCGTTCCATCAGGACCTGCTTCCAGGTCTTGCCCGGTTCCGGGGGGGAGCCGTAGCATGTCCGGTCCTCGCCGCCGATGACCACATGGCACTGGGGCCGGCGCCTGACCACTTCCACCGCGGCCTCCAGGAACTGGGGAAAACCCCTGTACGGCTCCATGCCGCGCGTGGCGTAGGTCACGATTTCCGTGGCATCCGACAGGTCCAGGCCGGGCAGGGTCATGCGGGCGGCCGGATCGGGTGAAAAAAACTCCGTGTCCACTCCGTCATGAACGACGGAAATCTTGGAGCGCAATTCCACGGGAAACTGTTCGAGCTGCCAGCGGGTCGGACAGATGCCCAGGTCGCAGCCGAGCAGGTCGCTGATGATGGGGAGATTGTTGACGCGCACCGAAGTTCTCGACTTGAGAGTCGACGGCTGTCCGGTAAAGCGCATGTCCGCGCTGTCGGAGCCGTAAAACCATTCGAAATACCCGAGAAAAGCCGCTTCGGGGAAGACGTCCTGCAGCAGCATGGTCGGCCCCCACCCGGAATGGCCGCAGATGACGTCCGGCACGAACCCTTCGGAACGCAGCCGCACGGCCGTACGCATGGCCGCCCCGGCATTCCTGGCGGCGTTTCCCGAGTTCCCCATCAGGCCCCCCATGGGATCGGCCGTATTCATGTCCGAAGCGTAAACCGCTTTGCGGACACCGGGTATATCCCAATCAGGCCGGTCTTCCTGAGTGAGGAAGACAACCTCGTTCGCAGGGTTGCGTCCGAGAAACGCGGCCATATTGCGGAACTGAGCCGGAAAATTCACGTGTACGAAAAGAATGCGCATGCTGCCTCCGTGTCTGCATCGTCGTTGAGCCGTTCACCGGCGTCATCCCGTCAGCCGTGGTCGCGTCCGGAATCCGGCGCCGGAAGCGGAGAGGGCTCACCTTCCTGTTCCAGATATCGCCTGCACCAGCCGGAACACGTCGACTTCATGGTGCATCAAACCCATCCACGTTTCATCCCCGGTCCGATCCGTCCGACTCTCCCGGCGTCCCGGCCTGGGAGGATCGGACGGATCGGACGCCCGAGCATCCTGTCCTCAGTCCGCAATCTCCTCGACCCTGAGATTCACGCCGAGGGTGTCCATGAGCCGGGAAGCGGGCGCGCACAGCCGGTAGTGAGAGAACGTGTGCGCCGCCATGCCGTTCAGGTAGACCTGCTGCGAGCTGAACAGGCTCTTCTGCGCAGAGACCAGATCCACCAGGGAGCGCTGCCCCATGCGGAACTGGTCCGTGTAGCTCGTCATCACCTGCGCATTCTCGTCGGTGAGGCTGCGCAGCACGGACAGCAGCTTGCCCGTCGCGCGGTAGAAACTCCAGGCCGTACGCATGTCTTCCTCCACCTCGCGCTGCACGCCCAGGGCGTCCTGTTCCGCCTTGAGCCTGTCGGCCTTGGCCTTGCGGATGGCCGCCGCGTCGGAGCCGCCGCTGAAGAGGTTGAAGCTGAGTTCGAGCATTGCCGAGGCGTCGTAGTAATCCGCGGTGTAGCCGCCCGTGTTGTCCGCGCGCCCGGCGGCGAGCTTGACCTGCACCTTGGGCATCATCCGCCCCTTGGCCGAATCCACCTCGCGCTCCTTCTGTTGCTCGGCCAGGCGCGCCGCCTTCAGGGCGCGATTGCCTGCCTCGGCCTGGCTCACCGCATCGTCCTCGCCCTGCGGGACGACATGGGCGGGGCGGTCGGGCATGGCCAGGTCGCCGGGCTTGGCGCCGAAGAAGCGGACATAACCGGCCTCGGCATCCTCCGCGGCCTGATCGGCCTGCACGAGGCGCGACCGGGCCTCTTCCAGGGCCGCCTGAGCCTGCGTCACGTCGGCCTGGGTGCCGCCGCCGCCTTCCAGTCGGACGCGCGTCAACTCCGCCAGCTTCTCGTGCTCGGCGATGTTTCGCCGGCAGAGCTCGACCACGGCACGGGTGCGGATCACCTCCATGAAGTACTGCGTCGCGCTCAACCCCACGTCCTCGGCGGTGTTGAACAGTTCCTCGCGCCTGGACTCCGAGTGCAGCTTGTCCGCCGCCACCTTGGAAGAGGTCAGGCCGCCGTCGAAAAGCAGCTGGGACAGCACCACGCGCTCCTCGTTGGTCCACGCGTCCCCGTCGCCGCCGGAATACATGGCCTCCGTCGTATCGTTGTGCCGCAACGCATACCCGCCGCGAGCGACAAAATCCAACTGCGGCAGCAGGGCCCCGTAGGACTGCAAATAGGCCTCGTGCGACACTGCTGCGGCGTGCTTGCCGCTCAGAAATTCTGGATTGTCGTCCATGGCCGACTGGATGGCGGCCTTCAGCGACACCTCGCCGCCCGACACGTCGTCCAGCAGGGACTCCACGCCCGACGCCCCAAGCGGGTCCATCCCCGCCCTGCCTGTTTCGAACTCCTGCGCCAATCCAGCCCCCGGCAACAGAATCAGCGCGAACACAACCCACAACACTCCACGGTATGCGACTGCCAGTCCGTTCATCTCGTCTTCCTCCCTTCGTTATCGGGCCCCCGGCGAATCCGGTTCCGCCCAGTTCTGCACACGATGCAACCTCGGCTGAGCAACCTCGGCTGAATCCTGTTTAGTGGAGGAGACGCTGTCCTTTGAATCCATACCCCCATGTATATTACGTACTTATACTTACTTAATCAGACACAAACAGCCATAATCCGAGTACATCATGATACGTACTCACCTTTCCCAAGAATCCCCTCTATGCGTATGGGGTCTAGAAGCCGGGGACCGCCGAATCAGCATGGCGGCCCGGCGCACCGCCGACCCACTTTTCCAGGACGCCGAACAGTTCCCGGGTATCGATGGGCTTGGCCAGATGGTCGTTCATGCCGGCAGCGATGCACGCTTCCCGGTCGCCCTTCATGGCGTTGGCGGTCATGGCGATGATGGGCAACTGCCTGTACCTGTCCATGGCCCGGATACGGCGGCTGGCTTCGAGCCCGTCCATGACCGGCATGGTCATGATAATGCTCATAAATTCAAGTAGTTTAGATGAACAACCCAACTTTATACCCAACTAGAAGGGCCACCCAACTTCCGCCCATGCCCCCCCACCTCGACAACAAAAACCGTTTCACCCCCGTCTGACGCGCCTGCCCCGCCGCGCACGGAAACCTTTCACGTCTGACGCGCTCCACCCTGGCCACGAGCATGGGCCTGTGCTATGGGCGCGGCCATGTACTTGGCCATAACCCTTATCTCACTCCTCGTCGTGGCTTTCGTGGCCGCTGTCTGCCTCAATATCCGCCGCTCTCAGCCGCCTGTGGCTTGTCCCTGGTGCCAGGCCCTACAATCACGCTCCGTTCGTCGCTGTGCGGTTTGTGGCGGGGCCATGGGCCGGGCCTCCCACGTATAAACAAAGAAACCCCGCCCGGCGAGCAGGGCATTATTATCGTTCCAGAACTGAGCACGTTCGGTGCTTGGGGCGTCGTGGTCAGTGTGGTGAGAATGCTGTAATCTGATAAAATCATGGGTAGCTTACAGGTGGCTTTTATTGCGCTACAGGCGAATATTCTACTGGTAACTGAATTTTCTGTTGACTCCTCTTTATGCGTTCGTATAGTTCCAATGAGCCAATTGATTGAAATAAGCCAAAGGAGATCGACATGGCCAGACCCATCAAGCCGACGCCGGTTCTCAACGCAAGGCAGTCCAACAGATTTTTGAAACTTGTTGAACGTCAAGAAAACGAGCCCTTAAAAGCTTCTTCTTCGCCTGACATGAACCGAGCAATTGAACTTGCAAAAGCAAATGGACTTTTCAGATCGAAATAAAATTGTATCTGACAAATATATCATTGAACCCGTTGAAGATTTTTCCATCTTTAACGGGTTTTCTTGTGGCGATCATGATCTAGACGACTTCATTTGTAACGACGCAGTCCATTATTCTAGAGAACTACTCGCAGTAACATACGCGTATAGGCTACGGGAGAATGAAAACATTTCAGACCCCATAGCCTTTGCCAGCATCATGAACGATGCAATCCGTATCACAACAAATCGTCAGAGACGCAAAATCCCGAACAGTAAAAGATGGCTCCCTCAGTTTCCAGCGGTCAAGATTGGTCGCCTGGGCGTGCGCAAGGAGTTCCAAAAAATGCACTTTGGAGAAACAATTCTTGCTGCCCTCCGTGATTTCTTTGTGACCAACAACCGGACTGGTTGCCGATATATGACTGTTGACGCTTATGAAACAGTGGTCGGTTTTTATGAAAATAACCACTTTCAAATTCTGGCTGAAGAAGAAGGAAGAAAGAAGAGAGAAGGAAAAAAGAAGAGAAATACGGTTTCCATGTTTCTAGACTTGAAGCGTCCCTTGCCATCCTAGCCATAGAAAACGCTGTTGAACCCCACCTGTGATACGAGAGTATCTCGTGCTCTTTGGTAAATTTTTTAACAAAGAAAACAACCTCTCCTGTTCCCCGGCCCGCTCCAAGAAAAATTTCATCTCACGAAAAAGGCCTTGTCCCCCGCGCACAAAAAAACCCGCCCCGGGTGATCCAACGAGGCGGGCTCAAACTCCACGGTTCGCTCCAAGCTCCCCGCTTATGTTTGACGTGCTTCCATGAGGTAGATGGAACTTTTTACTCGGTCCGGGCGTCCAGGGTCACGAACGGGCTCAGCGTATTGCTTCCGTTCAGGGGCGTAATAGGCGCGTCATGGATCGGCTGCCCATTGTTCCGTGCGATGAAACGGAACGCCATTTCATCCGTGATGAACTTGACGTGCATCGATTCGGCTTCCTCGATTCCGCCCTTCTGGATCAACAGGTACTGGGAGAAGTCGCCCAGCAGGATGTCATGCTTTTGGCCGACCGTGCTGCAGAATTCGATGGGAACCACCGGCATACCGAACAGGGTGCCGAGGGGGTACTTCCGGAAGTCGAGACTGTAGACGGGCTGATCCGCGACCTTCAGCAGGGGCAGTTGCGGCAAGGCGTCCTGATTGATGAACCAGCAGGCCCTGGCCAGGTCGCCACGGAAGCGGCCCAGCATCTTCACGACGTTTTCCGCCACGATGGTGGCGGCGGTCTGGTTCGACTCCTTCGCCACGCTCACGACGATGGGGGAGTTCGTGACGCCCAAGCATTCACCAGCGCCGGAGCCCTGCCAGATTTCACGATCCAGCTTGAACGCGAGCTGCTGGCGGACGTTACGCTTGATGTACTCGGCCATGGACGCCGCGTCCCGGAGCATCCGGTTGGTCACATAGACGAGCGCATACATGTCTTCGACGCGCAGTTCCCGTTCCTTGAGTTTGGCCTTCCCGGAGTTGGCCATTTCGTCCGCTTCGGCCTTTCTGTAGACGGAAATTCCGTTGACCTTGCCGTCGGAGCGGTTTCTGTCGTCGGCGGCCAGGTACGCGAACGAATCAGCGTTCGCGCTGATCGGATGGCGCGTGCACCTGGAGGCGAGCACTCCTGTCTCGATGGCGCTGGTCATGATGTCGGCCGACTTGTCGGTTTCGACCAAGTAGCCGCCGTCAACGCCGCTCGTGGTGTTGCCACCGGAGGCCGCGTTGACCACCTGCTGGTGCCGCTCCCTGGCTCGGGCCGCGCCCGGGGCGTCCGTGGTCATGGCCATGATGTCCAAGAGCTGTTCGCCAAGGTTCTTGTAAACGCGGGGCTGGTTGGTGATGGTGATGTGTCCGCCAGAGCTGCCGAAGTCGGCGGCCATGGCGGCGGTCTGGTGGGCTAACTGGGGATCGCTCAAGCCGTTGGCTCGTCTGTAATTCTCCAACCTGCGGGCCAGGCCTTCACGCTCGTTGACGAGCCGGTCAAAGCGGGTCTGGTCGGCGGGGGTGAAATCGTCCTTGGCCTGCAGGTCGCGCAGATTGTCGGTGATGCTGGAAATTCTATCGAGAGTTTCGCCGTAAAAATCGTGACTCATGATAAACCTCTTTCTGCTGAAATTTTATAGGGTTGAGGATATGATGCGCAGTTCGCGTTCACGCCAGGCTTTGGGGCTGTTCAAGTCCGCGCGGGCCTTTCCCTGGTTCGCTGCGTTCGCTGCCTGGCCAGGGCGGTAAATTCGATCCGCGAAGCCGTGCTGCAGGGCTTCCGCCGCCGTGAACCACGTCTCCGCGGCCATCCATGCCTTGATCTGCGTCAGGGACTTCCCGGTCTTGCGGACATAGGCGGCCGCAATGTTGTCTGTGGTCCGGCGCAGAATGCCCGCGTAGCTGATCATGTCCTGCTCAAATCCGGCGACGCAGCCCCAAGCATCGTGGATCATCCACCACGCACCCTCGGCCATTTCGATTTCGCTGCAGGCACAAGCTAGCCCCGTGGCCGCGCTCGCCGCCATGCCGTCAATGTGCGCAATGACCTTTGCGGAATGCTGAGAGATAGACACGCGCATGGCCTCGGCGTCGGTGACGACTCCTCCAGGGGAGTTGATGCGCAGATGGATGGTGCGGGCCTTGATGGCGCGGAACTCTTCAACCCACGTCAGGGGATCAACGCCGTACCAGCTTCCTATGGCGTCGTAGACGTAGACGGTTGCCTCATCCTTCGCCGCGTTGATGACCGGGGAGGGGGAGAGCTGCGCGGGCTTCCCGGCCTTGACGCGCCCCAAGGCTGCGGCTTCAGCCTTCGCCAGCAGCTCACGCGCGGAAAGTTGGCCGTTCATTTGCTTTCACCCTGCGGACGGCTCGTCAGATAATCCACCACCGCGTGCGACGCTTGTTCGATTTCAAACGGCGTCAACTCAAAACCGGCGCTTTGCATTTCGAGCAGGGTCTTGAGCAAGTCGCCCTGCGTCAGCTCGGCCAGCGCGGCGATTTTTTTCAGGCGCGTGACCACCTCGACATCGAGCCAGAGAGTGTGCCTAACTTTTTTTCCCATGATGTCCTCCATGGGTCAGACATTGGAGACATTGCAGACATTTTTCACCCTCGAACTCTTTCATGGGTTCCGACATGGGGCTTTTGTTCCTCAATTTTGGCCGCACAAAAATTTGAGAGCCAACGACGGTCTGCAGCACCTTGCCCCAGACTTTTGACCCCCCGGGGCCTGCGCAGGGTGCCCGCCCTGCCTCGCCAGAGACCGCCTCAGACGCCCTGGCCGATGCCGTGGCGCGTTGGTCATGCCTCACCGCCATCGTCTGAGAGGGCCGCTGGGGCCTTCTTGCGGGGCGTCGGCTTGAGGCCCGTGTGTTGCGCCACCATTTGGCTGTATCGCTGGGTGCATCCGACCTGCTGCGCCACCTCACGATGCGATAGGCCAGCGCGAAGGCAGGCAATCACCTGCTCCTTGATGGGGGGCCGGCGGATCAGCTCCGAAGGCAAGAGGATGTCTTCGCCATGGAACGCCGAGCAAAGCGTTGTCGCTGCATCCTGGCCAATCAACGAGACCAGGGCGGCACTCGGCACCTTACCGACATAAAGGGACAGACCACCGAGATAGGTGCACAAGATTCGTGCGGCTTCGGCGCCAATCAATTCACCCAGACGCACCAGGCTTACCCATGTTGAGCTCATTGGTTTGCCTCCCGGGTTCTTCGTCTCTTCTCCCGCATCCTGCGCTTCAGATCCTTGCGCCATTGGCGTGGTGGGCCGTCCTCCAGCTCCACGGCTGCGTTGCACGTGCAGGGGCCACCGGCCACCATAAACGGGCAGTCTTTGTCATGCTTGACGGCCACGTGATGGACTTCCCCACGCGGTAGCTGTTCGGCCAGATCCAGAATTTTCTCGATGTACGCCAAGGGATCACCTCCAGGGCGGTTGAAGTCGTTTTTCATTCGGGCGAACCACCGAACCACCGAACCACCCTATAGGGTGGTGGTTCGGTTCGGTTCACTTTGCGTGGATTCGCAGGCCGAACCGGTTCGGTCTTGGTTCGGTTCGGTTCGGCCGGTTCGCTCCCGGATTGCCTCGGAAATGTTGTGCTCGTGAATGTCCGCTCCAGGACCGTCAGGGCGCAGCATCCCGTCCACGTTTTCAAAGAGCCATCCACCCCTTGTCAGGGCTCCCTTGGCCTTGTTGAACGCGGATCTCTTGGCGTCCTGCGTTGGCGCCGTGCTGGTTGCGTAGAAGTAGGCACGCCAGTCCTCGACGTGCAGACCTATGAAGCTCCCGGCCTGGTCCGCTTCGCCGTATTCCATGGCCGCTTGCCTGAAGGCCTCGAAGCAATCGGCCTCCTTTTTGGTCATAGCCTTCCTGGCGGATCTCGATGAATCAGCGCTTTCATCCGGGACAATCACGCAGCTGGTCACCGGGTCGCCGTCCTCATCCTGCCCAAGGTCCACGACCAAGCGTTTGAATTGCCGCTCGATGCCGTCTTCCCCGTCCTTGACCTTGCGCGCGCACCACGTCGCTAGGCCTGGCTCACCTGGTACCGGCACCAGCTCCAAGTTGGCGTCCAGCCCGCAAAACAAGGCGTAGCTTCCGCGAATCCCTTTGCTCGGATCTTTCCCGGGGTGCGCAATCAGAACCACGGCGCCCTCAATCGCGCGTTCGATGCGGCCAGCCATGGCCAGGGCCATGCCGTAATCTTTGCTGGTCTCTTCAGATCCGGGCATGGCCTGGGCCAGGGTGTCGATGTAGAGCACCGCACCAGGGCCAACCGATTGCCGTAATTGTGTGATGAGGCCGGCCACGTCCTTTTCGTTGCGAAGGTCGAAGCCGTCTGTTGGCGGGGGAAGGAACTTCACGGCGGATGGGAAGCGCCGGCAATGATAGGCCTCCCAAGCCTGCACGCGCCGCTTGGTTCCGCCCATGCCCTCCAGAACCAAGATAGCAACGGGGCGTGCGTTAACTCGGAAGCCGAACCATGAACGGGCCTCAGCGATATGGGCGGCCTGGTCGATTGCGAAGAACGACTTGCCCGCCGTGCTCGGTCCATGGATGACGATGACGCCACGACTCGGAAAGAGGGGCTTGATGATGTAGGGGGTATCGGCCAGCGCCATGAGACCGTCACGGTCCAAGACGTTGAAACGGGGCTGGACCTGGTCAATGTCGCCCACAGGGTCTTCGCCAAATTCCGCTTCGGAAATGTCCCAGCCTTCGGCCAGCGCGTCCGCGGCGTCCCAGCCACCACTTTTGCCCGCGGGGATGGCCATGACCTGCACCGATTCCGCCCCGGCCTTCCTGCAGGCCTCGGCAACGTCGCGCGCGGCCTTCAGTCCCGGTTCGTCAGCGTCTGGCCAGATCACCACGTTGCGGCCTGCAAGTGGCGTGAAGTCGGCCTTCTTGGCTGCGTTGCTTCCACCTGGCCACGTCAGGCACGCGCAGTCCGGCGCCAGGATCTGCGCCGCGTCGGTTGCCTTCTCGCCTTCGCAGACGATGACAAGGCCCTGATGCCCGGGGAGCTTGTGCAGGCCGTAGAGCGGGCGGGGTGCAGGCGCAGCCCCGGCCTTCCACTTGCCGCCGTCACGCTTGAAGAAGGGCACCACGTCCTTGCCGTCCTGGCCGTCGAACCTGGCCACGAGTCCAAGCAGGGATCCGTTCAGGTCGCGATACTCCCATAGGCCCGTGCGGGGCTTTCCCTTCCAGTCCTGAGGCACACCGTTGCCGTCGCTGCCATTGCTCGAAGCCGGCCAAAGGGAGCGGGCTTTCAGCGCTTCGATGACGGCGGCCTGGTCGCACCCGGCGAAACACTTCACCAGCAGCTTGCCGCCCTGGTCGGTGATGCTGAGAGAGGGGTTCGGATCGTCATGGGCGCAGCAATGCACCATGACCTCGTTTTCCTTGGTGCGCTGCCCGCCAAGGTCCTGGAGGATGGCGTCAAGGGCGCCAGCAGATCCGCGCGGTTGCACGGGCGGTTGTGTTCGCACTATGGGCTCGCGTTGCTGCCCGGCTTGGTTCAAGTCGATCATGACCGCCCCCTCAGGCATTCGGGTTCACGGTCCTGCTGGCGATGTAGGCGTCGAGGTCGGCGACATTGTAGCGGACGCTCCGACCGATCTTGATGTATTTCGGGCCGCGTCCGTAGCACCTCGCCTGCTGCATCCACTTCACGCTCATGCCCAGATACTTGGCGGCCTGCTTTTCATTCCATCTTTCCATGGATGTACCTCGGAAAAGTAAAAAGCCGCATACTGCGGGATTGCAGTATACGGCTAGAAAATAGAGAGAAATACGGAATGGTTTTAGGTCATATATCCCGATTATTCGGGCACTTTCTCGGATTTTTCCGACGCCTTGACCTTGATTTGGTGTCGATCCTTGGCTCTCCCATATGCCTTTCCATAATTATCTCGATCAACTTCGCCCTTCATCCCTTTCGGCGGGTAGGGAATCTCATTGACTAGGCAATGGGCTTTCCATTGGGTCAATCTCCACCTGGGAAGGCGGAACTCGTATAGTCGGTATTGGATTTCGTCGTCGTGAACGCCCTTGCCCTTTAGCCGGTTGATAAAATCTTTCGGCTCATCGTCCGAGAGCGGCGTTGCGTAGCCGTCAATCTGCTGATCGTGGCCCGCTTCATTTGCGTTCACCGCGTCGTGGTCTGCCTGTGTCCAGATTCGCAAGCCGTGGGCATGCTCGAAGGCCTGAACCTCGGCCATGGCGAAGGTTGATTTGATCGCCAGATCCGCCCTGTAGATTTCCCGCCCGTGGCGCTCGAAACTGCATCGTACGATAAGGGGAGGATCCGTGGTTGCACCAGGCGCGATGGGTAGATCTGCTGGGTGTGGATACTCGCTGCTCTCACTACAGATCGTGAATCGATCCACACTGGCCTTGTCGCAGTAAAAGCAGCTCCCCCTGCAATCCCATCGCTCGTATCCAGGCCGGCCGGTTTTCGGATCTACGGGATTGAGTTCTTCTGAAACCATTGCGGCCACCAACTCAAACGGCTGATAATTCCACCGCTCAAGCAATTCCGCGCCGGTAATCCATCGCTTATTCATGCCAACCGCCTGTCGTTGCGCCTGGAGAAGATCCAGGGCCGGCGCTCAGGCTGTGCGCTTTTCGGGCCGGGTAGCTATTCCGGCCCTAGGCCCTGGGAAATCGATCTATGCCTTGGCTCGTTCAGCAATGGCCGCGTCAACCATGGCGCCGAAAAGTTCAAACGTCTTGAGCTTCTGTTGCTGCTCCATGGCGTCAACCTCGGGGGCCACGGCTGCCATGCCTGCCACGATTCTGGCGAACGCGTCGGGGGCGCTGGTCTGCCGGGTCGTTTGGGTTGCTGCTTCCATGACTACGCCTCCCGCTTCTGTTCGACGATACGCGCCCGGCAATACTGCCCGGCAATCCCTTTTTCGCGGTTCTCTTCGCCGTGGTCGTGGGCGTTCAGGATGATCTTGCCCACCCGGCCGTCAACGCACTCAACCGCTTGGGCAATGACGCGGCGCTGATGGTCAAGCAAGACCTCCAAGACCTTGGCGCAAAGGACAGGGTGTCCTTCGTCCGGGACACAGATGCCGCCGTCAACATCCTCCAAGATCCGGAGGAACGCCCGGGCCGGCTCGCTTGCTTCGTCAAAAACATCCATCATGTTGTGGTCGTGAATCAGGTGCGAATAATTGATGGACTTGCATTCGCCGCTGTCGTTCAATACCTGTGTCTGAGCCATGATGTCCTCCTAGTTAGGACGTTGTGGTTAGGGCCGGGTCGAGAGATCCACCTCTCTTCCTGGCCCGAAATTTATTCCTTCCCAACCACGACCTTGAGGGTCTGGCCAGGGGCCAATACCTCGTCGGCAACGGATGCGGCCCTGCGCAGGGCGTCATCAGCCAAATGCGCATATCTCTGCGTCATGGTCGGAGAAGCATGGGTCAGCAGCCGTTGCAATACGAACAGATCCACCTTGCCCGAACTAGCCAGCACGGAGGCGAAAGTATGCCGCAGTCCGTGACAGGGCCTGAAGTCCTTTGACAGCCCAGCCGCCTCTCGAATCCTTGGCCCGTGCACGTGACCCACGTCTTTAAAACCTCCGATCGAATCCGGCCAGACATAGACGCTGCCGTTGTCAGGCATTGCCTCAAAGATCTTGATTGCTGCCGCCGGTAGAGGGATGGACATTGCCTTACCCGACTTGGCCGTCTGCGCCCGCAGAGTCAAAAAACCTCGATTCAAATCAAGATCTTCCCACCTGACAGCAGCTAGGGCTCTGCGACGTACACCGGTCATCAGCATGACTCTGAAATAATCGGCGATGTGCTGGTCTGGCCACTCATCCAGCGTCTGCCAATAGCGAGCCAACTGCTCGGGAGTCATGCACTCAGTTTTCTGGTCGTCGAACTTTGGGTAGTCGAAGTGCAGGCCTGGATCTTGAATTAACCCCTGTACTCCACCCCACTTAAGCATTCGAGCCAGTAGAGACATGCAAGACTTGACACTGGACGGGCTCAGCGCTTCGCGACCATCCTTTGGGCTCCCCTGTTCCAGATCACGACGAAAGCGAGTTACGTCGAAATTGCAAATCTCCTCGGCCACTTTCGCTCCGAAAAATCGGCCGATGTGCATCCGGTAGCGGCTTTCAGTGGCGGCCATACCCCGCATTCCCGTCTTGCCTTCGCTCCACTTCGCCCAAAGCTCGGCCACGGTCAGCAAAGGCTTGACCTCTCCCTTCGTGTTCATCACCTCGGCAATGCGGCGGGATCTCCATGCACTTGCCTCCTGGGGTGTCTCGGCAGGGCGGGTATCAGGCCCGTCGCCGACCAGCACCTTGGCGGCCTCTTCATAGACCTTTCCTTCGCGCTTGAAGACGACGTAATAGCGGCGGATGGATTTGCCCGTCGTGGACTTGCCCTCAGTATAATACACACCAGGATATTTGGTCTTATTTCTGCCCTGTGCTGCCACGCCAAACCACCTCCGATTTCATCCCAACCTTATACCCAACTTGCAAGGCAAAAATAGGCGGAAAATGAAATCGTGGCAAGAAAAAAAATCTGGATTAAGCGATTATTGGCAAGGGATAAAGAGTATTTGAGAGAAGCTGAGAGAAACC
The DNA here is from genome assembly GCA_024709365.1 of Desulfomicrobium sp. Lineage (GTDB taxonomy): Bacteria > Desulfobacterota > Desulfovibrionia > Desulfovibrionales > Desulfomicrobiaceae > Desulfomicrobium. The sequence continues at coordinate 10,576 of JANJWV010000238.1, read as the reverse complement.
CTTGAACATGACCGGCATGTGCACGTCCATGAGCACCACGTCCGGGGCCTCCCCGTCCGTCACCCGGCGTACGGCTTCGGCGCCGTTGTCCGCGACCTCCAGTTCCACCCCGGCCTCTGTAAGGATAACGCCCAAAAGCTCCTGGTTGAACAGGTTGTCCTCCACCAGCAGGACACGCAGGCCGCGGGCGCGCTCCATATCGCACGGCGCATCGGCCGGCGTGCATGCATCGAACGCGGCGGCCGTCCCGCCATCCAGAAGCTGCCTGAAGAGCCCCTCCACCGACGAGGCCGTGAACGGCTTGGCCAGCATGCCCTGGACGCCCAGTTGGCCCAGGCGAAGTTTCTCGACCTCGGGCCGGGCCGGGCTGGTCATGAGCGCCACCGGCGTCCCCTCCGCGCCCGCCGAAGAGCGCAACAGGCGCACGGACTCCGGTGCGGCCATGTCCGGCAGATCCCAATCCAGCAGGACCAGGTCGAAACGCTCCGACGCGGCCAGACGAGACGCCTCGGCCGCCGAACCAACGGCTGTGTGCGCGTGACCCATGGAGGACAGGATCGCCTCCATGGACGCCAGACTCTCCGGGTTGTCCTCGACGACCAGCACCCTCAGCGTCCCGCGATCCACGGCCGGAGGGACTTCAGGGAATACGGCGTCGGGATCGAGACCGAGGGGCACCGTGAACCCGAAGGTCGAGCCCTCGCCGGGCCGGCTACGCACCGAGATATCCCCTCCCATGAGCCGCACGAGCCGCCGGCTGATGCTCAGGCCCAGGCCCGTGCCCCCGTAGACCCGGGCCGTGGACGAGTCGGCCTGCTCGAAGGACTGGAACAGACGAGGCAGGACGTCGGGGTCGATGCCGATGCCGGTGTCGCTGATCTCGAAGCGAAGCCGGACAAGGTCCTGCCGCGGCATGGCGTCCTCGACCCTGGACACCGCCAGCCGGACGGTTCCCCCGTGGGTGAACTTGACCGCGTTGCCGCCCAGGTTGATCAGGACCTGCCGCAGGCGCAGGACGTCCCCGGTCACGCGGCGCGGCAACCCGGGTTCGAGGGCGAGCACCAGTTCGTTGCCATTCTCGAAGGCGCGGGCGGCGAGGATGTCCGCGGCTTCATGCAGCAGATCCTCCGGGTCCAGGGGCCCGGCCTCCAGCTCCACCTTGCCGGCCTCGATCTTGGCCAGGTCCAGGATGTCGTTGATGATGTCCATCAGATGGTTCGCGGCGGCCTCGATCCGCAGCAGGTACTGGCGCAGCTGCCCGACGGCCCCCAGTTGCAGGGACAGTTTCAGAAAGCCGAGGATGGCGGTCATGGGCGTGCGGATCTCGTGGCTCATGCCGGCCAGGAAGGATGACCGGGCCTTGGCCATGGCCTCGGCGGCCTGGCGCTGCGCAGAGATGCGTTCGATGTTGTAGGCCAGCAGAATGGACATGCAGACGGCCTCGACCACGAAGGACACCCACATGAAGGAGGGATGGACAAAGGGAAGGCCGCCTTTGATGGCCCAGTTGTAGGTGAAAGAGGCAAGCGTCGCCCCGAGCCAGGCGACTATGAAGATCAACGCGGGTTTCCTGTCGCGCTTCAGGCCGTCGAAGCAGGCCAGGAAAACAATCAGGGTCAGGGGCATGAGCGCGTATATGGCCAGTTTCGGATGATACTCCTCAGGCAGGACGAACGCGGATGCGGCGACTCCCAGAACCATCCAGACGGTGGCCAGAAGGATCGCGTTCAGCCTTCTGTTGTGCCGGTGGAGCTCGAAAAATGTCCTGACCGTCGTGGCGACGATGGCTTGGCCCAACATGCCGAACACCATGATGACCGTCGGAAGATTTTTGATGACGATGAGATGCTGGTAGTTGGTGTTGGCGACGAAACTGAAGAAGGTCAGGTTGCTGAGCACGAACCACTTGTACTTGCCGTTGCCCGTATAGAGGTAGATGGCCAGGTTGCCGAGCATCAGGGTGGCGAAGAAGCCCAGCAGAAGGGAAGTGCCCAGTGTTTTGAAGCCGTTGATGCGCAGGGTGCGCTCCAGGGAGGCGACGGTCGGGGCCACCATGAGGGGCCGGATGCCCGCGACGCGCATGTAGCAGGTGACGGGTCGGCTCAAGTCCGGGGGAAGCTGGAACTGGCGCTTCTCCTGTTCGCCCGGGACGGAAAGCAGCCGCCCCGCGGAATAGACCTGCCATCCGCCCTCGACTTCGGGGCGCGGCACGTAAAGGTGGATGGTGTCGTACAGTTGCCATCCCGGGTCCAGAATCCAGAGCGGGGGCTGCTTGCCGCCTTCGGATCTCGGTTCCCCGTCGACGATGGTGAAGCGGAACCACAGGGCCGACGAGGTGAAGCCGAAATTGAAATGCCCCTTGGGAGGCGGCCCGAAACGGCCGGCCAGGTCCGGAGACGCGACGTCGTCGATGGTCAGGTCGCCGCCGGGGTCCTCCAGGAAGAGCATGTACGGCCGCAGGTCGTATTCCTCCACGGCCCCTTCAAAGACGCACATCCCCACGCCCGTGGCCGCGGACGGAAGCGCCCAGCACACCATGAGGACGACCAGCGCCAGGACGCGAGCGGACAGAAACCCCCGCGTCGTCATGCCTTCCCCCGCCCTGTCACGTTCCGGGTCAGCAAGGCCGCTCAGGACGGGCCGAGTTCGGAGGCCGCGGTTCTCAACTGCGCGAAGAGATCGGTGAACCCCGGCAGTTCCGCCCTCACGGCGTCGATGTCGCCCTTGTTGGCGAAATGTTCGAGATCCGCCGACTTGGCGGCGAGCCTCTTGGCGGAGAGGTTGGCCGCACCGCCCTTGATGGAATGAAAGAAAATCGCGATTTCGTCGCTCTTCCCGCACCCGACGACATGCTCGGCCCTGCCCGCGACATCGGCGTTGAGTTCGAGAAAACGCAGCAGCAGGCGGTTGAAAATCTGCCTGTTCCCGCTGAACCTCTGCAAAGCCTCGTCGACATCAAGGGTCACGAACTGTTCGGCCATGGCATCCTCCAGGAATCTTTCGAAGGGTTGCGCGGTTTAGAGAAGGAAGGCTGCAGCCGGTCCGCCCCCACGGCAGCCCCATGGAGCGCACGACCGGTGCACATGAGCATTCACCGCGGCCGGCGATGATATGCGAGGAAAACCGTATTCAGGCTGGCGTCCTCAGGGAGGATGTCGCCGGCAAACCTGGAGAAGCACCGCCTGACGCCCAACGAAGCAGGGGCCGCCCTGCCTGGATCACAAACTCCATCCGGAAGCGCCCTTTCGGCCTGAATCCGGGATGGAAGTGTAGGACGTCAAACGGTCAATAACTGATCGATATCAAGGAGCACGCGAAGCGCGGGCATGATTTCCCGAAATAAATGTAAGGCACGCCGATACCCATACACTGTCTCGGGCCTCTTTTGCAATACAATGGACCGGACAGAGCAGCTGAAAAGGAGAATGTACCGGAAAATTTGGAATCTTCACCGAATGCGGGCCGGAACCGCCATCCTCCGGACGCAACGCGCATCCGTGGACCCGGCGCCACTCCCGATATCAGCCTGCGGCCTTATCGAACTCTTTTCGAGTCCACCGGGTCAGCGACCCGAGCAAGGCCTCAAAATCCACGGGCTTTGTCAGAAAATCGTTCATTCCCGCCTCAAGGCACCTCTCCCGCTCGCCCTCTGCGGTGGAGGCCGTTACCGCCAGGACCGGAAGACCGGCCCAGCGTCCGTCGCCGCGTATTCTCCTGGCCGTTTCCCGCCCGTCCATACGAGGCATCTGCACGTCCAGAAGGACGGCATCGAAGGCCTGGCCGGAGGCCAGGATGTCCAGGGCCTCGAATCCGCTTCCCGCCGTCACCACCTCGACTCCGGCGGCTGACAAGACGCTTCCGATGACATCGAGATTGAATTCGGAATCGTCGACCAGCAGCACGCGCATGTTTCCTTGCTTTTCCACTTCAGCTTTCTCCCGAAACGCCCCACACACGGCAGAAAACCAGGGTTTGTCGATCCGGCCTTCTTCCGTGCGATGGGCGTCCCTGCCCATGTTCATGGCAAGAGCTTCGTATGATTATGTCTCGTTATATATACAATACTTGGTCGATGTCTAAAAATATTACGTACATAATTAAGTATAAATGCACCGCCAAAATACGTCCCACTATGAATTATTCTCATAACTACTCTCAGGTAGCAGATAGTCATGCACGGGATACCACCCAGCCGCTTCCCGGGGCATGCCGGCCGAGCGAAGGCCACGGCATCATCACGAACCAACACAGGGGGAACTCATGTTGCACTTGAAGGAAACAGCCTTGGGAGACGGCACCCACGTCCCGGACGAAGGGCATGATCCAGTTGCGCCGGCTCCCGACGCCATCACGCAGAGCATTCTCTTCGTCGCCCGCCGCCATGGACGCAATCTCTCCCCGGCGTCGCTCCTCGCCGGCCTGCCCCTCGACGAAAAGGGGGGGCTGACCCCGCGCACGGCCCAGGCCGCCGCGCAAAACGCCGGCCTCTCGGCCCGGATCGTGCGCAGCCCGCTCAGCAAGATCGCGCGCTTCGCCCTGCCGGCGGTACTCTTCCTCAAGGATGACCAGACCTGCGTCCTCGTCGATTTGAGGCAGGAGACCGCGACCATCGCCCATCCGGTCCTCGACGAAGGGGAAAAGGCCGTACCGTTGCAGGAACTGGAAGACCTCTACGCCGGGCACGTCCTGTATCTCATGCCGGCCAGGAAGGATGCGACGCGCGAGGACGCACCCGTCAAGGAAAAAGGACACTGGCTCCGCGGCGCGCTGCTGAGGAACTGGCGGGCGTACTCCCAGGTCGCCGTGGCCGCGGCCATACTGAACCTGATCGCCCTGGCCTCGCCGCTCTTCGTCATGAACGTCTACGACCGGGTCGTGCCCAACAGCGCCCTGGAGACGCTCTGGGTCCTCGCCATCGGGGTGGGCATCGTCTTCGTCTTCGATTTCATCATCAAGACCCTGCGCGCACACTTCATCGACAACACCGGGAAGAAGATCGACGTCGAACTGGAAGGCAGGCTCTTCGACCAATTGCTGAACATGCGCCTCAAGGACAGGCCGGCCTCGGTGGGTTCCTTCGCCAACCTGCTGCGCGAACTGGAGGTGCTGCGCGACTTCTTCACCTCCGCCACCCTGGTCAGTTTCGTGGACCTGCCCTTCATCGTCATCTTCATCGCCATGTTCTGGTACATCGGCGGCCCCATCGCCTTCGTCTTCATGGCCGTGCTGCCCGTCACCATCCTCATCGGACTGGCCATCCACGTGCCCATCCGCAACTCCGTCCAGGCCGCCATGGCCATGGGAAGCGGGAAACACGCGGTGCTGGTGGAGACCCTCGGCAACATCGAGACGGTCAAGGGACTGGGCTGCGAGGCGGCCATGCGCACGCGCTGGATGCGCGACACCGCGGACAGCGCCAAGCATGCGGTCCGCTCCCGCTCCCTGTCCCACCTGGCCATGAACCTGACGGGCTTCGTGCAGCAGTCGGCCTACGTAATCATCATCATCGTCGGCGTCCACCTCATCAAGGAAGGGGACATGACCACGGGCGGCCTGGTGGCCTGCTCCATCCTGAGCGGCAGGGTCATGGGCCCCTTCGCCCAGATCGCCCAGCTCATCACGCGCCTGCACCACACCATGAGCGCCTATACGGAATTGAACCGCGTCATGACCCTGCCCGTTGAGCGCGACGACACGGGCTCCTTCCTGCACAGGCCGAAAATCGAAGGCAACCTGGAATTCAGGAACGCGACCTTTTCCTACCCCGGATCCAAGCTGCCCGCTCTCAAGGACGTGAACATCAAGATCGCGGCGGGTGAACGCGTCGGCGTGGTGGGCAGGACGGGGTCCGGCAAGTCCACCCTGGGCAAGCTGGCCCTGAGCCTCTACGAGCCGGACCAGGGTTCCGTGCTCGTGGACGGCGCGGACCTGCGCCAGATCGATCCTGCGGACCTGCGGCGCTGGACGGGCTACATGCCCCAGGACGTGTCCCTCTTCCAGGGCACGGTACGGCAGAACATCGGCATGGCCCACCCACAGGCCTCGGACCAGGACATCCTGAGCGCCGCCCAGCTCTCCGGCACCCATGACTTCATGCGCACCCACCCCATGGGCTACGGCCTGCACGTCGGCGAGCGCGGCGCCACCCTGTCCGGCGGGCAGCGCCAGTCCATCTCCATCGCCCGGGCCCTGGTCCGCGACCCGAACATCCTGGTCATGGACGAGCCCACGAGCTCCATGGACTCCCAGTCCGAGGCGCTCCTGGTGCAACGGCTCAAAGCCTTCCTGAACGGCCGGACCCTCCTGCTCATCACCCACCGCCCGTCGCTGCTCGATCTGGTGGACCGCATCATCGTCATGGACGACGGACAGGTGGTGGCCGACGGGCCCAAGGACGCGATCCTGCGCCAGCTCCAGACGGGAGGCATCCCCATCAACCAGACGTCGCAACAGAAAATGGAGGCAAAGTAATGAACATGAACATAACCTCCGCCGACACGCGGCCGGAAGAGGCCGGCAGGCCCATGCAGACCGGACAGGCTTCCGGCGCCCCGTGCTGCGGAAACGCCATCGACTCGGCCCGCGCATGCCCCGAGGCCCGGTACAGGAATTTTTCCACGGAGCTGAACGACATCACCGGCAACAGCCGCATCTCCGCCAATCTCATGCTCATCGTGATCGCCGTCTTTTTCGCCGTCGTCCTGTTCTGGGCTGCCAACGCCCCGCTGGACGAGTCCGTCCGGGGCGCGGGAAAGATCATCCCGTCCACCGAGATCAAGCGGATCCAGAACTTCGAGGGCGGCATCGTCAAGGAGATCCTGGTTCGCGAAGGCGAGAGCGTGACCAAGGGACAACTCCTCGTGCTCCTCGATCAGACGCAGATGACTTCGCGCTTTCGGGAGCAGCAGTCGACCTATCTCGACCAGGTCCTGTCCATCGCCCGGCTGGAGGCGGAACTCGCCGGCAAGAACGACATCGATTTTCCTGCCGAGGTCAATGACGAGAAACCCCATGTCCTGGACAGCCAGCGTCAGCTTCTGCGCTCGCGCAACGACAACCGGCGCTCGGCCCTGACGGTGCTGGAAACGACCAGGGAACAGCGCTCCCAGGAACTCAAGGAACTCCGCAACAAGCTCGATTTCCTGCAGCGCCAGCACGTCCTGCTGAAAAAGGAGGTGGAAATGACCCAGACCATGGTCGCCAAGGGAGCCGCCTCGGACATGGAACTCCTGCGTGCCCAGCGGCAGTTGACTGATCTCTCGGGACAGATCGCCGACTCCCGCATCGCCATCCCCAAGGTGGCCGCGGCCCTGGACGGCGCAGCGCACCGCATCGAGGAGGAAAAAAGCAAGCAGCGATCTGAAATACTAAAGGAACTCAACATGTTGCGCGCAGAAATGGAAGGCAGAAAGGAAAAGCTTCCCGCCCTGGAGGACCAGATGGACCGCACCAGCGTCCGCTCCCCCGTGGACGGGACCGTGAAGCGCGTCTTCGTCACGACCATCGGCGAGGCAGTGGGCCCCGGCAAGGAAATGCTCGAAATCGTGCCCAGGGAGGACACCCTGCTGGTGGAGGCCAAGGTCCTGCCCCAGGACATAGCCTTCCTGCACCCGGGACAGGACGCGCAGGTCAAGATCACGGCCTACGACTTCTCCATCTACGGGAGCATGCCCGGCACGGTCGAGCACATCAGTGCCGACGCCATCACGGACGAGCAGCAGAAGCTCAGCTACTACCTCATCAAGGTACGCACGAAGACAGCCTCGCTGACGGACAGGGACGGCAAGGAACTGCCCATCATTCCGGGCATGGTGGCCGAGGTGGACGTGCTGACCGGCAAGAAGACGGTGCTCGAGTACATTTTGAAACCCATCATCAAAACGACGAGAGGAGCGTTGCACGAGAGATAGGGGCTTGAATTCCTGGGGCTGACATGGCAGACGTCCGACGGGGGACTCTGCCATGAAAAAACGAATTCTGCTGATTGAGGACGACGATCTGCTGCGCCTGGGCCTCAAGTCCATGGTCCAGGCCCGCAAGGACTTCAGCGTTGAAGCCGACACGGGAAGCGGGAAGGAGGCAATCCGCCTCTTCAACTTCAACCGCCCCGACATCGTGATCCTCGACCTCCTTCTGCCCGACACCTCAGGGATAGACGTGCTGCGCCACATGAAGCAGGCGGCTCCGAACGTCCCCGTCGTCGTGCTCACGGCCCACGAAGAGGACGACCTGCTCTTCGACGCGCTGGAGCTGGGGGCCAACTGCTACGTACTCAAAGGCGCAGGGCCCGAAGAGCTCTTTCTGGGCATCCACTACGCACTTCAGAACGAGATGTTCATCAGCCCGAAACTGGCCAAGGTCATCGTGGACGCCTATCTCTTCGTCAACCGCCAGCGCAAGACCTTGCCGCCCCTGAACGATTTGACGTCGCGGGAGAAAGAAATCGTCAGGCTCATCATCGACGGCAAGAAAAGCAAGGACATAGCCGACGCGCTTTTCATCAGCGTCAAGACGGTCCACAAGCATCGCTCGAACATCCTCGAAAAACTCGGCCTGAACAGCCTGGCAGACCTGAGGCATCGCAAAATGTACATTCTTGACAATATGTTAACTGACTGAGTCCGACATGGGCACGGACAGGCAAATACAAAATCACCCCTAATATAACGTATATACATGTCTGCGTTATATACGCATTATCCATTATTAAATCTCAAAAAAATACATCTTCATGCCAGTTGCTGAGCTCTCAGCCCTCCGTTACTTCCTCAAGAAATACCATCATCAATAGTCAGCATATTCACGGCTGACTTCTGATTGATGGCGGATTCCCGGAGTTTTTGCATACTTCCGGCAGGCGACAGGGGACATCTGCAACCCAAGCGCAGACTCTACGCATCATGAACATGACGTGGACTCTCGCGCGACATTCCCCATTGCGCGTGTAACGAAATCCCTGTCGCGGGGCGTCGGGATGTCCATGCATCTGACATCGACCGCTGTCCCTGCTGCGTTTCGGACACGCTGGAAGACAGACGGCCACAGCCCTCAGTCGCGCCGGCCCGGGAATATGAGGCGGGCCGGATGAGATTGTCGGCGACCTCAACAAACATCATTTTTCAGGGGCGAACTATCATGTCGAAAAGCAAGGTTCTCTTGATCGAAGACGACAATCTGTTGCGCATGGGGCTGAAATCCATGATCGACATGAAAGAGGATTACATCGTCGGATCTGACGTCGCCACGGGCAGTGAAGGCATCCAGGCCTTCAACCAGAATCATGCGGACATCGTCCTTCTCGACCTGCGCCTGCCGGACATGCCCGGCACCGAAGTCCTCAAGAAACTGCGGGAAAAGGACAAGACGGTGAAAATCATCGTGCTCACGGCCTGCGACAGCGATGAGATGCTCTTCGAGACGCTCGAGTACGGAACGAGTGCGTATGTCCTCAAGGGAGAAAACCCCGACGAACTTTTCCTCGCCATCAAATACGCCCTGAACGACGACCTCTTCATCAGCCCGAAGCTGGCGAAGACGATCGTCAAGGACTACCTGTTCGCCACACGCCAGCGCAAGGGCTTCCCGACGCTGCAGAGCCTGACGCCCAGAGAACTGGAAGTCGTCAAATTCATCTTCGACGGCAGAAAAAGCCGGGAAATCGCGGACATTCTGTCCATCAGCATCAAGACCGTCGACAAGCACCGGTCGAACATTCTACAGAAGATCGGCATCCACAATTTCAATGAACTGCGGCAAGGCGGATTGTATTTGCTTGATTTCATGAAGCAGACTCAATAGCCCGAAACCATCGCGGCCGAATACAGACCCGCCCCGGGACTCATGAAGCATCAGGAAAAAGCAGACATGGCGCTGGACAGCAAACGCATCCTCCTTGTCGACGACGACGAAATCAGCCGTCTTGTGGCTTTCGAAGTCCTGACGCACCTCGGCGCAACCGTCGATCTCGCGGCGATGCCGGAAGACGCCATGCGCCTGATCGGCCGGCACCGCTACGACCTGATCATGCTCGACCTGTTCATGCCGGCCCTGAGCGGCATTGAACTGGCCAAGATCATGATCGCCCTCGACCGTTCCCTGGCGGAGAGAATCGCGATACTCACGGCCGGCAGCCCTGACGGGACAGAGCCGACTCCGGCGACCCGGCTGCGCGTTTTCCACAAACCGCTCCGGACTGATGACGTCCTCGGCTTCCTGACCGGCACCACCGCATCCGACGCAAAACTTACCTTCCACACCCCGGCCGAAAGCCTGGAATATCCAGATATCGACGGCATTGACATTCCGGCCGGTATTCGAAATTTCATGGGGCAGGAGCTGTCGTTCTTCTCCACTCTGCGTGCATTTCCGGAGTACAGCCGCAAATTCCTCGAGGACTTCAGGCTGAGCGTGTCCGCGGCGAACGCGAAGGAGTGCCGGAGGCTCGCCCACAGCCTGAAAGGCTCTTCAGCCATGATCGGCGCCCTGGATATCCATGACCTGGCCAAAGAACTCGAAGCTTCGAGCAGCAGGAATGGCGACCCGGCACGAAACGCCGACCTCTTTCAACGTCTCGAAG
>JANJWV010000220.1 GCA_024709365.1 Desulfomicrobium sp. | reverse complement strand
TTGCCTTTCCGACGCCCCGCCAAACGCTCGGTTCAAGCGTGTCGGGCGGTCTCCGGCGAGGGCCGTCGACTGTTTGACCGAACCAGGCATCGTTTGCTTCCCGGCCGTGTCACGTTCGAAGCGCCACCGTATGACAAAACTCAAGGCCGGGAAGCAGTACGAGGCCGGCGAGGGAGTTTCGACGGACCTCGCCGGAGATCGCCCGGCACGCGGCCGCACTAGTACAGTCCGTCAGCGCCTGGAAAACGACGATTCCAGCACACGATCCGAACTAGAGCCCGTGCACGAACACCCGCTCCCCGTCCCCCAACCCTCGGGCCAGGTCCGCGACATGGGCCTGGTGGGTGAAGAGGATGACCTGGGTGCGGTCGGCCATGGCGGCCAGAGCCCGCAAGGTGGCGGCGCTTCTGGCCTCGTCGAAGTTGATGAGGATGTCGTCGACGATGAAGGGCATGGGCTCGGCGTTTCGCGCCCGCCAGTCAAGGCTCGCCAGGCGCAGGGACAGATAGAGCTGGTCGCGGGTGCCGGAACTCATGCCGTCCACCCTGACCCGCTCGCCGCCGGGCCGCAGGCCCAGGATGACGGGCCTGTCGTTCTCGTCCATGTCGGCATGCAGGCCGGCGAAGGACGACAGGGTCAGATCACGGAAGAGGTCTGAGGCCATGGACAGAAGCGGCCCCTGGTTGGCGGCGCGGTAGCGTTCGATCTCGGCGCGCAGCACCCCCGAGGCGACCTTGAGGCGGATGTAACGCCCCGTCAGGCGCGAAATCGTCGCCAAAACCTCCTGCATCTCCTCGGCCACGCGGGCCGCGGCGTCGCCGCCGTCCATGCGCGCCAGTTCGTTCTTCTCCCGCCCGATGACCTCGGCCAGCTCCTGCAGCCGCGGCTCGACCTTTTCCCGCAGCTCCAGGCGCAGCTCGGCCAGACGGCCGGGCAGGGCGTCGGCGTCGTGCTCGCGGGCCAATGACTCCAGATCATCGAGGCTCCCGCCCTCGGCCATGCCGGCCAGATCGGCCTCGACCTTGTCCGCTTCACCGCGCAGCTGGGACCAGGCGGCGAACCGCCGTTCGGCCTCGGCCATGCCCTCGTCGTCATCGACGCGCGCCTCGGCCCGCAAAGCGGCCAGCCCTTCCCCGACCACAGCCATGTCTTCTGACAGGGAGCGGATTTCCCGCTCCGCCTGGGCCGCGTCTTCCTCCAGCCGGGCCCGCACGGTCTGCTCCCGCACCGCCTGGGCCAGGAGGGCCTTGAGGCGGCCCACGGCCAGGGCGGCGTCGAGGTCCGCCGCAGACGGGTCCACGAGGCGGCAGACCCCGCGCACGTCGTCCTCGAAGGTCCGCGCGTCGCGGTCGATGCCGGCGATGCGCTTGCGCAGCACATCCTCCTCGTCGAGCTTGGCCAGACATTCCTGGACCGTCTCCACGTAATCGGCGGCCTCCTCGGGCGATGCGCCGCCGGCAAGCCCCAGGAAAGCCATGGCCTCGGCCCAGGCTTCCCGCCACTCGTCGGCCTGCCTGCGGGCGGCGTCCGCGGCCACCTCGGCCTTGCCCACGGCCGACGACAGTTCGGCCACGGACCGCGCCAGGGTTTCGCGCCTGACCCGGCCCGCGCCCAGCGCGTCGGCCACGGCCTCGGCCCGGCGCAGGGCCGGGGCCAGCTCCTCGCCGGTACGGTCCGCGGCCTCGCCCAGGGCCTCAAGCTCGCGCAGCAGCAGCTCACGCAGCTCCGCGCGCCGCGCCTGGCGTACGCCCAGTTCGGCGCGGGCCCGGTCCAGTTCCTCGACCTTGCGGCCGAGATCATCGAAATTCGCGCGCCAGGCCCGCATCTCACGAGGCCCCAGGGGCTCGATGCCGCACGGCGCCCACTGATCCCGCCAGCGGGACAGGAGGGCTTCGCGTTCGGCCAGTTCCACGGCCACGGCGCCCCTCAATCCCTCCAGCACGGACCCGGCGGACTCGATGCCGGCCAGCAGATGGGCGTGCTTCTGAACCCGATCGGCCTCCCGATACATACGGTCGGCCGTCAGGTCGGCTTTCGCCACCCACTGTTCGTAGGCTTCGGGCAAGGTCCCTTCCACCGCGTAGATGCGGCTTTGGGCCTCGATGTCCTCGCCGTCCATCCATTGACGCCGCAGGAGGCCCCACCCCTCCTCGCGCCTGGCCCGGCAGTCGGCCAGATCGGCCTCGGACGGGACCACGGCGGCGTGCTCGATGGCCCGCAACTCGCGCTCCAGAGACTCCAGATTCTGGACGGCGCGCTCCTCTTCCTGACGAAGGCGGCGCAGCTCCTCGTCCCGGCGCTGCAGGGCCGCCTCAAATTCGTTGACGGTCTCGGGCAGGGGCAGGCGCAGGGACGGCACGGCTTCGAGACTCCCCCGCCACAGCCCCAGACGCTCCAGTGAGGCCAGGCAGACGCCGCGCAGCCTCTGGCCATCGGCCACGCGCTGACGCAGCTCCTCGTCCAGATCGCCGGCCTTGCGCGCGGCCCCGATGGCCAGCGCCAGCGCCGAGCCGTCGGCCTCCCGGCCCAGGGCGGCCAGTTCTGCCCGGCGGCTCTCCAGGTCCCGCTGCAACTCGGCCAGGCGCGTCCCGGCCTGCCGCACGCCCTGGAACACGGCCTCGTGACGCTGGGCCAGAGTCTGGACGGTTCTGCGCTTGGCCAGACCGGGCCGCAGAGTCTCGGCCCGTTCCACGTCCAGTTCGGGCCTAATGCGGCGCAGCAGGTGGGCTGCCTCGATCTTGAAAGTGCTGCGCCGGCCGTCGAGGCCGGGGCGGTCCTCAAGGCCCTTGCGGTATGCGCCCAAACGCTGATGCAGATTCTCGATGTCCTCGGCATGGTCGATGACGGTCCTGTCGGCACCCAACGCGGCCATGCGTTCCGCGGTTTCCCGGCTCCTCGCCTCGGCCGCGTCCAGCCGCACGCGCAGGGTCCGGCCCTTCTCTTCCAGGGCGCGCCGACGCAGGCCGAAATCCTCGGCCAGCGCAAAAACCTCACCCATCTCCTGAAGTTTTTCCAGAAGCATCCGCCGCCGGCTCAGGAAAGGCAGGGCCCGCTGCAGCCGCTCCAGGCGGTGCAGGCTGCGGCTCAGCTCATCGCGGCGTGCGGACAGGGCCGCCACTTCCCTTTCGGCCTCGGCCAGGGCCTGACTGTGCTTCTGCCAGTCGTGCCCGGCCAGGCTGGCGGACCGCAGCTGCGACTGCAGCTCCTTGTAGCGCGCCAGGGCAGCCGTCAGGGCCTTTGTCGAGGCGCGGGGCTTGAACAGGTCGTCGGCCTCGTCCTCCAGCCCCTTGAGCACGGACCGCAGGGAGGCGAAACCCGCCCCGGCGGCGAACAGGGCCTGCCCCACCTCGCCTTCCTGGTCGAGAATGCCCTGGCCGCCGCGGACCAGGGTCTCGTGGTCGATGCCGTACATGGACGAAAACATGTCCTGACCCATGCCGTGCAGGAAGGGCGCCAGTGCGTCGGCCCCAAGGGGGCCGTCGGCCTCGTCGAAGAGGTCGTTCTTGGCCTTCTTGCGGCGGCGAAAAGCCAAGGCCAGGCCATCGTCGCGGCGCAGGCGTCCGCCCACCAGAAGCTGGTCGTAGGCGTGCAGAAAATTGTCGCCCGTGCGCGGCGGGAAGCCGAAGAGCAGGGCCTGCAGGCCGCGCAGGGCGCTGGACTTGCCGGCCTCGTTGGGGCCGTGCACGACGTGCAGGCCGGGCAGGTCCGAATCGAAATGCAGGACCCGGCCGGTAAAGGGGCCGAAGGCCGCGAGTTCAAGGCGCTCAATCCGCATGGCGTCCCTCCTGCAGCCGGGCCATGAGCAGCTCCCGGACCTCGTCGCGAAGCGCGGCCATCCCCTCTTCGTCCGGGTGGAACGGGTCCTCGCCCGCCAGCAGCTCGGCAGGAAGGCGACCGCGCAGGTGCTCGAACTCCGGCGCCAAACCGAGGAGCGACCCGTCCAGCTCCAGCGCGGCCACGGCCTGCTCCAACCCGGCCAGAGGCGAGTCCTCCTCGGGCTGCCCGGCTGCGCTCGGCCGTGTGGCCACCTCCAGCTTCTCCAGCCACACGTCGCCCAGGTCCGCGGCCAGGGCCCGCAGCTCCTCGCGCAGGTGCCCGCGGTCGCGGTGCAGGCCGGCATGCAGGTCCGTGCGCCCTTCCAGGGTCACCCGCACGGCCAGGGGACGGCCGTCCGATTCCTTGCGCTGCGCATCCAGCGCCTCGCGCACCCGGTCGCGCACCCCGTCGGGACCCGCGCAACCGGTCAGCTCGACACGACAGACCTCGAAACGCAGCACGTCGATATCGCGGAACTCCACGCCGCTGACGCGCCCGGACTCGACGGTGACCACGGCGCAGCCCTTGGGGCCCGTCTCACGGATGTGCCGCCCCTGAATGTTGCCGGGAAAGACGATCCACGGGTCGCGGCCGACCACCTCTCGGCGATGGACGTGCCCCAGGGCCCAGTAGTCGTAGCCCCTGGAGGCCAACCCCTCGGCGGTGCAGGGTGCGTAGCTTTCGTGATTCGGACGGCCCGTCAGGCTCGTGTGCAGGAGGCCGATGTTGCACATGCCCGCCACGGCCTGCGGGTAGTCCCGGCTCAGGTCCTCGGACACCACGCGGCCGCCGAAGCTCTGGCCGTGCACGGCCGCGCCCAGGTCCTCGAAGGTCACGGTGGCGGCCTTGCGGTGCGGGAAGAGCGTGACGTTGTCCGGCAGGCGCAGAGTGCGGGTCAGCTGGCTGGCGGCGTCGTGGTTGCCCGAAACCATGAGGACGCGGATGCCCGCCTCGCGCAGGCGGCCCATGCGGTGGGTGAAATAGAGCCCCGTGTTGTAGTCCTTCCAGTCGCCGTCGAAGAGGTCGCCGGCCAGGAGGACGAAAGCCGCCCCCTCATCGATGGCCAGGTCAACCAGGTTGTCGAAGGCCCGCCTGGCGGCCCCGCGGATCTGCTCCACCGGGGCGTCGGGATAGGATTCGAGGCCCCGCAGGGGGCTGTCGAGGTGGATGTCGGCGGCGTGGACGAAGCGGAACATGGGGTCTCCGGGTTGAGAAATGTGCGTCTTGCGGCGGCGCAGCATGACGGATCGGTTCCGGCGAAGCAAGTCCCAGTGCGGGTCAGGTGTCCCCTTCCCCGCCTTCTGGAACGATCTCGCTCAAGACTGCGGAGAGACCGGCCAGGGAGACGGGCTTGGCCAGGTAGGCATCCATGCCCAAGGCCAGAAAGCGCTCCCGGTCGCCGGACAGGGCGTAGGCGGTCAGGGCGATGACGGGGATGTCCGGGTCGATGCCGGGCAGGGCGCGGCGGCGGATGAGCTGCGTCACTTCGGTGCCGTCCAGGCCGGGCATCTGAATGTCCATGAGTACACAGTCGAATCTTTCCCGCTGCAGGAGCTCCAGAGCCTCATGGCCGTCGCTTGCGCATACGGAGCCGTGTCCGAGCTTTTCGAGGAATCTGGTGATCATGAGGCGGTTGACGCCGTTGTCTTCGGCCACCAGGACCCGCAGCCCCCTGGCCGCCACGGGGCAACAGACCTGCTCCCTGGCGCAGGGCGGGACGGCGTCCTCCTGGTCCTCGCAGACCCGGACACGGACCTGCACGGTCATCGTGGTCCCCTTGCCCGGCTCGCTTTCCAGGCGAACATCGCCGCCCATGAAGGACACGATGCGCTTGACTATGGACAGCCCTAGCCCAGTGCCCGTTCCCGGCGCGTTCGGTGCCATGGGCGCCTGCACGAACGGTTCGAAGAGCCCGGCCTGCTGGTCCGCGGGAATCCCGACGCCCGTGTCGGCCACCCGGATTTCCATCCGCGCCGCCTGCCGTTGCCGGAACGGCATCGCCAGGGTGACGCGGATCTCCCCCTGGTTCGTGAATTTCACGGCGTTGCCCACAACGTTGTAGAGGATCTGGCGCAGGCGCACCTGGTCGGCCTCGATGAAACGGGGCATATCCCGGTCGATGTCCACGAAGACCTCCACCCCCTTGCTGCGCGCCGCGAAACGGAAGGTTTCCGCGACGCCCTCCACCAGGGCGTGGACATTGAAGGTGACCAGCACGAGTTCGAACTTTCCGGACTCGATCTTGGAGAGGTCGAGGATGTCGTTGATGATGGCCAGCAGGCTTTCTCCCGAGTTCACGGCCACGTCCAGGTACTGGCTGCGCTCGGCGTCCAGGTCGCCCATGCGCACGAGCTGCAGCATGCCCAGCAGGCCGTTCAGCGGGGTGCGTATCTCGTGGCTCATGTTGGCCAGAAATTCGCTTTTCGCCTGGTTGGCGACCTCGGCCTGCTTCTTGGCGGCCTGAAGCCTGCACTCGGCCTCCTTGCGCTCGCTGATGTCGCGGGCGATGCACAGCACGGCCTTCTCCCCCTCGTGGCTGATGAGCTTGGCGCTGACCTCGACCGGGACGAGCCGCCCGTCCCTGGCCACATGGGCGGCCTCGTAGACCGCCTGGCCGTCGCGCGGCAGACGCCGCTGGAGTTCGCCGGCATGCTGGAGCGCGTAGAGGTGGGTGATGTCCCGCAGACCCAGACGAAGCAGCTCGCCGCGCTCGTAGCCCAGCACCGAGCATCCCTGGGCGTTGACGTCGCGGAAAAGGTCGAGCCCGCCCTCACCGTCGAGACCGACCACGTACATGGCGTCGCTGGCCGTCTCGAACAGGATTCTGTAGCGTTCCTCGTTCTCCAGCCTGGCCTGGCGGACCAGGACCTTGTCGGTGATGTCGGAGCAGGCGCCCAGGATGACCTTGCGCCCCTGAAAGTCCACCCGGGCCGGGACGTATTCGATCCAGCGCAGGCTGCCGTCCTTGCGGCGGATCCTGAATTCCGCTCGTTCAGCCTCCTTGTCGGGCCCGGAATCCGGCGGCGCGGGCGTTCCGCGGTCCGCGGGATCGACGAAATCCCAGAACGACCGCCCGGCGAGCTCGCCCGACCCGTACCCGGTGAGGCTCTCCACAGCGGGGTTCGCGTAGAGGACGCGTCCTCGGTCCATGAGCAACACGCCCATGGAGGAGCGCTCCGTCAGCGTCCGGAACAGGTACTCGCTCTCGTTGAGCTTGCCCATGAGCGCATCATTGCGCAGCTTCAGCAGGGTGTAGGTGGCGAATTGCCGGTTGGTCCTGAAGGCCATGATGAACATCATGACGGTGAAGATCGTAAACAGCAGGGCCATGCCCCTGTAGAACGGGTCGGCCGCCAGGTTGATAAGGATAACCAGCATCGGCAGCGCGTGCGGTATTGCGAAAAGCACGAAATTGGGGAGCAGATGGGCGAGATAGACCGCCGCGCCCGTCAGCGTCCCGCCGACGAGCAGGATGTGGAACGCCTGCCCCAGGGGCGGCAGGCCGGTGAAAAAAAGGGGGGCCGACAGCCCCCAGATGATGCCGGTGCACGTGGTGCCCAAAGCCAGCAGCCACGACCACTGCGTCACGGTCAGACGCTCCCGGAGCCGGGGAAAGAGGAAGACGGTCACAAGACGGGGCAGGGAGAAGAGCACGAGGGCGCCGTACCAGAGCAGCAGGCTTCCGGTCGGCAGATGCGCGAAAAGGACGCCGAGGAAAATCGTGCCGTTGAGGATGCTGGCGGCGATGGACACCCGCGAGTTGGCGACGAAAAATTCCAGCTGACGCTCCCGCAGCAGGTCGCGCTCGGGGATGACGCCGTCAGGGGACGCTTTGTCGGGACTGCCGCTCGGGATCATATGTTCCTCCTGTCCCCGTCTTGCCCGGGACGCACGACGCGAGGCCTCAGAAAAGAGGCATGGTCTGCCCGTTGACCGTCAGGCGCCCCTGGCTGAGAGAGGCCCGGCCCGTGATGTTCGCGCCGTCGCGCGTCAGGAACCCGCGGGCCAGAAGCGGCTCGATCTGATCGCGGAAACGCTGCCTGGCCAGAAGGTCCACGGCGTCGTCCGAAGCTGCGGGTTCCTCCCGGCGCACGTCAAGACCCAGAAGGCCGACGAGCAGCTCCTCGGCGGCAGTCAGCTCGGCCTCAGCCACGACATAGGGCAGCAGGAGCAGCGGATTGACGGCGGCCTGCCCGGCGGGCGCGTCGCTTCTGACCTGCAGGGAGCCGGTCAGATCGCCCCTGGGCGTGCCCAGGCGCAGCCGGGAGATGCGCAGCTCCGGCTTGCCGGCCAGGAGCTTCCCGAAGAGGGTCACGTACAGCTCCCCGACCTGCGCGGCGAGGGCGTCGGCATCCACGCCGCTCGCGCCGGCCAGCAGGCGCAGGCGGGACTGGAATTCGCTCAGGGCCAGGGCGTCGAGGTTCCTGGCCTCGATGTCGCAGGACAGGGGCCCGAAGGCTCCCCCGCCGTACTCGACCCGGGCGATGTCGAGCTTCTGCAGAAAACCCGCCAGGTTGCCTTCGCAGCTGCTTTCCGACGACAGACGCAGGTCCGTGACGAGGACGCTCTCGGCGCCCGGCTGCGTCATGTTGATGGACGCTACGGCGCTGTCGACCCGGCCGACATAGACGAACGGCAGGGCCTCGACCAGGTCGAAGGATCCTGTCAGGCCGTCCAGACCGACCCTGTCCCGGTCCTCGGCCAGGGACAGACCGGGCAGGGTGAAGTCGCCCCGCAAAACGCCGGTCATGGGCTCGTGGACGACGTTGAGCGTCAGCCCGCCCCAGGTCAGCCGCTCCCCTCCCCCGCCGTTCCTCTCGAAGGCCGGAACCGTCAGATCGCCCTTGATCTCGCCGGAAAAGCCCACGCGCAGCGTGGATCTGGACTGCGCCAGCTCGGGGATTTCGGCGAACAGCTTGCCGACGTCGTCGCCGGGATCGCCGGGCTCTACGACGCTCTCCATGGTGGCCAGGGCGGTGTCGAAGGAAAAGCCGTGGAACAGATCCGGCATGGGCCCATGGCGCAGTTCATGACGCAGCGTGAAGCGCACGGTTTTCGCAGCCGCGGCATCGCCGCCCCCCTGCTCCGCCCCGGGAACGGCGACCTCTACCAGCGTCGCAGCCCGGGACGCGAGGAAGCCGCGCTCGTAGGACTGGTTGGTCAGGGACACAAGTCCCGAACGCTCATGCTCCTTCAACAGGGAAAAATACTGCTCACGGGCCTGGCCCCCGAGCAGATACGCGGCAGCGGCATACGCCCCGGCGGCAAAGACAAGCAGCAGAACAAACAATCTTTTCATCGATCCTCCATATGCCCGGCGCCATTCGCAAAGGGGCCGGATTCATCAGGGCGATAGACTTGCACATCGGGCCTGAGAAAACAATGTGAATGAGGTGGTGGGGAATGGGGGGAATGATTGGCTTCAGCATCTGCGGCCGCGAAGATGCCGGGCAGGATGGGATGGGAACTGTTCGGCCATGTGTGTTTTGATCCGCATGGACAGCCTTTGACAGGCACCCTGCGCACACGTACCTGTTTTCTCTACAACTTCACGCGAGGTGCACCATGCTGCAAACCACCTACGCCGACGACCGCGCCAATCTGGACAGCCTGTGCGACGAGGTCACCGAGAACCAGAAGATCGTCGTCATCCGTCGCCGCAAAGGCAAGAGCGTGGCCATGATCGACGCAGCCGAACTGCAGAGCCTGGTCGCAAGCGTTCACCTCATGCGCTCGCCAAAAAACGCCGAACGCCTGCTTGCCGCCCTGGACAGAGCCCTCAAAGGCCAGGGCGAAGCGTCGGACATCGACCGCCTGAAGGCGGAGACGGGCTTTTTTTAGCAAGTATGATGACGGCCGTACATTTTTGAACGGCCTGTGCAGCTGTGAACCAAACTCTCAGCGTATCGATCCCGATGTCGAATTTCTGAGCGGCCTGTAGAACAGTGGACATTTTGTGCTCAGGATTCATGCGGGATGTGACTTTTTTTCACCACATGCTTAAGGAACGGACTTCGGAGGATGATCCAGCACTATTCGCTGACAGTTTCAATGCACGCCCTCCGCGCGGAGGGCGACGTAATCCATGACCATCAGTT
>JANJWV010000204.1 GCA_024709365.1 Desulfomicrobium sp. | reverse complement strand
GGCGCGAGCCGATTTTGAAGGGTGAAGTGTAGCCGACTACATGAGCCCTTCAAAATCGGGGAGCAACGCAGTCCAGAACGTTTTCTCTTCGATGTCGCAGGCGACCGTCCAGAAAGCGTTCTGGCAAGGCGCGAGCCGATTTTGAAGGGTGAAGTGTAGCCGACTACATGAGCCCTTCAAAATCGGGGAGCAACGCAGTCCAGAACGCTTTCTGGGCGGTCGCCTAGAGCCAGCGCTTCTTGATGAAGACCATCCAGGCCAGCAGGCAGGCCCCGGCCGTGATGGCCGAGACGATGGAGAAGGCGTGGGCCTCGGCCTGGAACGGCAGGGGGATGTTCATGCCGTAGATGCCGCTGACGATGTTGGGGATCATCATGATGATGGTGAACCCGGTCAGAAACTTCATGACCGTGTTCATGTTGTTGGAGATGATGGAGGCAAACGCGTCCATGGTCCCGGACAGGATGTCGCTGTAGATGCTGGTCATGCCGATGGCCTGGCGGTTCTCGGTGATGGCGTCCTCCAGCAGGTCCGAGTCGTCCTCCGAGAGCTGGACGCTGCGCATGCGCAGGACCTTGTCCATGATGATGTCGTTGGCCTTGAGGGACGTGGCGAAGTAGACGAGGCTCTTCTCGATGCCCAGGAGGTCGACGAGCTCCTGGTTGCGCGTGGAGGCCTGCAGGCGCTGCTCGATGACGTCGGAGCGGCGGTTGATGTCCTTGAGGCAGTGCAGGTACTGCAGGGCCGTGCGCTGCATGAGGTGGATGGCGAAGCGCATGCGCTGGGCCGTGTCCACGATGCGCGTGCGGCCGTTCAGGAGCTCCGTGACCAGGTCGCGGCCGGAGCGGCAGACGGTGATGACGGCCGTGGGCGTGATGACCACGCCGATGGGCAGGGTCTGGTACGGCACCCGTGCGTCCCCCTCGTTTTCCAGGGGCACGCGGATGACCAGGAGGAGCACCCCGTCCTCCATCTCGATACGGGCGCGCTCGTCGGCGTCAAGCGGGTCCGAGAGGTGATCCAGGGGCACGCCCAGCAGGATGGATATCCGCTGCAACTCCTCCTGGGAGGGGTTGATCAGGTTGACCCAGCAGTCGAAGTCGAGATGGTCGATGGGAACGAGTTTCCCGTCGATGGTCTTGCGGATGGTGATCATGATGCGATTCCTTGCGGTGGCTGAAGATGCGCTGTCGGACGCGCCCGCTCGAAGCAGGGCGAGGCCGGATGCCTAAGACCGTTCAGGGAATCGCGAGTAGGGGTCCGCGGCGCGACCCGCGGCAGTCACTGCCCGGCCGGTCCGGACGAAAAGATGCCGGAAGGCCAGGCGACGGGAAAGAAAGATTGAAAACATGGTCCACCTGCCGGAACGCCGAGGTTCCGTCAGGCAGCCTGATCAGGCGTGGGGACGGGGGGCTCGGCAGAAAAGATTGAAATGTCGGAAGCAGGGCCTAGGGCCGCAACTGTCGCCAGAATCCACTGTCTGTTCTCCTGTTCATTCGTCCGGGCGGGATGCCCGGATCATCATACGTGAGACGCTTCGCCTTTACGCTTGCCAGGGCCAAAAAGCAATGCCAAAGTCGCAGCCGAACCCCCGGCAATCCTTCACCATTTTTTACCCTTCGGCAGGCGAGAGACATGGCCCTATCCCCCATCCCGAGCAGCCTCTGGTCCCTTGACGGGCAGGGACGCGGCGAGCGTCTGCCCTGGCAACCCGGCGACAGCCTGCCCCAGGCGCAGGGCCTGCCCTGGCTGCACCTGAACTACGCCGACGAGGCGGCCAGCGCCTGGCTCCTCGGCTCGGACCTGCTGGACAGGCCCGTGGCCGAGGCCCTGTGCGACGAGGAGACGCGACCGCGGGTGCTGCACCACAAGAACGGGCTCCTGCTGACCCTGCGCGGCGTGAACCTCAACCCCGGCGCCGAGCCCGAGGACATGGTCTCCATCAGGTTGTGGATCGAGGACGGGCGCATCATCTCCACACGCAAGCGCCAGCTCAAATCCGTCAAGGAGATCCAGGCCGACCTGGAAGCGGGTTCGGGGCCGCGCAACTGCGGGGAGTTTCTGGTCACGCTCCTGGCCCGCATGACGGAGAACATCGGCGGCGTCATCGAGGAACTCGAAGACCACATGGCCGACGTCGAGGAGCAGCTCCTGCAAAGCCCGCAGCCCCTGGCGCGGCAGATCCTGGCCGATGTCCGCCGAGAGGCCGTGGCCCTGCGCCGCTATCTCGGGCCCCAGCGCGAGGCCCTCTCGCGGCTGGTCACCGAGCGCGTGCCATGGATGGGCACCGACGACCACTTCCGCATCCGCGAGACCGCCGACGAGCTCATCCGCCACATCGAGGACCTGGACGCCGTGCGCGAACGCGCGGCCCTGGCCCACGAGGAGTTCGTAAATCATTTTTCGGAAAAGCTGAACCGGCGCATGTTCCTGCTGTCCGTGGTCACGGTCGTCTTTCTGCCCCTGGGCTTCCTGACGGGGCTCTTCGGCATCAACGTGGGCGGGATTCCCGGCGCGGAGAGCCCCATGGGGTTCGCGGCCTTCTGCCTGGGAACGGTGGCGGTGGCCGTAGGCATCATCCTCATCTTCAAGCGCAACCGCTGGCTCTGAAAAAAAAGAGACGACTGATCACTCCAAGCATGGATAGGAGCGCGGCGCCACCATGACGCGCACGCAACGGAACTGATCAGTCGTCTCGTTCTGCATCTAGCATCACTGCGCCACGCTGTGCAAGCTCAGGGACGTGAATTTCATGCATGGCTTGTCGCATCGAAATAGCCGCTGACAGCGCTCATGCAGCGCACCCTACTGGATGGAAAGCCGACGCCGTGAAGCGTGCCGATCAGCTGTTCAATCACGTGCACGGGCAGTGACGCGGCGGCCACATGCAGTTCATAACAGTCCGTGTCGCGGACGCGCAGGCGAAACGGTGCGTCTGCGAGCCCGGCCTGGTGCAGAATACCCTCCACAACCCGCTCGCCCTCGGCCAGACGCACCAGCAGGCCCCGTTCCGGCGACATCCCGTAGGGGAGACGGGTCAGCAGGCAGGCCCTGGACTGCTGGTCGGGCCACTCCAGGCCCGTCCGCCGTCCGATACGGCGGATGTCGTCCTTAGCCAGGCCCGCCTCGGCCAGGGGCGACAGGACGCCGAGCTCCCGCAGGGCGCGCAGGCCCGGCCGGAACTGCGCGGCGTCCGAGGCGTTGGAGCCGTCGCACAGCGCTCCGCGGGCGCAATCCGCGATCCGGCGGAACAGGAAGGACTTGCAGGCGTAGCAGCGCTCCCTGTCGCCGGCCGCGACCTCGGGCAGAGCCAGGGGGTCGAGGTCCAGGACACGCGCCTCAAGCCCCTGACTCCGGGCCCAGCGCAGCGCGAAGGCTGTCTCGGCCGGCGCCACATGGGGGCCCCGCACGTGAACGAGCTCCGGGACCGTTCCGGCGCGAAGGGCCGCGTGGGCCAGAAAGCGGCTGTCAACGCCCCCGGAGAAGGCTATGGTCAGCCGGCCCAAGCCGCGCAGCCGGTCCAGGAGCATGCCCCAGCTCCGGGCGGCATCGTCCTTGGGCGCCAGGCCCGCGTTCGCGCTCTCATCCGTCATAACCGCCTCCCCTTCCCTGCCGGCACGAAAATCCGTACAAAAACCGCATGCACACCAGTCCAGTCATCCAAGAAGTCGACGCCGGGGACTTCCGGGTCCGCAGCGTCCTTCTCCAGGGCTCCAGGCGCCGACTCGTCTGGGACACCCTGACCCATCCCGACGACATGGCCCCTTTCGCCAGGGCCTGCGCGGGCGAGCCACCCATCGTGGTCTACAGCCACGCGGACTGGGACCACATCCAGGGCACGGCCGCCTTCGGCTCCCCACTGATCATCGCCCAGCGGGCCTCCGTCAAGCGCTTTCAGACCGAGGCCCCGGCAGCCCTCTCCGAGCTGCGGGACGCGAACCCCGGAAAGTGGGACGCCGTCCGGCTGCTGACTCCGGACATCACCTTCGAGCACAGCCTGGACCTCGACCTCGGCGGCGTCACCGTCTCCCTGCAGGCGCTTCCCGGCCACACGCCCGACGCCGTCGTGGCCTTCGTGCCGGAACTGAACCTCCTGCTGGCCGGCGACACCGTCGAACTGCCCTGCCCCTGCGTGCCCCGCGGATGCGACCTCGACGGCTGGATCGACGAACTCGAACGCTGGCGCACGGACACGCGGATACGCACGGTCATCCCCTCGCACGGCCCGTGCGGCGGCTCGGAGGTCATCGAACGGACAGCGGCCTACCTCGACGGCCTGCGCCGTGGCCGGCCCCTGCCGCTGCCCTCGGACGCCGCGCCCTTCTATGTCTCGACCCATCTGGACAACCTGCGCAATTGCAATCTGAGCAGTTGAATCGTATGCATCACGCGGACATGCAACCGCGAAAAAGGAGTGCCCGATGAAGGTCGTCTTCCACCTGGACCTGGACGAGGAAAAGATACTGCGCATCGCCCTGACCAACATGGAAAACCTGCGCGCTGCCAAGCCCGAGGCCCGCATCAACCTCGTGGTCAACGGCCCGGCGGTGAAATTCTTTCGCGCCGACTTCGCGGAAGAGCACCTGAACCGGGTCAAGGGACTACTGGACAAAGGCGTGATGATCTTCGTCTGCCAGAACGCCCTGCGCGCCTTCGACATCCCCGAGGACGCCCTCTGCCCCGGCTGCTCTCCCATCCCGGCCGGCGTCGTCGCCCTGATCAAGCTCCAGCAGCAGGGCTGCGCCTACATCAAGCCGTAATTCACGCAAAATTTCAGCGAGAACGCGGAACGGCATGGATTTCCGACTGCGCGAATGGCTAAGCGCATGTCCGCCATGCCTCCGCGTCATCCCCGCGAAGACGGGGATTCATGCCTTTCTGCCATCCCGGAATTACCCACAGAAATCCAAGATCGTCATTTTTCGTGGGTAACACGTCGTCCCATCAGACTGGAATCGGCCGCCACATCGGCCACGAACCCAAAGCGACTGCGCACGTTCTCGCCGCCGCGGGCCTCATCCCCACCACTCCGAGCTGATGCCCTTCGCACCCCTCCCATTCGCCGATAACTTGGAAATGGCATCCGATATTTTTTCAACAAGACTAACTTTTCTGTTGACTTCCCCCCTCTCGACCTCATAAAGAGTTCATCAAGACAAACTTTTTACGGAGCCAACATGAATTTCGACCTTCTCGTCACCATCGGCGTCATTCTCGTAGCTGGGATATATCTGGCCTCCCGCTTCCGGAAGAAGAGCGGCGGTTGCTGCGGCTGTTCTGGCTGCTCCGGGGAAATCCAGCCCAAGCCCGGCGACTCCTGCCCATCCCGCAAAGGCTGACCAGAGCCCGCATGACAAACAGCCTCTCGCAGAAGAGGTCTTTTTTTTGCCTACATAGTTAGACTAATCTAATTCAGGAGTTTCCATGTTTCTCTCCATCCCCCTCAGACTCATGCAGGAAAACCAGTCCGGCACCATTCTCTCCGTCAGCGCGACAGGCGAGCTGGGGCGGCGCATCCGCGACATGGGCCTCGTGCCCGGAACCGCCATCACCATCGTCGGCCGCGCGCCTCTCAAGGACCCCGTGGCCCTGCGCCTGCGCGACTTCACCCTGACCCTGCGCAACAACGAGGCCGACCTGATCACCGTCCGCGTCGGCGAAAACGGAGAAACCCTGCAATGAACGCGACCATGGCCCTCATGGGCAACCCCAATTCCGGCAAGACGACACTCTTCAACAATCTGACCGGCGCGCGGCAGCACGTCGGCAACTACCCCGGCATCACCGTCGAGAAGCGCGAAGGGCGGCTGCGCATCGAGGACATGGACATCACCGTGGTCGACCTGCCCGGCACCTACTCCCTGACGGCCTACACCCAGGACGAACTGGTGGCCCGCAACTTCCTGGTGGACACCAACCCCGACGCCGTGGTCACGGTCCTCGACGCGACCAACCTGGAGCGCTCCCTCTACCTCGTGCTCCAGATCCTGGAACTCGGCACGCCGGCCATCATCGCCCTGAACATGATGGATGAGGTCCGCCGCAAGGGCGTGACCATCGATACCAGGCGCCTGTCCGCTCTGCTGGGCACTCCCATCCTGGAAATGGTCGCGCGCACGGGCGAGGGTCGGGACAGCCTGCTGGCCGAGGCCCGCAAGGCCATGCGCGACAGGACCCCGCATCCCGGCCTGCGCATCTCCTACGGGCACGATCTGGATGAAACCCTGGACCGCATGCAGGCCCTCATCGAATCCTCGAATTTCCTGGAAGGCCGCTACCCCGCCCGCTGGATCGGACTCAAGTACCTCGAGAACGACTCCGAGGTCATGGCCCAGGGCGCGGCGTCGCCCCAGGTGCACGACCGCCTGCGGGAAATGGCCGCCGGCCTGGCCGAACACTGCCGCAAGACCCTCGACACGGACCCCGAGGCCATCATCGCCGATTACCGTTACGGCTTCATCGCCGCCCTGCTCAAGGACGGCGTGATCACGCGGCCCACGACCCGGGCCCGCTTCGACCTGACGGACAGGCTCGACAGCGTCCTGACCAACCGCCTGGCCGGCCCGGTACTCATGTTCGCCATCATCTACGGCATGTTTCAGCTGACCTTCGCCCTGGGCGAGGTGCCCATGGGCTGGCTGGAGGCCTTCTTCGGCTGGCTCGGCGACACGGCCACGGCCATCCTGCCCGAAGGGCTCCTGGCCTCGCTGGTGGTCTCGGGCATCATCGACGGCGTGGGCGGGGTGCTCGGCTTCACCCCGCTGATCATGATCATGTTCTTCTTCCTGTCCTTCCTGGAGGACTCGGGCTACATGGCCCGCATGGCCTACATGCTCGACCGCGTCTTCCGCATCTTCGGGCTGCACGGCTGCTCGGTCATGCCCTTCATCATCTCCGGCGGCATCCCCGGGGGCTGCGCCGTGCCCGGCGTCATGGCCGCGCGCACCCTCAGAAGCCCCAAGGAGAAGATCGCCACGGTCCTCACGGCCCCGTTCCTGAGTTGCGGCGCCAAGGTTCCCGTCTTCCTGCTCCTGGCCGCGGCCTTCTTCCCGAACTCCGGCGCCAGCGCCCTGTTCTGGATCACCCTGGGCGGCTGGGTCATGGCTCTGCTCACGGCCCGCCTTCTGCGCTCGACCATCATCAAGGGCGAGGCGACCCCGTTCGTCATGGAGCTTCCGCCCTACCGCATGCCCACCCTCAAGGGCCTGTGCCTGCACACCTGGGAACGCGTCTGGCAGTACGTCAAGAAGGCCGGCACGGTCATCCTGGCCATCTCCATCCTCCTTTGGGCGGCCATGACCTTCCCCGGCCCGTCCGAGGAAACGATCGCGGAATTCGACGCCCAGCGCACCCGGATCGAGGCCTCGGCCTGGGACTCCGACGAAGCCAGGGACGAAGCGCTGACCCTGGTCGACAACGCCCAGGCCCAGCAGGAACTGCGCGCCTCCGTAGCTGGCCGGATCGGCACGGCCCTGGAGCCCGTCTCCAGCCTGGCGGGTTTCGACTGGCGGACCAACATCGCCCTGGTCGGCGGCTTCGCGGCCAAGGAAGTCATCGTCTCGACCCTGGGCACGGCCTACTCCCTGGGCGAGGTGGACCCCGAGGAAAGCGCGGGTCTCTCGGAGCAGCTGCGAACCGATCCGGCCTGGAGCGTGTGGACGGCCGCGAGCCTCATCGCCTTCGTACTCCTCTACGCGCCCTGCTTCGTGACCGTGGCCGTCATCGGCCGGGAGTTGGGCTGGAAATGGGCGGCCTTCTCCGTGGCCTTCAACACGGTCCTGGCCTTCGGCGTGTCCACGGGCATCTACCAATTCGGCTCGGCACTGTAACCGCACATCCAGGAGGCAACATGACCCCGCTCTCTTCTCCCTGCTCCGGGTGCAGCCACCCGGCCATCAAGGCCGCCAGGCAATGCAAGACGGCCATGGCCATGGCCAACGACGGCAGGACCGACGAGGCCGAAACCCTGCTCAAGGCGGCCATGGGCGGCCTGCGCCGGGCCGGCATGCCCATGATGAAGGCCAAGATCCTGAACAGCCTGGCCCTGGTCTACGCCCAGCAGAAAAGGCACCTTCAGGCCAGACGCTGCCTGTCCTCGTCCCTGCGCATCGTCGCCGGACACGTGGGCACGGACAACTGGCTCTACGCCCGCATCGCGGCCAACAGGGACAGCCTGGCCGCGTAACATCTCAACCATCCTCCCTCCTCAAGGGGCGGCAGGCGCACAGGCCTGCCGCCCCGTCCTCATTGCCCCTCATACGCGAAGACCCCGAGCCTTGTCGGCCCGGGGTCTTCTTCACGCGTCTTCACTGCGCGAAATATATCGTCTGGCGGAACGCGGCGGGATGTCACCCCGCCACGGAAGCGATCATGGCTGCATGCACGCCGACCACGCAGGCGGCGGCGATAAGTCCCAAAATCAGTTTCTTTCCGAAATCTGCAAGCACGTTCCCCTCCTTCAAAGTTGCGGACAATTCTGAATCGGCCCCAGCCTTCGCCAGCCTCGTCGGCGCGCCTGCGCCCGCCCGAAGCCGATGCAACAACATATTGATATACTAAATAAAAAATCAACGAACAGCACATGACATCCGCGACAAAAACCGGTCATCACGGACAGCCGGAACGACCAGCGCCTACCATGGCGCTGATCGGTCGTCCATGGATATATGCGCACACGCCGCACAAAAAAAAATACATAAAAAAAGGAGGCTTGCGCCTCCTTTGAAGTGCCGGGGCAAGAACGGTCAGTCTTCCTGGTTCCGGGCAGCGCTCATGTAGAGTTCTGGGTCCACGCCCAGGTTCTTGATGAGGGAGCCGGACAGGGCCATGAGCTTGTAAGCCGCGATGTGCTCGTTGACCGAGGAGGTCACCAGCTGGTTGGAGGACTGGAAGACTTCGTTCTCGGAATCCAGCACGTCCAGCAGGCTGCGCTGGGCCACACCGAACTGTTCGAGATAGACTTCCTTGGTGGCGCGGTTCTGCTTCACGGCCTCGGTGTATTCCGCCACTTCCTTCTGGGCCGAGTTGAACTGCGCCCAGGTGACCTTGGTCTCGTCCTCGACGGCCAGCGTCAGGTCTTCCAGGTCGGCCTGGCTCTGGCGCTTGCGGGCCTTGGCGGCCTTGGTCGCGGCCACGTCGGATCCGCCGTTGTAGAGGTTCCAGTTGAAACGGAGCATGGCCGCGTCGGTGCGCTCCCAGTCTTCCGAATCC
>JANJWV010000175.1 GCA_024709365.1 Desulfomicrobium sp. | reverse complement strand
ACGGAGATCACCCATGTGCGGGAGCCCGACTTCTTCGTCGACGAGCAGCGGTTGGGCCCTTACCGCCTGTGGCATCACCAGCACAGCTTCAGGACGGTGGCGGGCGGCACGGAAATGGCGGACACGGTGCACTATGCCCTGCCGTTCTGGCCCCTGGGCGAGGCCCTTCGGGGCCTGGTGGCCTCCCGACTGGAGGCCATCTTCGATTACCGCCGGCAGACGCTGGCGGGAATGTTCAGGCCGGCCTGACCCGGGGTCAGTCTGTTTTCTGCTGGCAGGCGCGCAGCCGGTCCTCGATCCGCTTCTGGAAGATGCTAGTCAGCACGCCCGCCCCGAGAATGACCATGCTGGCCAGGCCGGTGGTCACCTCGCCGCCGGGCAGGTGGTGGCCCGCGGCGGACATGAACATGACCAGGACCAGGAAGCCGATGGCCCAGAAGGCGGCCGGCTCCAGGTATTTGTATTGGTCCAGGGTGCCCTTGGCCACGAGGAAGACGGTCATGGAGCGCACGAAGAGGGCGCCTATCCCGAGGCCGATGGCGATGAGCCAGAACTTGTTGGTGATGGCGAAGGCCGCCACCACGCCGTCGAAGGAAAAGCTGCTGTCGAGCACTTCCAGATACAGAAAGCCCACCAGCCCGTTCCTGCCGGCCACGGTGGCGATGTCGCCGCCGCCCACCACATGCTTGAGCACGTCGATGAGGGCGTGCACCGCGAACCCGCTCAGGGAACTGATCAGAAAGACGTACTTCTCCGTGGACGGGAGGAACATGGTCGTGACCATGACCAGGCCGATGGCCATGCTGGCCGCGGCGTTGTCGACTCCCCCCACCTTGACCAGCAGTTTCTCGACCACGGGCAGCCAGTGCGTCTCCTTCTCCTTGTTCAGGAAGTAGGTCAGGGCGACCATGAGCAGGAACGTGCCTCCGAAGCCCATGATGCCCAGGTGGCTGCCTTCCATGATGTGCCGGTACTCTTCGGGCCGGGTGGTGGCGATGATCCAGGCCTGTCCGAACTCCATGTTTCCGGCCACGGAGATGATCAGGATGGGGAAGAGGATGCGCATGCCGAACACCGCGATGGCGATGCCGACCGTCAGGAACATGATGCGCCAGAAGGGCGTCATGACTCGCAGCACGGTCGCGTTGACCACGGCGTTGTCGAGGGACACGGAGGTTTCCAGGCAGGCCAGCAGGGTCGTGGTCAGCAGGAAGGCCAGGCCGCCGGCCATGCCCCCGGACTGGAAGCCGAGAAAGAAGGCGGTCGCCAGGCCGAGGACGGAAAGGATGATGGATTCGAGAAAGTAGCTGATGGTGCTGCGCTGTGACATGTCGGCCTCGATGACATTTCGGAAGGGGAGCAAAGACAACGAAGGCCGCTATCTTGACGTGCGGACATCGTCAAGCAGCGGCCCCGGCATGGCGGAGATGGCGCGCCGTCGCTGCGGTCAGGCCGCGGCTACCATTTCCGTTCGTATTTGTTGCGCAGCAGGATGGCCACGGCGTTCATGGACAGAAGCACCACCAGCAGCACGATGATGCCGGCCGAGGTGCGCTCCGTGAAGGCGCGCAGGGACTCCGACGACCAGACGTAGATCTGGGCCGGCAGGACCGTGGCCGCGCTGGTCACGCCGCGGGGCATGTCCTGGATGTAGGCCACCATGCCGATGATCAAGAGCGGCGCGGTCTCGCCGATGGCGCGGGCCAGGCCGATGATGGTGCCCGTCAGGATGCCCGGCAGGGACAGGGGCAGGACGTGGTCCCAGACCACCTGCCAGTGGGTGGCGCCCAGGGCCAGGGCCGCCTCGCGGATGGAATCCGGGATGGCCCGGATGGCCGCGCGGGTGGCGATGATGATGACCGGCAGGGTCATGAGCGCCAGCGTCAGGCCGCCCACCAGGGCCGAGGAGCGGGGGAAGCCCATGAAGTTGATGAAGATGGCCAGGCCCAGCAGACCGAAGAGGATGGACGGGATGGCCGCGAGGTTGTTGATGTTGACCTCGACGATGTGCATCAGCCGGTTGTCCGGCGCGAATTCCTCCAGGTAGATGGCGGCCATGACGCCGGCCGGGAAACTGAAGGCGAAGGTGATGGCCAGGAGGTAGAGGGTGCCCACGGCCGCGGAGAGGATGCCCGCCATTTCCGGCAGCTTGGAGTCGCCGTTGGTGAAGAAGCCGGTGTTGAAGGCCTTCCTGATTTCCCCGGCCGCGCGCATTTCGTCGACCAGGGTGACTTCCCGCGGCTTGAGCCGGTTGGCCTTGCCCTTGACGTGCTGGTCCACCTCGGCGTTGGCCAGGACCCAGAGCTTTTCCGTCTTGCCCATGAGCTGCGGGTTTTCGCGCAGATGCATGGGCAGGATGCGGGTCACGCCGCGGCTGACCAGGGGCGCGATCTTCTCGTCGATGGCCGAACGCGGGTTGTCGTAGATTTCCTGGGTGTAGGTCACCTCGACGGCGATCTCGGTCTGCTGGAAGGCCGTGTAGCCCTGCCGCACGATGTCGGCGAAGAAGATGACCAGGAAGATGCCGGCCACGGAGATGGCCATGTAGGAGAGGGCCTTGAACTGGGCCTCGCGGTTCTTGCGCTTGCGCAGGCTGCGCGGGTCGATGTGGATGCTCATGGTTTCTCCTACTCGTATTTCTGACGGAACTTGCGGATGACGGTCAGGGACACAATGTTCAGGCACAGGGTCAGGACCAGCAAAACCAGGCCCAGGCCGAACGCCGCCAGGGTCTCGGGGCTGTCAAAGGCCTGGTCGCCCGTCAGGGCGTCGACGATGCGCACGTTGACCGTGGTCATGCCTTCCAGCGGGTTCCACGTCAGGTTGGGCTGCAGGCCGGCGGCCATGACCACGATCATGGTCTCGCCCACGGCGCGGGAGATGGCCAGCAGGCACGCCGAGACGATGCCCGGCAGCGCGGCCGGCAGCACGACCCGCTTGATGGTCTCGGACGGGTAGGCGCCCAGGGCCAGGGATCCCTCGCGCAGGCTCTGGGGCACGGAGCTGATGACGTCGTCGGACAGGGAGGAGACCAGCGGGATGATCATGATGCCCATGACCAGGCCCGGGCTCAGGGCGTTGGTGAAATCCGCCTGCAGCCCCACGCTTTCGGCCAGGCGCACGATGAAGGGGCTGACCGTGATGGCCGCGAAGAAGCCGTAGACCACGGTCGGGATGCCGGCCAGGATCTCCAGGGCGGGCTTGGCGACGCGCCGGACGCGCAGGGATGCGTACTCGGACATGCAGATGGCCGAGAAGAGGCCCACCGGGATGGCCACGCACATGGCTATGGCCGTGATCATGAAGGTGCCGGCGAAGAGCGGCACCGAGCCGAAGAGGTGCTGCGCGCTGCCGTCCTCGCCGATGGTGGCCGCGTCGGGGTTCCAGGTCGTGCCCGTCAGGAAGTCCCAGAAGTCGACGATGCGGAAAAAGTGGACGGCCTCGAAGACGATGGACAGCACGATGCCGATGGTCGTCAGGATGGAGATGAGGGATGCCAGCAGCAGGACCCGGACGATGGTCTTCTCCAGGGCCGTGCGCACCCGCAGCCCCGGGTTGATGGCCTTGAGGCCGATCCACATGGCCCCGGCGCCGAGCAGCAGGGCCGTGGCCGCGACCATGGGCCAGGGAACCTCCATGAGGTCGAAGAGGTCCAGGACCGTCGCGCCCGCGCTGACGATGACCGCGGGCAGGAGCATCCTGGTCACGGCGTACCAGCCGAACAGGTTTTCGGAGGCCTTGTATCTGGCGTTGGGGTCCTGCTGGACGCGGATCTTCCTGCGGCCCGCGAGATAGCCGAAGAGCGCCAGGGGCAGGAAGCCGGCGAAGAGGTATTGGGCCAGGTAGGTTGTGGTCACGAGATTCCTCGCTTTGTGTCGGTCGCGGCAAAGGGCCGGTCCGTCGGATGACGGCTCGGCCCTTCGGGGACATGGTTCGGCCTTTTGTTTACTTCTTCTTCAGATCGTCCAGGGTCAGCTTCTTCTTGGCCAGCACGTCCTCGCGGACCTTGGCGCGGGCGTCGTCAGGCAGCGGGATGAGGCCGATGCCCTTCAGCAGGCCGTCCTTGCCGATCATCTTCTCGCTCATGAACAGCTCCACGTATTCCTTCAGGCCGGGGATGGCGTCGTAGTGGGCGTTCTTGATGTAGAAGTACAGGGAGCGGGAGATGGGGTACTTGCCGGAGGCGACGGTCTCGGCGTCGGGGGTCACGCCGCCGATGGCCGCGGCCTGGATGGTGTCGGCGTTCTCTTCCAGGAAGCTGTAGCCGAAGATGCCGAAGGCGTCCTTGTCCTTGGAGAGCTTCTGCACGATCAGGTTGTCGTTCTCGCCGGCCGGGACGTAGGCGCTGTCCTGACGGATCTTCTTGTAGCCCTTTTCGTAACCCTCGATCTTGCCGCAAATCTTCTCCACGACCATCTCCTCGAAGGCGTCGCGGGTGCCGGAGGAGGTCGGCGGTCCGTAGAAGACGATCTTGCGGGCGGGCAGGCTCGGGTTGATCTCGTTCCACATCTTGTAGGGGTTCGGGACGATCTTGCCGTCGACGGGCACGTCGGCGGCCACGGCCATGGCCAGTTCCTCAAGGGTGATGCTCATGGGCTCGTTGTCCTTGTTCTGGGCGATGGCGATGCCGTCGAAGCCGATCTTGGCTTCGGTGATGTCCACGACACCGTTCTTGGCGGCGGTCTCGAACTCGCTGTCCTTCATGCGGCGGGAGGAGTTGGCGATGTCGGGGGTGTTCGGGCCCATGCCGGCGCCGAACAGCTTGTGGCCTCCGCCGGAACCCGTGGACTCGACGACGGGAGCGGGAAATTTGGTGGTGGCGCCCAGTTCTTCGGCCACGTAGCTGGAGAAGGGGAAGACCGTGGATGAGCCGGTGATTTTGACCTGGTCACGGGCGTGGGCCATGCCGCTGCCGACGACCAGCAGGGCCAGGGCGAAAACGGTTTTTTTCAGGAAACGGTTCATAATGGTGCCTCCTTGGCGATGTTTCAAACTTGAGTTTCGCATCATGCGTTGGAGGAGTAACTAGGCGCGCAATGTTACAGGATGTTGAGGCGATTGTGACGGAGATGTGACAGAGGGGGCGCAGACGCTTGGACGTTGCATAGCGCAGATCGGACGCCATGAAAAGCGGCCTGCGGGTAATGTCGCGCCGGTCAGAAAAAAAGCGGGCCTCGCCGTGATGGCGGGGCCCGCTTGGTGCATTTCAAAGAAAGCCGGGGGCGTCTAGCTCGCGGCTCCGGCCTGGGCCTTGCGGCCCTGCCACATGCTGCCGAGGATGATGACGGAGCCGACCAGGAGGGCCAGGCACATGGAGGCGAAGCTCACGTTCTTGAGCAGGTCCAGGGTCGATTCGGGCAGCTCCATCAGGCCGAGCTTGACCAGGTAGGTCGGCAGGGCCAGGCCGCGGCTGACGGCGACGATGAGCATGATGGTGGCCATGACCATCTTGATCATGTGCGGGCGGACGTAGGTCGTGCCGATGGCGCCGAGCTGCACGCCCAGGAGCGACCCGCCGAGGATGATGAGCACCAGGCGGATGTCGACCATGCCGTGCATGGCCCAGTTGATGGAGCCGCCAAGGCCCATGGCGAAGGCGATGACCAGTTCCGTGGCCGAGGCCATGAGGCCGGGCACGCCCATGACGTAGATCATGCCGGGCACGCCCACGAATCCGCCGACGGCGATGGTGGCGGCCAACATGCCGGTGGCGAAGCCCACGGGCAGGGTGAACCAGAGGGAGATGCGCAGGCCCGAGCGGGGGAAGTTGATCATGGGCCACAGCTCGATCTTCTGCAGACGCTTGGCCAGGGCCGTGGTCTCTTCCTCGCCGCCGCAGCGGGCGCACTTGATGGCGTCCTTCATGACGTAGCCGCCCACGAAGACCAGCACGAAGACGAAGGACAGGCTGACGTAGAGGTCGGACCCGGCCTGGCCCCACATGGCCAGGATGATCTGCTGGATCTTGATGCCGACCTGCACGCCGATGCCGGCCGAGGCGGCCATGATCAGGCCCATCTTCACGTCGACCTGGCCGTAGCGGTAGCGCTTGATGGCGCCGACCAGGGCCTTGGGGAACTTGTGGCACATGTTGCTGGCCACGGCCACGGTGCCGGGCACGCCCAGGCTCATCATGCCCGGGGTGAGCACGAAGGCGCCGCCGGAGCCGATGAAGCCGCTGACCAGGCCGCCGATGAACCCGACCAGGAAGAGGAAGGTGATGGCCATGGCGTTGAGGTCGATGAACTTGGTGGGGTCGAGGCTTAAGATATCCATTGTGATGTCTCCTTCGTGACGGTCGATCAGGCGTTGAGGACTGGGCGCTGGGCCGGACGCTTGGTGGCTTCGGCGGTCTTGCGGGCTTCCTTGTGGACCGCGGAGATGCCCAGGGTCGCCCACAGGTTGCTGGCGAACTCGCCGTGCAGGTAGGACACGGCGAAGACCGTGGCGATGGGACCGGCCGCCCAGAAGGAGCCCTGGGCGAACTGGGCCGCGATGGCGTCTCCGTAGGCGAAAAATCCCGTGTAGAAGGCGGCGGTCAGAGCGCCGAAAACCAGGGTCCGTCCGATGGGCTTCTTGTCAGATTGCGATGTGGCCATTGTGTTCTCCGTGTTTGTGTTAACCGCTTGCAGCGGGTGTGTTGCGTTGGTCGCTACCGTCGATCGTCATGCGCGGAGCCGGCGGCCGCGAAGGCTCTGGGCCGTGGCTGCGCGATCTGTTGCCGCACGTGCAGCTGGCAGGCCGAGGTCAGGGGGCACCGTGCCTCGTCGCTCCCGTGGTGGGCGCCTGCGTGCACGGTGCAGAGGGCCTTTTCCATGTTGACGTAGATGTGGTCCCGTCCGATCTTGTCCAGGAGGCCGCTGCGGGCCAGGATGGCCATGACCGTGTCGTTGACGCCGGCCAGGGAGATGTCCACGCCCCGGCTGCGGCAGCGGTCCACGACCAGCGACAGGGCCTCTTCGCCCGACGCGTCCATGTCGTTGATGCCTTTGGCCACCAGCACGATGTGCCGCAGGCGCTTCTTGGACTGCAGCCGGCGGGTGATGGCCTCGTCCAGGAAGCTCGCGTTGGCGAAGAAGAGCGGTCCGTTGAAGCGGACGAGGTCCACCTGCGTGCACAGGGCCAGCCCGTGGCGGGTCGCGTCGCGCAGCTCGCCTTCCTCGGTCCGTGCCAGGGAGCTGACCTTGGGCCGCATGTTGCGGTACAGGAAGACGCCCAGGGACAGGACCACGCCGATCATGATGCCCTTGTCCAGGTGGGGGGCGAAGGCCAGGGTGGCCAGAAAGGTGATGACCGAGATGGCGCCGTCGTATCTGGCGACCTTCCAGGCGTGCAGGAATCCCGCGGGCTGGATCAGGCCGATGACCGCCATCATGATGACCGCCGCCAGGGTGCACTGCGGCAGGTGATAGAGAAGGGGGGTGCAGAAGAGCAGGGCCACGAGCACCATGGCGCTGGTGAACACGCTCGCGAACCCGGTCAGGGCGCCGGCCTGCAGGTTGACCGCCGAGCGGGAGAAGGACCCGGACACCGGGTAGCTTCTGCTGAAGGCGCCGAATATGTTGGCCAGACCCTGGCCGATGAGCTCCTGGTTCGGATCCAGGCTCTGCCCGGTTTTCGCGGCCATGGCCTTGGCGATGGAGATGGCTTCCATGAAACCCAGCAGCGCGATGATGATGGCGTTGGGGAGAAGCCGAAGCATGATCCCCGCGTCGAAACGCGGCACGCTGAAGGGGGGCAGGCCCCCGGGCACGGCGCCAACCACCGCGCCCCCGCCGATCATGGTCAGGGACATCGGGTCCAGGGCGGAGTTGCCGACGCGGACGCGCCAGGTCCGGCCGTCGTTGACCTCTCCGGTCGGGAGCGGGCTGCCGAGGGGGGAGAACTTCAGCCTTCCGTCCGCTTCCGTCACGGCCTGGAAGAGCATGCCGCGCAGCGCTTCCCTGAGGCTTCTGGCCTTGCTCCTGGTGATCTCCATTTCCAGGGACAGGCGGCGCAACTCATGCTCCTCGTCGGCGACCGCGAAGGGTTCGTCATGGGCCCTGGCCTCTTCCATGGCCGCGTTCAGGGCCGTGCGCCTGGCGGCGAGATCGGTCTGGGCCTGCATGGCCGCATTGTAGGCGGTCACGGCCTCGGTGGCCTGAGGAGCCGCCAGGGACTGGAGGCCGATGGAGGTGTTGTGCTCGAATCCCGTGCCCCAGGCGAAGACCGAGGTCAGGACCACGGCCGCAAGCACGTTCGGGACGCGGGGGCAGAAGCGCTTCAGGGCGAACATGAGGGCGAAGGCGAAGACGCCCAGGGCCAGGGTCGGCCAGTGCGTGTAGTTCATGGCCGCCCGGAAGACCCGCAGCACGGTCTCGTAATGATGTTCGGCGCTGTCCACGGACACCCCGAACATCTTGGCCAGCTGGCTGGTGGCGATGATGATGGCTGCGGCGTTGGTGAACCCGGCCACCACCGGGTGGGAGAGGAAATTTACGACCAGCCCCAGGCGCAGGACGCCCAGGGACAGCTGGAAAAAGCCGACGGCCAGGGACAGCAGCACGGCGTAGGCAAGGTAGCTCTCGCTGCCCGCCGTGGCCAGGGGTTCGAGGCTGGCGGCGGTCATGAGCGAGACCACGGCCACGGGGCCGGTGGAGAGCTGGCGGCTGGAGCCGAAGAGGGCCGCCACCAGGGGCGGCAGGAAGGATGCGTACAGCCCGTAGTAGGGCGGCAGTCCGGCGAGCTGGGCATAGGCCATGCTCTGGGGGATGAGCACCAGGGCCACGGTCAGTCCGGCCATGAAATCCATTTTGAGATGGGCGGCGGAATATGTTCGGATCCAGCCGTAAAACGGGATCACTTTCAGAACCAACGTGGCCATGGTGTCTCCTTGATCGCCAGGGTGCGGCCCCCGGCGGATGCGCCCCGGGTTCGCGAGGGGGCGGAAACGAAAGTGGTGGTGTCCATCCGCATGGTGTGAACGGGCATCATTTGACCGTGAACAGAGCCAGGCCCGTCTGACCCAGGACCTGCTCGCCTTCCTCCGGTTCGCTCAGGATGAATTCGATCCTGCCGCAACTGCGGACGAGTTCGCTCACGGCCTCGTCCACGGTGCCGAACCGCACTTCGTGCTGGACATTCAAATTCTGCCGTTCCGCGGCTTCCCGCCACGGTCCGGCGGCGCTATCCGCCAGCTGGCTGAACGACTCGCGCCAGTTCGGGTCTTTCTTGGGCAGGCCGACGCTCAGGAAGAGCAGATCGCTGCCCATCCGTTCCGCCACGCTCAGGGCGTATTCCCCCAGGTGCGAGGAGAAGGTGCAGCCGTGCCCGATGACCAGAATGCGCCTGCGCCCCGTGCCGCTGTGACGGATGACGTCCGAGGCCAGCATCTGCTCCCCGGCCTCGGCCAGGGCCACGGCTTCGGTGTAGTCGGCCAGGCGGTCTTCGACGGATTTGGCGCGCCGCAGGCTGGGCGAGCCCGGGTGCAACGTGTTTCGTAACCAGTTTCGAGGCATCTGTTCGCTCCTGCGCAGTTGTGGTCCTATTTGGCGTGGAGCGTGGGACGCGGGCGCTTTTCGACCTGCTTGACGGCATCGGCCTTGACCGCCGTCTGATGGCTTTCACCCTTGAGCAGAATCTGGGCGTCCTTGGTCAGGCCCCGTTCGGCAAAGGCATTGGCAGCGTAGGTGTCTTCAATCGTTTCTCGGATGGTGCTCATTTTGCTAACCTCGCGTTAAAAGTGATGTCCGGCCTTAAACAAGGCTCGTGCCAGAAGTTTGCTTTGCTCTAACATGCTGAAATCAGGATTGTAATTTTGAGTGGAAGAATGGCGGGGTTTTGTGCGATGTTGCAGATTACAACGCCGAGAACGTGAAATCTATAACAAGCCCGGCTTGCCGGAGATGCTGCAGATTGCAGCGCCGTTGCAGAGTGCAACGACGACACTCGGTGGGGCGCCAGGCAGGGGATTGACCGATGTTTTTTCGCAAGCAGGAAGTTGAGGCGCCGGCCGCGACAGAGGATCCTACGGGGCTTCGGGAAAAATGCCGGCAGGCCGACGTGCCCGAGAACGTGCGGGTGGTGCTGGAGTCGGAGATCGGCCGGATGGAGAAGACCGACTCGTCCGTGGGGGAATACTCCATCGCCCTGAACTACGTGGAAACGATTCTGGCCCTGCCGTGGAGCGCCCTGACCCAGGACAATCTCGACCTTGGGCAGGCGGCGAAGGTCTTCGACGGCAGCCATGCAGGGCTGGGACAGGTCAGGGAGCGGGTGCTCGAACACCTGGCCTCCCGCGTGCTGCAGACCAGGCGCCAGGCCTCGCTGCTGGTCGTCGACGACGAGCCCATCGCCCGCTCGAACCTGCGTCACGTCCTTGGCCGCGAGGGCTACGACGTGGACGTCGCGGCCAACGGCGAGGAGGCCCTGGAGCTGCTCAGGCGCAAGGAGTTCGACTGCATCGTCACGGACCTGAAGATGGAGCGCATGGACGGCATGCAGCTCCTGGAGGCGGCCCGGGACGTGGCTCCGGATGCCAAGTTCATCCTCGTCACGGGCTACGCCACCGTGGACACGGCCGTGCGCGCCCTGAAGACCGGGGCCGTGCACTACCTGTCCAAGCCCATCGACCTGAGCGAACTGCGCGAGGCCGTGCGTTCGGCCCTGCAGTCCCGCACGCGCCACTACACCAGCCGCGCGCCCATCCTGTGCTTCGTCGGCCCCCCCGGCGTGGGCAAGACGTCCGTGGGCCGGGCCATCGCCGAAGCCCTGGGGCGGCGCTTCTACCGCATGTCCCTGGCCGATCTGCGCGACGAGGCCGAGCTTCGCGGCCACCGGCGGACCTACGTCGGGGCCATGCCCGGACGCATCCTCCAGGCCCTTCGGGGCGTGGGCGTGCGCAACCCGGTCTTCATGCTCGACGAGATGGACAAGATCGGCCAGGACGTGAAGGGCGACCCGGCCATGGCCATGCTCGAGATCCTCGACCCCGAGCAGAACGCCCGCTACGTGGACCGCTACCTCGAAATTCCCTTCGACCTGTCCGAAGTGCTCTTCATCGCCACGGCCAACGGCGTGGAACGCCTGGCCGGCCCTCTGCTGGACCGCCTGGAGGTCGTGCAGTTCTCGGGCTACTCCGAGGCCGAGAAGATGGACATCGCCTCCCGTTTCCTGCTGCCGCGCCAGCTGCGCGAGCACGGCCTGGTCAACCCGTACCCGGACATCCTGCCCGAGGCCCTGGTGCGCATCATCCGTGAATACACCAACGAGTCCGGCGTGCGCGGCCTGGAGCGCGAGATCGCCCGCCTGTGCCGCAAGCTGGCCCGCCTGCGCCTGGACGGCGGGGCCGAGGCCGTGGCCGCGCCCGTGGGCGCCGAAGGCGCGGCAGTGCTTCTCGGCCCGCCGCGCTACCGCCACGACGCGGCCGATGCCGGAAGCCTCGTCGGCACGGCCACGGGGCTGGTCTGGTCCGAGACGGGCGGCGAGATCATCTTCGTCGAGGCCACGCGCATGACCGGGCCCGGCCAGCTCATCCTGACCGGCTCCCTGGGCGGGGTGCTCAAGGAGTCGGCCCAGATCGCGCTGAGCTTCATCCGCAGCAACGCCAAGACATTGGGCGTGGCCGAGAATTTCTTCGAGGGCCACGACATCCACATCCACATCCCGGCCGGCGGCGTGGCCAAGGACGGCCCCTCGGCCGGGCTGACCATTGCCGTGGCCCTGGTCTCGCTGCTCACGGGGCGCCCGGCGCGTTCCGACGTGGCCCTGTCCGGCGAGCTGTCCCTGGTGGGCCGGGTCCTGCCGGTCAGCGGGGTGCGTGAGAAGATTCTGGCGGCCCTGCGCGGACGGGCCGCCATGGTCGTCCTGCCCGCTGGCAACGCGGCCGACGTGGAGGCCCTGCGCGAGAGCGTCGGGGAGCTGCCGCCGGTTACGCTGGTCGAGCGGGTGGAGCAGGCCCTGGCCGTGGTCCTGGACGACAATGGAGGCGGCACATGTACGGACTGATTTCCCGCTTCGCCAGCGGCAAGATTCGCCGCATCGTCCTGTTCGGGATGATCCTGAGCATCCTCGGCTTCTCCGTGCTGGGCGGCATTTCCTACAAGTACCTGCTGCAGATCGAGGAGGCCCTGGCCCTGGCCGAGGTCGTGGACGACCTGAGCAGCGACATCCTCGAAATCCGCCGCTACGAGAAGAACTACCTGCTCTACATGGGCGAGGCCGACTACGTGGAGACCCTGCGCTACTGCGACAGCGCCCTGGGCATCATCGACCGCATCGAGAACCCCGAGGGCGGGCTGAGCAGCTCCGACCGCGAGGGCCGGGCGACGCTGCTCGAACTGCGGCAGGACCTGAGCTCGTACAAGGAGACCTTCGCCGGCCTCAAGGCGGACGGGACTGCCCGCACGACCATCCGGGACTCCGGCCCCGATCCGCGCCTGCGCGACCAGGGCAAGGACCTCGTGGACCTGGTCCACCGCTTCGTGGCCACCCAGCGGGCCAGGATCCTGGGCATCGTCGCGACCCTCAAGCACCAGCTGGTCCTGGCCATCGCCGTCTTCACCGGCGTGGCGGCGTTCTTTTCCTGGCTCGTGGGACGGCGAATCTTCGGGGCCCTGGGCGTCATCGAGCACTCCGCCCGCCAGATCGTGCAGGGCAACTTCGAGGCCCTGCCCCTGCCCGACACCAGCGACGAGACCCGCGGCGTGGTCGAGGCCTTCAACCACATGATCGTCGAACTGGACCGCAGGCAGAGCCAGCTCCTGCAGGAGAAGAAGCTCGCCTCCCTGGGCGTGCTGACTTCGGGCATCGCCCATCAGCTGAACAACCCCCTGAACAACATCTCCACGTCCTGCCAGATCCTGCAGGAGGACCTCGACGCGCCGCAGCCCCCGGACCCGGCACTGACCCGTCACATGCTCGACAACATCTACCAGGAGGTCAGCCGGTCCCGCGACATCGTCAAGGGACTCCTGGAGTTCGCGCGGGAGACGGATTTCTGCCTGAAGTCCGCGCCGCTGCACCAGGTCGTGCAGCGGGCCGTGACCCTGGTGTCGAGCGAGGTGCCCGCGGGCGTGACCATCGTCACGGACATCCCGCAGGACATCGAGCTGCCCCTGGACGGACAGCGCTTCCAGGAGGTGCTCCTGAACCTGATCATCAACGCCATCCAGGCCATCACGCCGCCCGGCACCATCACCCTGGCCGCGCGCAGGGACCAGGCCGCAGGCCAGGCGGTGCTGGAGGTCCGGGACACGGGCGCCGGCATCCCGCGCGAGCACATGGGCCGCATCTTCGACCCGTTCTTCACCCTCAAGGAGACGGGTACGGGCCTCGGCCTGGCCGTGGTCTTCGGCATCATCAAGAAGCACGGGGGCTCCATCGGGGTCGAAAGCGAACCGGGCCGGGGCACGAACTTCACCGTCAGGCTGCCGCTGTCCGGCGTCTCGGGAGGCGTGCGGTGATCGCGCCGCGCGGGACCGCGCAGGCCGTGGAAGGAGCGGGCGCACAGCGAGCCGCCCGGATTCTCGTTGTCGACGACGAAGTCATCTCGCGCGACAACCTGGCCCTGGCCCTGGCCCGGCAGGGCCACGAGACCGTCACGGCCGGGGGCGGGGAGGAGGCGCTGGGGTTGCTGCAGGGCGCCGATTTCGACCTCATCCTGACGGATCTCATGATGGAAGGCATGGACGGGCTGGCTCTCCTGAAGACCGTCAAGGAGCGGCACCCGGACATCGAGGTCGTGGTCATCACCGGCTACCCCACCGTGGACACGGCCGTGGAGGCCATGCGCGCCGGGGCCTACGACTATCTGGCCAAGCCCTACCGCCTCGACGAGGCCCGGCTTCTGGTGCACAGGGCCTTGGAGAAGCGCCGCCTGCGGCTCGAGGTCGCCCGCCTGCGCGAGCAGCTCAAGGACCGGACCCTGCCCGTGCCGCTCCTGGGCGAGGCCCCGTGCATGCGCGAGCTCAAAGGCACCATCGCGCGCATCGCGCCGTCGGACGTGACGGTGCTCATCCTCGGCGAGACGGGCACGGGCAAGGAGGTGGCGGCGCGCATGGTCCACCTCTTCAGCCGCCGCTCCGAGGCCCGCTTCCTGGCCATCAACTGCGGCGCCTTCAACGAGGAGCTGCTGGAGAGCGAGCTGTTCGGGCACGAGCAGGGCGCGTTCTCGGGCGCCACGCGGCAGAAGAAGGGGCTGTTCGAGGCCGCCGAAGGAGGCACCCTCTTCCTCGACGAGGTGGGGGAGATGTCGCTGGCCATGCAGGTCAAGCTGCTGCGGGCCGTGCAGGAACGGACCATCCGCCGTGTCGGCGGCACGGCGGACATCCCCGTGGACGTGCGGCTGGTGGCGGCGACGAACAAGAACCTGCGGACCGAGGTCGAGGCCGGCCGCTTCCGCCAGGACCTCTATTTCCGGCTCAACGTCCTGGTGCTGGACATGCCGCCCCTGGCGCAGCGCCTGGAGGACCTGCCCCTGCTGGCCCATTTCTTCGCCGAGAAGACGGCCAGGGAGAGCGGGCGGCCCGCGCCGCGCATCTCGGCCGAGGTGCTGGACATCCTGTCGCGCTACGCCTTCCCGGGCAACGTGCGCGAGCTGCAGAACATCATCGAGCGCGCCGCGGTCTTCTGCACGGGCGACGAGATCCTGCCCGGACACCTCTCGCCGGAACTGCTCGAAGCCCCGCGCCATCTGGTCCGGGCCGGCGAGCGCCAGCCCATGACCCTGGAGGAGTGCGAGCGCGAACAGATAGAATGGACGCTGGCCCACGTCGACGGCAACCGCACCGTGGCCGCCCGGCTCCTGGGCATCGACCGGGCCTCCCTGTGGCGGAAGCTGAAGCGGTTCGGGCTGCAGGTGGACGGGTGACCGGGCCTGCCGGGGATTGCG
Source organism: Desulfomicrobium sp. (assembly GCA_024709365.1). Taxonomy (GTDB): domain Bacteria; phylum Desulfobacterota; class Desulfovibrionia; order Desulfovibrionales; family Desulfomicrobiaceae; genus Desulfomicrobium. The sequence goes on along the minus strand of JANJWV010000175.1, from coordinate 7,434 downwards.
CCGGGTTCTGCCGGGACTGCGGACGGGAGCACGCGCTCCCGGCGGAGCCGGCCCTGCGCCATGCCCGGGAGCTGATGGTCGCGCTCGAGCTGCGGGGAAGCATCGACCTTGAGACCTGCGCCGACCCGCGCCTCTCGTTGGAATATCTCTTCGGCCCTGCCAGAGGGCAGATGTTCGGGGTGCTCGCGTACCGGGATGCGTCCGGGCAGGCCGGCGTGCTGAAGGCTTTTTCGGGCCAGTATAACGGGGTCTGGGAGGTGCCGGGATGGGTGCCACCCATTCTCGATCCGGCTGAGTTTGCGCAAACCATCGCCTGCGACGAGCCGCGCATCAAGGACTTGACCCGGCGCATGCACGGACTGGGCGTGGACGATCCTGCCCGTCTGACGATGCTGGCTGAGCGGCGCGAACTGTCCCGCAGGCTCATGGATCGCATCTTCGGCCTGTACCGGCTGACCAATTTTCGAGGGCGGACCAGACCCCTGGCCGAGGCCTTCACGGGCAAGGCCATGCCCACGGGCACTGCGGAGTGCTGCGCGCCCAAGCTTTTGCACCATGCCGCCGTGTACGGACTGACTCCGCTGGGGCTCGCGGAATTCTACTTCGGCCGCGAGAACCGCTCCGCCACCCGTCGGCATGGACAGTTTTTCGCCCCCTGCGCGGAAAAATGCCGCCCCATCCTCGGGTTCATGCTGTGCGGGCTGGATGAGGGCGTGGACAAGGGATAGGCGTCTCGCTTTGGTTCTTGCCTGTCCGCCGTTCTTGCGGCACTTCCGTGACCATGTTTCAACCTTCCCCCGCCAACGCCGTCATTTACCGCCGCATCCTCAAGGTATCCATGCCCCTGGTCCTGAGTCTGGGCGCGACCACGATCATGGAGTTCACGGACCGCCTCTTTCTGGCCCGCTATTCCCTCGACGCCATCGCCGCGGCCACGCCCGCCGGGATCATGGCCCTCCTGGCGATGACGATTTTCATCGGCACCACGAGTTATGTGTCCGTGTTCGTGGCCCAGTACACGGGGCAGGGGCGACCCGAGATGGTCGGCCGGGCGGTCTGGCAGGGCATCTACGTGGCCCTGCTCGGGACCGTCGTGCTCGGTGGGCTCGCGTTTTGCGCCGAAGACATCTTTGACCTGGCCGGGCATTCCGAAGAGATCCAGGGACTTGAATCCATTTATTTCCGGACCCTGTGTCTGGGGGCGGGGATTCATCTGGCGGGGGGAGCCTTCGGCGGATTCTTCACCGGCCTTGGCCGCACGCGGGTGGTCATGCTGGCCAACATTGCGGGCATGCTGGTCAACATTCCTCTCGACTATTGCCTCATCAACGGCATCGGGCCGTTTCCGGAGCTGGGTATTTTCGGCGCGGGCCTGGCGACGGTCATGGGCTGGGCCGTGATCACGGCCATCCTGTGGACCGCCATGCGGCGCGGCGAGCATGCCCGTTTCCGCCTGGACACGGATCGGCGCTTGCGGCCAGACCTGTGGCTGCGCCTCATGCGTTACGGGCTGCCGAGCGGGATGGAATTTTTCCTCGACATCTTCGCCTTCACGGTCTTCATCTTCGTGGTCGGCAGGCTGGGGACCATGGAACTGGCCGCGACCAACATCGCCCTCAATGTCAACGCCCTGGCCTTCATGCCCCTGGTCGGGTTCGCCATGGGCACGAGCACCCTGGTCGGGCAGGCCATGGGCGCGGGCAAGCCGGAGGATGTGGGGATTATCGTGCGGGCCAGCCTCGTGCTGACCTTCGTCTATCTGGCGGTCATGTCGGCGGTGTTCCTGTTCGCCCCGGAGCCTGTGCTCCATCTGTTCCAGCCTCGCGACATGGACCCGGCCGCCTTCGCGGCCGTGGTCGGCATGGGCCGGACCCTGCTCATGATCGTGGTCGTCTACCTGTTCTTCGACGGGGTCAGCTTCATCATCTACGGAGCCTTGAAGGGGGCGGGAGATACTTTTTTCGTCATGACTTCGCGTTTTGCGCTGGTCATCGTGGTCATGATCCTGCCGCTTTTGATCGGAGTGCGTCTGGGGTTCGGGTTGTATTATTTCTGGGCCGTGAGCTGTTCGTTTCTGGTGGTGCTCTCCGTGGTCGCCCTGTGGCGTTACCGCCAGGGGAAATGGCGCGGCATGCTGGTCGTGGAAAAAATGCCGCCCGCATGAGCCCGGGCGGCGTCCTGGGCTTCTCCCGCACTCCCCCGGGCGCTTGCCGCCTACCCGCAGGCTTGTCCTCGCCGGTCCCGAACGAAAACATTTCCCGGCAGGGACTTGGCGTAGCTTTTGACCTGCGCGGCCTTTTCCCCGAGGAGCTGCAAGCTGCAGTCCCGGATGTTCTCGCTGCACTCGACGATGCCGATGGACACGGAGACCAGCGGGAAGCGCTGCTCCCTGCCGTCGCGGCCCTTGCCCTGAATCCAGCCGCGTTCGCGGTCCTGCGGGTGGTAGTAGCGGGGAATGAGCCGGCTGAAGCACCGCACCGCGGCCTTGCAGATGCGCTCGGCCCTTTCGGGTGAGACCATGGCCACGAAGTCGTCCCCGCCGATGTGGGCCAGGAAGTCGCCCGTACTGCCGTGGCGCGCGATGGCCCAGGTCAGGATGCGCCCCAAGAGCAGGATGACCAGGTCGCCGTCCTTGAAGCCGTAGACGTCGTTGAAGACCTTGAAATGGTCGAGATCCGCGTAGAGCATGGCGAAGGGCCTGCCCTTGCGCAGCGTGGCCTCGACTTCCTTCTCCAGGGCGACGTTGCCCGGGATGCCGGTCAGGGGGTTGGTGCCCTTGGCCATCTCGACCTGCACCTGGGCCAGGGTGGTCAGCATCTTCTGCACCGTGACCACGCCGAGAAAATCGCCGTCGCGGGTGACGATGACCTCGTCGTAGGCCTTGAGCATCTCCCGGGTGTTGGCGTTCTTGGCCACGGACTCCACGGGCTCCCGCTCGTCGGCGATCATGGGTTCCGTGTCCATGAGCAGGGACACGGGCTTTTCCGCGTACAGCGCCCGGCCGTAAAGGGTGGCCAGGTGCCGGTCCAGGCTGTACCCCATGACCAGCCCTCGGGGCTGGCCGTCCTCCACGACCACGACGCTCGTCAGGGCGGGGTTGGTGGAGAAGATGCGCTGCACCGACTGCACCGGGGTGCGCGGGCTGACCGTCATGGTCTTCTGGGCCAGCTGGCCGATGGGTATGGAGCAGGACAGCCGGCTGAGGGCGTCCTGTCGCAGGGGGATCAGCTCCCGGATATCCAGGTGCGTTTCGGGCTTGGGGAAATGCGGCCGGCTCAGGAAGTAGCCCTGGCCGTAGTGGACGCCGACCTCGATCAGCGCGCCGGCCTCGCCCTTGGTTTCGATGCCCTCGGCGATGATCTCCGACCCGATCCGTCCCGCCAGGGTGACCATGGTTTCCATCAGGGCCCGGCGTACCGGGTCCTTGTCGATGTCCCGCACCAGGGACATGTCCACCTTGATGTAGTCCGGCTGCAGGGCGGCGATGGTCGACAGGCCCGAGTAGCCCGTCCCGGCGTCGTCCACGGCGACCTTGAACCCCTGGCTGCGGTAGTGGTCCAGGGTCTTGTGGAACGAGCTGAAGTCCTTGATGGAATGACGCTCGGTGATCTCGAAGACGATGTTCTCGGGTTCGAGGCCGTACGCCTGGATGAGCTCCAGGGTCCTGCCCGGGGCGAAGGTCGGGTCGACCACGGCCCGGGGGTGGATGTTCAGGAACAGGCTCTGTCCGGGCTCCAGGGTGCCGACGGTCTCGATGGCCCTGGCGCGGCAGGTCTGTTCCAGGACGAAGAGCTGCCCGGTCTGCTCCGCGAAGTCGAAGAGCAGGGCGGGGGACTCGAACTCCGATCCGCGGGGGCCGCGGGACAGTGCTTCCCATGCCAGGACAGTGCCCTTCTTGAAGTCGTAGATGGGCTGAAAGAGCACGTGGATCTGCCCGTTGCGCACGATGGAGCGGAAGACTGCGGACAGCTTGATGGCCTCGAGGTTGACGGCCCCCTGCGCCATGCGTCTGGCGTCCCCGATGGCCTCGTGCAGGGCGCGCTCCTTTTCCATGAGCGGGGATTCGTGCAGGACCGAGAACCCGACCTCGATGTCGAACTCCCTGCCCAGGGTCGAGATGGTGTGCTTGCGCAGGGCGGCCTGCAGGGACATCTTCAGGCTGAACGCCTGATCCATGAGACGCTCTTCGCCCAGCGGGCACAGGTTGCGCAGCAGCAGGGCCTCGCCGGTCCCGATGCGCAGGGCGTGCCTGGCGCTCAGGGCCGGGTTGGTCTGGCCGTATGCATCCAGGGAGGCCACGAGAAGGTTCTCGATTTCCTCCGTGACATGCGTGCCGTAGAGTTCCCGGCAGAGGGTGAAGTCCTTGAGCCGGCAGACGAAGATGCTCAGCGCGTGGTTCGTGTGCAGGAATCTTCTGATTTCGCGAATGGGCTGGGGTGCTTCCGTCGGTATGGCGGCGTGGGCTTGGAGCATGGCTGTTTCCTCGGGATGGCCGGCGATGCGTGCGGCATGCACGCATGCGGCGTGTGACGGATCTTTTGTGCGATGGAATGTTTCGGGATTGCGACGAAAGCGTGAAGAAGCGGCGGCAACTTTGTTGAGTCGCCAAAAACGGGATGTTACAGGAATTTCATGCCGCTGTCACAATCCTGTCACGAAGGGTCTGTAACCCCCCAGGATACGGTCGGCATCACCCGCGGCCGCTTTGGACAAAAGGGGGAACAATGGCACACAAGATCGTCGTCATCGAAGACGAACCGGATATCGCGAATCTGCTGGCCTTTCATCTGAAGTCGGGCGGCTACGACTGCTTCGTGGCCCGCGACGGCAGGAAGGGGCTGCAGCTGGTGCAGAGCGAACGGCCGGATCTGGTCCTGCTGGACCTCATGCTGCCCGGCATGAGCGGTACGGACGTGTGCAAGGCCATCAAGGGAAGCTCCGACTGCGCCCACATACCCATCATCATGCTCACGGCCCGCGGGGACGAGGTCGACCGGATCCTCGGCTTCGAGCTGGGCGCCGACGACTACGTCATCAAGCCCTTCAGTCCGCGGGAGCTGATGCTGCGCATCAAGACGGTCCTGCGCCGCAACGTGCACGTCATGCCCAAGGTCGCCCACTGGCAGCGCGAGGGCCTGGTGGCCGATTTCGAGGCCTTCACCCTCCTGGTGGACGGGGTCGACGCGCATCTCACGCCCACGGAGTTCAACCTGTTCGGCGAGTTCGTGCGCAACGAGGGCAAGGTGCTTTCCCGCGAGCAGCTCCTGAGCAATGCCTGGGGGTACGAGTTCGAGGGCTATTCGCGCACCGTTGACACCCACGTGCGGCGGCTGCGCAAGAAGCTCGGGCCGTACGCCGACTGGCTGGAGACGGTCCGCGGCATCGGGTACCGCATGAAACGAGAAAATCAGACCGACTAGGACAGACATGACCACACCACCAATTTCCCTGCGGCTGCGGCTGCTTCTGGCCTTCGGGGTCATTCTGCTGCTGGCCCTGGGAGGGCCGGCGTACCATCTGCGCCAGAACCTGGGCCAGACCATCGAGCGTGAGGCCAGGGAGAGCGCCCTGCGCGACCTGCAGACGGTCGAATGGGCGCTGGCCGGCGTGACAGAACGTCCCGCCCTCGGGGGCGTACTGCGGGACCTCGCGGCGAGCATGCAGATCCGCATCACCTACATCGCCCTGGACGGTGCAGTGCTGTCGGACTCCGGCGTGGCGGCGCAACAGGTCGGCCTCATGGAGAACCATGCCGGCCGGCCGGAAGTCCTGCAGGCCCTGGACGGCGAAATCGGCACGAGTCTGCGCTACAGCGACACCCTGAGCCAGGATCTGCTCTATGTCGCCCGCAGGTTCGGCGGGAACTCCGCGGTCCCGGAAGGGGTCGTGCGCGTGGCCAGACCCCAGAGCCAGATGCGCAAGACGCTGGACAGCCTCTACGGGCACACGGGCTGGGTCTACGGCTTGAGCATCGTGCTGGCCTTCGGGCTGGTTTCCCTGGTGTCGCGGCAGGTCTCGCGGGCCATCTCCAGCGTTGCCCAGGCCGCGGCCGACATCGGGCAGGGCGGGCCAGGCAAGCGCATCCGCTTCTCCCCGAGCACGGAAATGACGCCGCTGGTCAACGCCTTCAACAACATGCTGGAACGCATCGAGTCCAACATGCAGACCATCGTCAAGCAGAAGATGGAGTCGGAAGCCGTGCTGAACGGCATGAAGGCGGGCCTCATCGTCCTCGACGGGCGGGGCCACATCCTGCGCGGCAACTACGCGGCCCAGGAGATTTTTCCCGGCCTCTCGACCTTCGCCGGGCGCAAGCCCATGGAACTCTGTCTCCTGCAGGGCCTGCAGGACGCCTGCGACGCCGCCCTGGCGAAACGCAAGGCGGGCGATTTTTCCCAGGGCAACGTCGTGGTCTCGCTCCAGAGCGGAAAAAGCTTCGACGTATCCATCGTGCCCATCAAGGGCGACGCCGAGCTCGGGGCCATCATGGTCTTCCACGACATCACCGAGATCAGGCGGGTGGAACAGATCCGGCGCGATTTCGTCGCCAACGTGTCGCACGAGCTGCGTACGCCCCTGACGTCCATCAAGGGCTACGCCGAGACGCTGCTGGGCCTGGACAGCTACGACCCCGGCCAGACGCGCACCTTCCTGGAGGTCATCCAGCGCAACGCCAACCACATGAACACCATGCTCGACGAACTGCTGCAGCTCTCCCGGCTGGAGCACGGCAAGCAGCGGGTGGACATGGTCTCCGCGGACCCGGCCTCGGCCCTGTATTCGGCCTGGAAGAGCTGCCATCCCCTGCGCAAGAAGGTCGAGTTCGTCAACGATCTCACCCAGGGCACGCCCGCCGTGCGGGCCAATTTCGAGCAGCTGGTGCAGGTCTTCCGCAACGTCCTGGAGAACGCGCTCAAGTACGTGCCCGACGAAACGGCCCGGATCCGGGTCCATGCGGAAGCCTCGGACCGGGAGCTTGCCGTGTTCATCGACGACAACGGTCCCGGCATTCCGGCCGAGGACCAGAGCAGAATTTTCGAACGGTTCTACCGGGTTGAAAAGGACCGCAACAGCGCCATCGGCGGCACGGGTCTGGGCCTGGCCATCTGCCGGCACATCATGGTCAGCCATGGCGGGCGGATCACCGTCCAGAGCCCGGTGCCCGAGACCGGGAACGGCTCACGCTTCATCATCACCCTCCCCGTCGCGGGGCGGACATCAGAGGAATAAACATGGCGGAAACAGTCAAGATTTCTTCCCGAAATCTCAACTTCTACTATTCGGACTTCCACGCCCTGCAGGACATCTCCTTCGACATGTACCAGCATCAGGCCACGGCCCTCATCGGGCCGTCCGGCTGCGGCAAGTCGACCTTCCTGCGCTGCTTGAACCGCATGAACGACACCATCGATGGCTGCCGGGTAACCGGCAAGA
>JANJWV010000170.1 GCA_024709365.1 Desulfomicrobium sp. | reverse complement strand
CAGTCGAGTGTTCAGGCGGGCAGCGCTGCCGTCGGGATTTCCCGGTGCACCGGGGTTCAGGGCTTTGAGCGGCGACCTGTTGCGAATTCGGCTACGCAGGTCGACCGATCGTCTTGCGACGTCAGCATGCCGGCGTCCCGTATTCGCTTCCGGCGGATGGTGCGGCGTGCCGGATTGCAGGATGGCTTCGCCGCACGTGTTCCGGATCAGGGGATGGGAGGCCGGATGCGTGGCTCAGAGCTTCGCCCCGGCCTGTCGCAGCAGGCGGACGCTCTCCTCGTCGGCCGTGGAGGAGGTGATCTGGAGTGCGGTACGGCCTTTCCGGTCACGGCCTTCCGGATCCGCACCATTTCTCAGCAGCCACTCCAGGAGGTCATGCTTGCCGGACGTGCCCGCGCTGTAGCTGACATGGAAGCCGGCCACCTCTGCCAGGAGCTTGTCCCCGCCGGCGGTGGTGGCGTTGACGTCGGCGCCGATGCGCAGCAGCGCGTCGGCATCGTCCAGCCTGCCTTTCCGCAACGCCTCCCGCAGCGGGAGGTCGTGCCCCCCGGAGGGTGTGTTGAGCGCCGCACCCTGTTCCAGCAGCAACTGTACAACGTTCCGGTTCGCCAGGCTTGCGGCCACGGTCAGCGCGGAGCGTTCCCTCAGATCCCGGCCGTTGGGGTCTGCGCCGGCCTGCAGCAGCGCCGTGACCATGGGTGCGTCGTCGCGGGCGACGGCTTCCAGCAGCGGAGTCTGCCTGTTCTGGTCCGGGGCGTTCACATCGGGGTCCTTTGCCAGCAGCGCCGTGACGTTCTCGAGCCTCCCGGCGCGCACGGCCAGAATGAGGGGCGTGTTCTGCCAGGCGTCACGGGCGTCGGGATCCGCGCCCAGACGCAGCAGCTCGACGACCACATCCCGCGAACACTCCGCCGCGGCGGCGTGCAGGGGAGTGACGCCCGAGCCGTCCGTCGCGCGGGCGTCGGCGCCTTGCTTCAGCATGGCCATGGCCAGTTCGTCCAGGCCGAGGGCGCAGGCTCGGACCAGGAATGGCTTGCCGTGCAGCTCCCGGTAATTGCTGTCCGCCCCCCGCCGCACGAACTGCAGCGCCACGGCGGCTTTGGCCGGGTCGGGCGCCATGCCGGCGGCCTTTTGCATCTCGAATTCCTGCAGCGTGGCGTGCAGTTGCGCTTCAAGGGGGTTGGAGTGGCGCCGCCAGACGTTCTGCACCTCCCGGTCGAGTCCCGAACCGTGAATGAACAGCCAGGCGTGGACCCCTGCAAAGACCAGAAAGTAGATGTAGATGAGGGGGGCGGCCAACGACGGTCCTTGCTTCCAGGATGCATATAGCGCCACGGGCCCAAGGATCAGATGCAGGACCAGCACGACCAGCCAGGGGATGATCAGCGCGAGCCCTCCAGGCCCTTCGAAAAGGGGGGCCTGGCTAATGAGCAGCAGGGCCGCGCTGGCGGCGACGCAGAGCAGGGTCAACCGGCCAGGGCGGACGGGGCGATTTGGGATCGGGATCATGGTGCGGGTGTCCTGGGTTCGGGGTGCGATGATCGCCGGAATTCACCACGCACGGCCTCTCCCGTCAAGGCCATGGAAGAGACCGGCCCGATGAAGTCCGGCTGGTGGTGCGTGCGCGGAGGAGACGCACGAGTCCCGGCGCGCGTGAGGCGGCGGAGTACGATTTTTGCTTCAGGTGACGTTTGACCGGGATCGCGGCAATACTTTCCCACACAAGGGGGCGACATGAGAATCGACGGCGCCGCTTCACTCGCCGACATGTACCTTTCTGGGCAGACCAGGGGCCGGGGCGCCGGCTCCAGCCACGCGGACCAGGGCGACACGGTGACCCTTTCGTCCGAGGCCAAGCGTCTGTTGGAACACTTCCGCAACATGCAGTTCGAAAAGGACAAGGGCGCGCCCACCGGTTCCGGGCAGTCTGCCTCCTCGGGCGATTCAGCCGGGCGGCTGGAGGAAGGCGCGGCGCCGGAAAGCTCCGCGGGTTCCGTTGCCGGAGCGGGCCCGTCGGGCGGTTCCGGGACGGGCAGCCAGGTCGAGGACATCAGGAAGCGCATCAAGGACCTGATGGACAAGGTCAAGCACATCATGGACAGCGACCTGCCGCCCGAGCAGAAACAGAGCGCGGCCGCTCCGTATCTGCAGCAGATCCAGGAACTGCAGCAGCAGTTGCAGGAACTGACGGAGGCGGAAAAAGGGTGATGCGGGACACGGGGCACTCCATTGGCGCCGTCCGGGGCAACCCGCACATATTGTTTCACTTTTCGCGCGGATGGGAGCAGGGTGGCCGACGTTCCGACCTGCCTTGTCCTGAATCATGACGATGGCGTTGATCATTGCGATATTTGAGTGCAAATTCAGCGATGAACGAGAAATGGTTTGCGTCTGGGGCAACGGCGCTCTCCATCATGATGAGGCGGCCTCCGGCCGCGAGTCGGATGATGTCCGCTTGACCGACAATATCTTTTCTTCGGGAGAACCATGCTGATCCACTGGCACATTGATCCGGTCATCGTTTCCTTCGGTCCCTTGGCCCTGCGCTGGTACGGCCTGCTGTTCGCCGCGCCGTTTCTGGCAGGCCTGTCCTTTTTCAAACGCGTTTTCCGCGAAGAGGGGATTGCCGAAGATGGCCTCGACCGGCTGCTGCTGTACGCCGTGCTCGGCACGGTCATCGGGGCGCGGCTCGCGCACTGCTTTTTTTACGAACCGCAGTACTATTTCGCCAACCCGATGAAGATTCTCGCCATCTGGGAGGGAGGGCTGGCGAGTCACGGCGGCATCGCCGGGCTGGTCTGCGGGTTCTGGCTGGCCGGGCGGAAGTTTTCCCCGCCGGTTCCCTTGCTGTGGCTTCTCGACCGGCTGGCCCTGCCAGGGGCTTTGGGGGCGGTCTGCATCCGGCTCGGGAACTTCATGAATTCGGAGATCGTCGGCAAGCCCACATCGGGCGGGTGGGGCGTGGTCTTCGACCTCGTCGACCAGGTTCCCCGGCACCCGGCCCAGCTCTACGAGGCGGCAGGGTATCTGGCGACTTTGGGTGCGCTCGTCCTGCTGTACGCGCGGCTTGGCAGGCGCACTCCCCAGGGCCTGCTGACCGGGTGCCTGCTGACGCTCGTCTTTCTGGTGCGCATCCTAGCGGAGTTCGCCAAGGAGCCGCAGGCCGCCTACGAGGCCGGGCAGGCCTTCAGCGTGGGCCAGTGGCTGAGCGTCCCGTTTCTCGCGCTGGGCATCGGGCTGATCATTCGCGCCGTGCAGCGGCCCCAGACCACTGTCGGCAGGACGGAACGGCACAAAGGGAAGGGATGACGCAGCCGGCGCGACAGTGCGCGCGTCCGAAAAACCATCTCCGCTTGTCAATGCTCCCGGTTCGGGGCTAAGCTTGCTCCGAGTCCTTTTTCCCATTCAGTCGGCGGGGGGGCGGCGCATGAAACGGGTTACGGTGTTCAGCGTGGCGGCGATCGTGATCGCGCTTTGGGGTTCGGCCTGGGCCGGGTCCTACGAGGGCAGGCGCATCCTGTGGGTGGAGTCGTATCACGAGGGTTTCGCCTGGTCCGACGGCGTGGCGCGGGGAGTGGCGAAAATTCTGGATGGGTCGGGGGCGCAGCTGAAGGTGGTGCGCATGGACACCAAGCGCAACTCCTCGCCGGACCATGCCCGCAAAGCGGCCCAGGATGCCATGCAGGTCGCGCGGGAGTTCGATCCGGAGGTGGTCATGGCCTCCGAGGACAACGCCCAGCGCTATTTCGTCGTGCCGTTCCTCAAGGGCGGGGACATTCCGGTCGTCGCCAGCGGCATCAACTGGGACGCTTCGGAATACGGCTATCCCGCGCCCAACGTGACCGGCATGGTGGAGGTCAATCTGCTGGGCGAGGCGCGAAGCGTGCTGCGCAAGTTTGCCCGTGGGGACCGCACCGGATTTGTCGCCGCGGACACCGAGAGCGAGCGCAAGAATCTGGAGATCTACAACGCCAGGGATTTCAAGGGCTCCCTCGATGGATTCCTGGTTTCGCGCTTCGCGGAGTTCGGCGCTGCCTTCGAGGAAGTCCAGGCCCGGTCGGACATGCTCATCATGGGCGGCAACGGCGGCATCGAGGGCTGGGACGACGCGGCGGCGCGGGAATTCCTGCTTGGACATACCCGCGTTCCCACGGGGAGCTTCGACGACTATCTCGCGCCCTACGTGATCTTCACCTTCGCCAAGGACCCCGAGGAGCAGGGCGAGTGGATGGCGGCCGCGGCGCTTCGCGTGCTGGACGGCGAGAGCCCTGCGGCCATCCCCATGGTCGAGAACAGGAGGGTGAGGCTCATCGTCAACCTCAAGCTGGCCAGGGCCGCAGGCATCGTTCTGCCGGTCTCCATCCTCAAGACGGCCACCATCATCGGCAGGGACGAAAACTGATGCCGGGGCGCTCATGGGACTGAAGTTTCGCGTCAACCTGACCGGGTTCATCCTGGTGGCATTCATCACCCTGAGCGTGTCGGGTCTGGCCGTGTGGACCATCGACCGGCTGTCCCTGTCCCTCAACCATCGCCTGCTGACCAAGGAACTGGACGAATACGACGGGAAGATCGCCGAGGCTGTCGACGTGCTCAGGGAGAACGGCCTGTCCGGTGTGCGCGAATACGTGGACCGCGCCAAGGCGGATCTGGTTGCGGATTTCGCGCGCCGGGCCGACGGGATGTTCGGCGCGCTGACCATCGTCTCCACCGGGGGCGAGGTGGTTTACCACAAAGGGGCCGGGAGCGGACGGGCGCTGGAGCTGGCCTGCCTCCCGGGGATGGTCGCCGCCGGAGAGGGCGAGATGGACTGCGTCATGGGCGACGAGCTGCGGTTCTGCCGCTATGCGCTGTTTCCGGAATGGGACTGGGTCGTGCTCGTGTCGGTCAGTGCGGAGGAGATGCTCCAGACGCGCAATCAGTTCCTGTGGCGGGTCGCCATCGTCTTCAGCCTGGCCTCGGTGCTGGGCTGGTGGCTTTTTGTGCGCATGTCCCAGGGAGTGATCGACCCTGTCCTGAAGCTGTCGGCTGCGGCTGCGGACATCGGCCGCGGAAGCTGGGAGACGCTTCCGGAACCCCTGGCGCGCGCGGACGAGATCGGCGAGCTCAGTCGCAATTTCGTGCTCATGGGCGGGAAACTGCGCGAGGCCCAGGCCGACCTGACCTCCCAGGCCGACTGCCTGCGCCGGGCCAACGCGCGGCTGGAGGCGGAAGTCGCCGAACGCTTCCGCGCGGAAAAGGATCTGCGCAAGGTCACGGCCGCTTTCGAAGGGATTCTTGACTCCATGCCCTCCCTTGTCATCGGCGTGAACATCGACTGCCAAATCACTCATTGGAACAGGGCCGCCCGCGATCTGACCGGCATGGAGCCGCAAAGCGTCATCGGCCGTCCCCTGCACGAGGCCGTGCCGCGTCTGTCCGGCCTTGTCGACATCGTGCGGCGGTCCATGGCCGAGGGGAGTCCGGCCAGGCTGGACAGGGTTTCCTACTCGCATGAAGGCGAGCAGCGCCAGGAGGACATCCTGATCTTTCCGCTCGTCAGCGAAGCGACCTACGGCGCGGTCATTCGCCTTGATGACGTGACGGAGCGGGTGCGGCTGGAGGAGATGATGATCCAGTCCGAAAAGATGAACTCCCTGGGCGGGCTGGCGGCAGGCATGGCCCACGAGATCAACAGCCCCCTGGCGGGGATCGGGACGAACGCCTTCAACATCAAGAACCGCATTTTCGGCGACCTGGAAAAGAACGAGGCCGCAGCCCGCGAGTGCGGGGTTTCCCTGGCCGGGGTGCGGGCCTACGCGACGAAGCGCGAGATACCGAAGATGGCCGATTTCATTGCCGAGGCCGGGGAGCGCGCTTCGAAAATCGTGGCGAACATGCTCAAGTTCAGCCGCAGCGCCGAGTCGGCCCTAGCGCCCCAGGACATGGCCCGTTTGCTGGACGCGACCCTCGAACTGCTGGCCGGGGACTACGATGTGCGGAAATGGCTCGACTTCGGCTCGGTCCGCATCGTCCGGGAGTTCCAGGAGGACATGCCTCAGGTCCTGAGCGAGGGCAGCGAGATGCAGCAGGTCTTCTTCAACCTGTTCAAGAACGGCGTGCAGGCCATGGCGTTGAAGGAATATTCCGAAGGGGGGCCGTGTTTCGTGGTCCGCCTACGCGAAGATGAGGGGGCGGCGTGCATCGAGATCGAGGACAACGGGCCGGGCATGCCCGAAGAGATACGCAGGCGCGCCTTCGAACCGTTCTTCACCACCACGCCCGTCGGGCAGGGCACGGGTCTGGGTCTGTCCGTGTCGTATTTCATCGTCACGCGTCAGCACGGCGGGACCATGGAAGTCCAGTCCGCACCCGGCGAGGGCACGAAATTCATCATCCGCCTGCCGATGAGCCCGGACGTGGCGCGCGGGGCCTGACGGACCCTCTCGCCGGCAACGGCGGAGAAGCGCTTCAACCCGCGCAGGCCACGCTCTGTCAATGTGGCCGCGGCCTTGATCCCCACGCCCACGAGTCCGCCTCGGGGATTTTCGATGACAACATCCGCTTCATACTGAATAATTTGAATTTTTTTTGTGATGATTTGGAATTTTTTTTGTGATGATCCGGAATTCATACTCTGATGATTTGGAATCAAAGGTATGAATTTGTGGAAATGTGATCGTGAAGAATCAGCCTGTTCAAGGGCCTGGCCGCCTCTGGACGGCAATCGCTGCGGGAGTGAACCTGCCGGGCTTCTTGTCTGCGTTGCATGGTCCCCGTGGGCTGAAATGGAAAAACGCCGTTCCGGTTGTCCGAAACGGCGTTTTCCGCGGCGATGCGCGACGTGCTTCGCGGACTCGGTGCCGCAGCCGGAGTTAGTAGCGTTTGAGTTCCTGCTTGGCGAGCACCCTGAACACGCCGTCGCCATCCGCCGGATGGACGAGGAGCGTGGAGCGGCCGTCCATGCAGATGGTCTTGAGTTGGTCGGAGATGGCGATGGGCGCATCGTCTTGGACCGTCGCCCCGTCCGGCGTGCGGATGGCCTCCACCGATTCGAAGGCCAGAATCTTGTCCGCGGTCACGACCTCGCCGTCGCGGCCCAGGTGGAACCAGCCCCGGAAGCGGCCGTCGTTGCCCCACAGGCGCAGGCCGATGCCCGCCAGGGCGCCGATGACGCCTCCGCCCGTGCCTCCGTGCTCGGACAGGTGCACGCCGAGTTCCCGCGCCAGGGCGTAGGCCTCGGCCTTGGTCAGGACCTCCTTCTTGGCGCGCAACCCGAAGGAGATGAGGGCTTCCCTGGTCCCGTTGAGGGGTTCGCGCGCGACGCACAGCCCCGGGTCGGAGCCGGGCGCGCTGTGCCGCTGCAGGTAGGCGCTCAGGAATTCGATGTACTTTTCGCCAGGCACGTCCGTGTCGGCCGTGAAGACCATGGAGCTGTTGTGCGAGGTGTAGGGGATGTCCGGGTGCACGAAGAGCTGGTGCCTGGAGATCTGGGAGTATCGCCCCCAGCCCATGGCCGTCATCTCGCGGCAGGCGTCCTCGACCAGCCAGCCAGTGCCCTTGCTTTCCAGATTGTCCGTGTCGTCCATGCAGATGAAAAGTCGCATGCCTCGCTCCAGGATTATTCAGAGTATGACGGAGTCGTGCCGGCTTTCACTTCGACCTACAGCTCGGCGTTCACGATAAGATTATGTCATGATCGGTATATTTTCGTAAAATTTTAGTCAACTCGGACACTTATGTCGTAAATGACATAATTATCCGCCTTGCATTGTTTCATGTATTTGGCACTGTTCCTCGTCACCCGAAGTCGAGAGCGTAGGCTGTTTGGCGCAGTATTGAGCAGGAAAAGGAGCAATGATGAACACGCAAGAAACCCGCACCCTCGGCCGCGCCCTGTGGCGACTGGTGCGTTTCGCCCGGCCCCATGCGCGGCGTATTCTGCTGGGCCTGGCGGCCAATGCGGGGGCGCGGTTTTTCGATCTGCTGCCCATGATCGTGGTCGGGCGGGTGGTTGACACGGTATCCACGGCCCTGCGGGACGGGCAGACCCTGGCCGCAACTGATTTTCTGTGGGCCGGGCTGCTGGTCCTGGGCACCTTCGCCGGGCTGGCCGTGTTCCAGAGCGTCAGCGACTACACCCTGGACAGCGCGGCCCAGAAGATCCGCCACGACCTGCGCGTGGAACTCTACACCCACGTGCAGCGCCTCGACGTGTCCTACTTCGAGTCCCGTCAGACGGGCGACATCATGGCCGTGCTGGCCGGGGACGTGGACAACCTCGAGCGCTTCTTCTCGGACACCTCCACGAGCATCGTGCGCCTCTTCATCACCTTCACCGGCATCTACGGCATCCTCTTCTGGCTGGACTGGCACCTGGCGCTGCTCCTTTTCGCTCCCATGCCCATAGCCATCTGGGCCGTGCGCTTCTTCGCCACCCGCGTTTCGCCCCAGTACCGCAAGGCGCGCAAGGCCGTGGGCGAGATCAACTCCATCCTCGAGAACAACCTGCAGGGCATGCACGTCATCCAGGCCTACTCGGCCCAGGACCACCAGACGGGCCGCATCCGCCAGCGCTCCGAGGAGTACCGCGACGCGGCCGTGCGCGCCGCCCTGGAGCGCTCGCGCTTCGTGCCGCTGCTCTACGGCGTGGCCGGCATGGGCTACGCCCTGCTCATCGGCGTGGGTGGCTGGATGACCTTTTCGGGCATCGGTCCCAGCGTGGGCGACTTCACGACCTTCGTGCTCCTGGCCATGCGCCTCATCCTGCCGCTCTTCGTCTTCGGCATGCTCATCAACCAGATCCAGCAGTCCGAGGCTTCGGCCCTGCGCATCACCGAGATCTTCGACACGGCCCCCACGGTCCGCGACGAGGCCGCAGCCGCTCCCCTGCAGGGCGCCCTCGAACGCGTCGAGGTCCGCGACATGTGCTTCGCCTACCCGGACCGGGGCAAGGTCCTGTGCGGCATCGACCTGACCCTGGAGCGGGGCAGGGTGCTGGGCGTGGTCGGGCCCACGGGCGCGGGCAAGAGCTCCCTGGCCAAGCTCATGCTGCGCTACTACGACCCCATGGGCGGCGAGATTCTGGTCAACGGCCGGCCTCTGGCCTCGGTGCCCCTCGACAGCTGGCGCGGCCGCATCGGCTACGTGTCCCAGGAGGCCTACCTCTTTCACGGCACCGTGGCCGAGAACATCCGCCTGGGTTCGCCGTCCGCCACGGATGACGACGTCCGTCGCGCGGCGCGCCTGGCCGGGGCCGCGGAGTTCATCGAGGCCCTGCCCGACGGGTACGGCACCCTGGTCGGGGACCGCGGCATGAAGCTCTCGGGCGGTCAGCGCCAGCGCATCTCCCTGGCCAGGGCCATCCTGCGCGACCCCGAGTTCCTCATCCTTGACGAGGCCACCGCCAGCGTGGACACGCGCACCGAGGAGGTCATCCAGAACAATCTCAAAGAGCTGCGCGGCGACCGCATCACCCTGGCCATCGCCCATCGCCTGTCCACGGTGCGGCAGTGCGACGAGATCGTGGTCATCGTCGACGGCGTCATCGTGGAGCGCGGGACCCATGCCGAGCTGGTCGGCGCTGGCGGCGTCTACGCGGGGCTGTGGCAGGTGCAGAGCGGGGAGTAGGGAGGCAGGCGCGGATATTGCTACTCACTTGAAAAGCCATGTGACGAAACGCTGCGTATGTGACGGTTACGGCATGTGCCGCGTATAACTTTTCTGAAGGAAAAGAAGCCGTTGGCCAGGATCATAGGTTCCGGCCGTTTGGCGGTCCGCATGGCGAAAAGTGATGGTTGTCCGGAAAAGGTGGACTTTTTGTCCGCCGGCAGGCGCGCCTGCAAGGAGTCGTTATGGAGTTCGTGTCTGAAATGGCGTTTGTTCGCCGGTACCGGTTCGTGTTCGCGCTGTTCGTCGCCGCGTCGTTGCTGAGCTGCGGGGTGGCCTTTGCCGACAAGGTCTTTGTCGAGAATGAAGTCGTCATCATCGGCAAAAATTTCGTCATATCGACGCCCTACGATGACGGCGTCGTGCTCGAAAGCAAGAAAGGCGCTTTCGCGCCCACCAAATTCTTCGGCGCGGAAGGTACCGCGGCCATGCTTTTTCTCTACAACAGGATCACCCGCGACATGGGGGTGGATCTGGTCATGCAGACCTACAGGGGCAGGATCGACCGCAGGGCCGCCGAAGAGAAGGTCGATGCCGTGCTGCGCTTCTACCGCGAGAACGAGCTGATTTTCAAAAGCAGATTCGTGGAGAAGCCGGCGACGAAGATCGGCATCTGCAAGTTCAGGGTCTGACGGGCCTCTCCGGGCTGTTCAAGCCTGCCGGCCCGAAAGGCGCGCTGCGGTGCGCGGGCCACAAAAAACGCCTCCGACCGATACCGGCCGGAGGCGTTGTCTTTTCCGATCTGTCCCGCCTTCAGTACTTGATGGCCGAGAAGCGCATCAGCTTGTCCCACTGGTGGGTGGAGGTGATGCGCCGGATGGTGCCGGTCTTGCCGCGCAGGACCAGGGAGTGTGTGGTCGCGCCCGTGCCGGTGTAGCTGACGCCGCCAAGGAACGTGCCGCCGGAGATGCCCGTGGCCGCGAAAAAGACGTTGTCGTCGCGGATGAGGGTGTCCGTGGTCAGGACCATGTTCAGATCCAGACCGAAGTCCAGGACGTTCTTTCTCTCGTCCTCGGACTGCGGGTCGAACTTGGCCAGGATCTCGCCGCCCAGGGCCTTGATGGCGCAGGCCGCCAGCACCCCTTCGGGCGTGCCGCCGGTGCCGAACATCATGTCCACGTTGGATGACGGGTCCACGGCCATGAGCGCCCCGGCCACGTCGCCGTCGGTGTGCAGCTGGATGCGCGCCCCGGCGGCCCGGATCTGGGCGATGAGGTCCTTGTGGCGGGGCTTGTCGAGGACAAAGATGACCAGGTCCTCGACCTTCTTGCCGAGAGCCTTGGCCGCGGCCTCCAGATTGTGGGCCACGGGCGCGTCCATGTCGACCACGCCCTTGGCCGGGGCCGGGACCACGAGCTTCTTCATGTAATAGCTCGGGCCCGGATCGAACATGGTCCCGGCCGGAGCCAGGCCGACCACGGCGATGGCGTTGGGCCGGCCGTAGGCCAGGAGGTTGGTGCCCTCCACCGGGTCCACGGCCACGTCCACGGCCGCGCCCCGGCCCGTGCCGACGCGCTCGCCGTTGTAGAGCATGGGGGCCTCGTCCTTCTCGCCCTCGCCGATGACGATGCGGCCGTCGATATCAAGGCTGTTGAAGGACAGGCGCATGGCGTCCACGGCCGCGCCGTCGCCCTCGTTCTTGGCGCCCTTGCCGAGCCAGCGGGCCGAGGCCAGGGCCGCGGCCTCCGTGACCCGGACCAGGTCCATGGCCAGGTTGCGTTGCGGTGCTTCCATCGTTCCTGCGCTCATGACCTAGCCCTTGATGAATTCGATGAGGTTGGCGGCCGTGAAGCCGTATTTCTCCTTCAGCACGCCCGCCGGGGCCGAGGCGCCGAAGTGGTCGATGCCCCAGACCTTTCCGTCCAGGCCCACGTACTTGTACCAGATGTCCGAACGGCCGGCCTCGATGGCCACGCGGCGCGTGACGGAGCGGGGCATGACGGATTCCTTGTACTCGGCGCTCTGCTCGTCGAAGAGCTCCATGCTCGGCACCGAGACCACGCGGATCTTCATCTCCGGCAGGGCCTTGGCGGCCTCCACGGCCAGATGCACCTCGGAGCCCGAGGCCAGCAGGAGGGTTTCGGGCGCTCCGCCCTCGGGGTCGCGCACCACGTAGGCGCCCTTGGCCACGTGCGCCTCCAGGGGCTGCGGCAGGTCGAGGACCGGCAGGCCCTGGCGGGTGTAAACCAGTACCGACGGACGCGACTTCTGCTTCAGGGCCACGGCCATGCAGGCCGTGCTCTCGCGGGCGTCGGCCGGGCGCAGGACCAGGAGGTTCGGGATCAGGCGCAGGGAGCTGACGTGCTCGATGGGCTGGTGGGTCGGGCCGTCCTCGCCGACGAAGAAGGAGTCGTGGGTGAAGACGTGCAGGACGGGCAGGTGCTGCAGGGCCGACATGCGGATGGCGTTTCTCTCGTAGTCCGAGAAGACCAGGAAGGTCGCGCCGAAGGGAACGATGCCGCCGTGCAGGGCCAGGCCGTTCAGAATGGCGCCCATGGGGAACTCGCGCACGCCGAAGCAGAGGTTGCGGCCCGTGGGGTTGGTGGTGGCGTTGAAGATGCCGGCGGTGACGCGGAACTTCTCGGTCTGGTTGGACGGGTCGAGGTCGGCCGAGCCGCCCATGAGGGTCGGCAGCTGCTCCATCATGGCGTTCAGACTGGCGCCGAAGGCCTTGCGCGTGGCCACGCTGGCGCCGGTCTCGAACTCGGGCCAGGTCAGGCTGCGCTCGCAGACGGGCTGCGTGGCGTTCTTCCACTTGTCGGCGAAGGCCGGGTCGGCCAGCTTGGCGGCCAGGGTCTTGTCCCAGGCGGCGCGGCCGGCGGACAGGGCGTCGAAGCGGGAGCGGAAGTGGGTGAGCACATCGGCGGGCAGGTGGAATTCTTCGTCCGGAAGGCCGAGCTTGGCCTTGGTGGCCTTGATTTCCGCCTCGGGCAGGGGCGAGCCGTGAGTGGACTCGCTGCCTTCGAGGGTGGCGCAGCCCTTGGCCATGGTCGTGTGGCCGATGATGATGGTCGGCTTGGTCGTCTCGGCCTGGCCGGCCAGGATGGCCTGACGGATGGCCTCGTGGTCGTGGCCGTCGATCTCGATGACCTGCCAGTGCATGCTCTCGAAGAGGGCCTTGTAGTCCACGTTGTCCACGCGGCAGGTCGGTCCGGCCAACTGGATCTTGTTGCTGTCGTAGTAGGCGATGAGCTTGCCCAGGCCCCACTGGCCGAAGAGGGCGGCGCTGCCGAGGAAGATCGGTTCCTGCACGTCGCCGTCGGAGACCAGGACGTAGGTGTGGTGCCCGGCGGTCTCGGCGTCGAGGTAGGAGCGCAGGAAGGTCTCGGCCACGGCCATGCCGCCGGCCATGGCGAAGCCCTGGCCCAGGGGGCCGGTGGTGGCCTCGACGCCGTCGGTCATGTCGTGCTCGGGGTGGCCCGGGGTCTTGCTGCCGAACTGGCGGAAGGCTTTGAGGTCATCGACGGTCAGGATGCCGCGTAGGGTCAGCAGGGCGTAGAGCAGGGCGGATTCGTGGCCGGCCGAGAGGACGAAACGGTCGCGGTTGAACCATTTGGCGTCCTTGGGGTCGAAATTGAGGAATTCCTTGAAGAGGACGTATGCGTAATCCGCCGAAGACATGGCCCCGCCGGGGTGGCCGGAGTTGGACGCGTGGACCGTGTCCATGATCAGGCCCTTGATGACGTTGACGGACTTGAGATCGATCTGTGAAGCGTTGGTGGTCATGGTGTTTCCCGTGATATTCTCGAAAAAGGAGGCGGTTATGGTTGATGCGGCGAGTCGATGAGGTCCACGCGGCGCTGGTGACGGCCGCCCTCGAACCCGGTGGCCAGGAAGGCGTCGGCGATGGCCTTGGCCAGATCCACGCCGATGATGCGCTCGCCCATGCACAGGACGTTGGCGTCGTTGTGCATGCGGCTCATGCGCGCCATGTACTCGTTGGCGCACAGGGCGGCCCGGATGCCGGAGAAGCGGTTGGCGGCCATGGACACGCCGATGCCCGAGCCGCAGATGAGGATGCCCAGGGCCTGGCGGTTCAGGACCTCGCGGGCCAGACTGCCCGCGATGAGCGGGTAGTCGCAGCTGTCGAGGGAGTGGGTGCCGACGTCCACGGCCTGGCAGCGGTCCTTCAGGTGTTCCATGAGGATGTTCTTGAGGCCGAAGCCGGCGTGGTCGGAACCGAAGACGATGGTGCGCATGCTATTTGCCCTCGCCGGTGCGGCCCCTGACGTATTCCGCCCGGGTCGCTTCCAGGTCCTTCTCCAGGTGCGCCAGCTCCTCGCGCAGGAAGGCGACCTGCTTCAGGGTCAGATCGTTGTCGCTGGTCTTGGGGTCGAAGACCTCGCCCTTGGCCTGGCTTTCGGCGAAGCTCTTGCCCAGGTTCTGATATTCCTCGGCCAGGCGCTTTTCCATCTGGCGGATTTCCCAACGCCGGAAGCCCCTGATGAAGACCCACTTGGTCTCGCTGAACAGGAGTTTGAATCCGGTGGTGACGGGTTTGACGATATCTGCGAGCATGCACTCCCTCCGATGGTTGATCAGTTGTACTGGGGTTTGGTCGTGATGCGCATCCACTGCACATCCTGGGGCAGGGCCAGGTCCAGGTCCGTGGAGCGCCAGTCGCCGCCGGGCTCCAGGGATTTGACCCGGAGCACGGCCTTGCCGTCCCTGGGGGAAGAAAAGGTGTACCTGTCGTAGAGCTGGCGGTCGGGGAAGGCCGGCGAGGCGTAGGGCTTCTCGCAGGTCAGGGTCCAGCCGCCGCGGCCCGTGAGTTCGAGGGTCTGCAGGTCCTCGGAGGCGACCATGCGGGTCACCGCACCTTCGGCAAAAGAGAAGCTGATGCGGCCGGCCCTGGTGCCCTGCACGCCGGAGTACTCTCCACCGAGGACCGGAGCCAGGTCGCCGGTCAGGAGGCTGCCGATCTGTTTGGCGTTGAAGGGCACGGGAATCTCGAAGAGTTTGAGCCCGGCCTGGGCGCTGGGGTGATGGTAGGCCTTGTTCTCCGAGGGGATGTAGGCCAGCCAGAGTTCCGGGGTCTCGCGGATCATGGCCACGGAAGCGCCGGTGCCCGAGGCGAGGTCCAGCCGCACGAGGCTCGCGGCGTAGCCCCAGAGCTGGCCGACCAGCCTGCCGTTGCGCTGCGGGGTTTCGATCTGCAGGGAGAAGCGGGCCGTGACGCGGTCGGTCTCCGAGGTCAGGGGCCGCAGGACGGACCAGACGCGGGACACGGCCTCGGGGTCGCGGACCGGGATCTGCGGCGCGCAGCCGATCAGGACGGAAAGGAGCAGGGCGGCCAGAAGGAGGGGAAGTATTTTCGTCATTCTCGTGGGTTTCATCGTGTCCGGCCGATTTCATTCAGTTTGGCGCGCACTGCCTCGGCGTTGTCACCGTCAAGATCCAGGGAGCGGGAATAGCCCTTGCGGGCCTCTGCCGTGTAGTTCAGCGCACGCGCGATGTCCCCGTAATGCTCCCAGATGACCGGATCCGAGTCCACGAGTTCCACGGCGCGTTTAATTTCGGCCCAGGCC
Source organism: Desulfomicrobium sp. (assembly GCA_024709365.1). Lineage (GTDB taxonomy): Bacteria > Desulfobacterota > Desulfovibrionia > Desulfovibrionales > Desulfomicrobiaceae > Desulfomicrobium. The sequence goes on along the minus strand of JANJWV010000170.1, from coordinate 9,667 downwards.
AGGCGCAGCTTGTTCTGCTTGAAGTAGACCCAGGCCAGGGAATCGACGAAATAGCCGTTGTCCGGCTTGACCTTCAGGGCGCCCTGCACGAGCAGCAGTGCCCGGTCCAGGTCCCGTTCCTGCTCGGCCAGGCTGTAGCCCAGAAAGTTCAGGGCGTCGGCGTGCTCCGGGTCCTTGGCGATGACCTTTTCCATGATTGCCATGGCCTGCGCCCGGTCTCCCAGGCGGTCGTGGACGAGACCCGTGCGGTAGAGGATGGTCATGTTCTCGGGCCATTGCGCTGCGGCCAGGCGCAGCACGTCCAGAGCCTGCTCGAACTCGTTCTCCCGCTCGTGGAGCTCGGCCATGACGATGCGGAATTCCGGCTGCTTGGGGAAGATGCCGATGGCCGTCTGGCAGAGCTGCCTGGCGCCTTCCTTGTCCCCACCGTGGTAGAGGAGGTGGATGCGGAAGATCAGGCTGCGCTCGTGGTGCGGGTGGTTGACCGGGATGGATTCCAGATATTTCATGGCCTGTTCGGGATTGTCCCGTCCCTCGTATTCGAGGATGGCCAGATAGAAGAGCGCGTTCTCGGGGATCGGCGTCTGCTGCGCCAGCGGGTCCAGAAGCTGGGCCGCGTGGTCGTAGAAGGACAGGTTCAGGAACAGGTTGGCCGCCTCCAGGGTCAGGGGCAGGTCGTCGCTGAACTGCTGGACCAAGGCCAGAGACTTGTCTGGGTTGTTGAGCTTGAGGTTCAGGTCGACCAGACGGAAGACGATCTGCTGGTTCTCGATGCCGGCGTCGAAGAGCTGCGAAAAGACGCGTTCGGCGTCGACGTAGTCCTTCTGGGCCTCGTAGGTCAGGCCCATCTCGATCCAGGCGTCGTAGTATTCGGGGTCGGCGGCCACGGACTGCTGGTAGGCGGCGATGGCCTTGTCGTAGAGACCCAGACCGAAATACCCCTTGCCGAGGAGGAAGTCCGTGGTCGGCGTGGCCTGGTCTTCGGGGATGGCCGACAGACGGTCGACGGCTTCCCCGTAGTTTCCCTGCTCCATGCGGTACACGGCCGCCTCGTGGACGAGGTCCAGGAGTTCCGGGTGCTTCTTGCGGTAGTCGTCGAGGACGATGACCGCGTCGTCGTACCGGCCCTGGGCTGCGTAGGTCTTGGCCAGGGTGCTGAGGAGAAGTTCGGATTCGGGGTATTTGTCCAGGCCCTGGCGCAGGAGCAGCAGGGCGTCGGCGAAGCGGGACGAGCGCCAGTAGAGGTTGCCCAGGTCGATGTAGAGTTCCGGGGTCGGCTCGATGGCCACGGCCTTTTCCAGGGCCTGGATGGCTTCGTCGGGCCTCTGCTCCTGCAGCAGTTCACGGGCTGCCAGATAGGAATAGATGGCCTCGGCTTCGGCCGACGGGGCCGGCCTGTTCGCCGGGGTGGAGGCGTCCGGCGACTGGCGCCGGGAGTCCGGTGCAGTCGGTCTGGCGGCGCACCCGAGGAGCGCGGCCAGGAGGACCGGAAGAAGAAAGCGTATGGCAGGGGTGATGGTCATGGAACGAGGCGTCCGGAACAGTCATTCTTCTGGCAAAATGACTGTATTATCAGATAGATTTTTCTGCCCATGCTCAGGCCCAGCTCGATGAACTCCGGCCCGTAGATCTTGCCCGCCGGGGTCCGGAACGTGTTCTGCACCGCCGAGACCATTTCGAGGCCGGCCGGGAACTTGTCCAGGATCTGCTGCAGGGTCCATTCCTGGTAGTTGCAGATCTCCCACAGGGTGGTCATGAAATTGTCGGGCCCCCAACGGAACTTGTCCGCGTCGTAGAGGGCGTCGGCCAGGAACTGGGTCCCGGCGTGGCCGAAATCCATTGTGGGGGAGAATGCCTCGTGGCAGCGCACGGCCGCGGCGATCATCTGCTTCTCGTCGTCGGAAAGCGGGTAGTCGCGCAGGATCATCAGGGACAGCTCGGCCCCCCGCGAGGCGTGTTCGCCCTCCAGTCGGCAGGTGTCGTGCAGCAGGCCCGAGAGCATGGCCATGAGGGCAAGGCGCCTGGCGGCGTCGAAACCCAGGGTCTTGGCCTCGCCGAGGATGAGGGCCGAGGCCTCGATGGCCACTTTCTTCGAGTGCTCGATGCCGTGTCCGAACTCGTCGTTGAGGAAGGGCAGCACGTCTTCGCGGCAGCGCAGGACCATGGGGTGGGAGAAGAACGTGTCCCTGGAGGAGGCCAGTTCGGCGCTCATGGCGGTGTAGAAGCTGGGCAGGGATTCGGGCGTGACCGTGGCGCTCTCCTGCTTGATGCGGCGTAGAATCTCATTCTTCATGTTCGATCCACTCGGCGGAAAAGTCCTGGATGGTGCTGGACATCTGGTTCTTGATCTTCTGCAGGAGCCTGGCCTCGATCTGGCGCACGCGCTCCCGGGTGATGCCGTATTTGTCGCCGATCTCGCGCAGGGTGATGGGCGTGTCGGCCAGAAGGCGCTGTTCCAGGATGTCGAGCTCCTTCTCGCTCAGCCCGTCCCGGATGGCCTCGATATTGTCGTGGATGAGCACGCTGATCTCGTCGGCGGCCATCCGCTCCTCGATCCCGGCCTCCAGGGCGGGAATGAAGTCCATGGGCGTGAAGCTCGAATCGTCGCCGATCTTCATGTCCAGGGACACGTCGTGCTGGCCCAGGCGCTGGCCCATCTCCACGATGTCGGCCTCGGAAACCTGCAGGTTGTCGGCCAGGGTCGAGGTGCTGGGGTCGAAGCCCTGGGCCTGCAGGCGCTGGCGCTCCTTGCCCAGGTTGTAGAACAGCTTGCGCTGGGCCTGGGTCGTGCCGATCTTGACCATTCGCCAGTTGTCCATGATGAACTTCAGGATGTAGGCCTTGATCCAGAAGGACGCGTAGTAGGAGAACTTGATGCCCTTGTCGGGGTCGAACTTCTGGACCGCCTTCATGAGCCCCACGTTGCCCTCCTGGATCAGGTCCAGGACGTTCTTCATCCAGCGGCGCTGGAAGTCCATGGCGATCTTGACCACCAGCCGCAGGTTGGAGGTGATGAGGATGAAGGCCGCCTGCTCCTCCTTCTCGTCGCGGTAGCGGCGCGCGAGATCGAACTCCTCGTCGGGCTCCAGGGCCCGGAATTTCTTGATCTCCTGGAGATAGATGTGCAGCGGGTCGAGGGTGGCCACTTCGCGCCGGGCAGGCGCGGCCAGCACCAGCGGGCCCACGGTCAGCGGGGGCGTCTCCTCGAGTCCGTCGTCACCGGAGCCGTCGTCCTCGCCGATGTCATCTATGATCTCGACGGGTTCCACTTCGAACTCCTCGTCCAGGTTTTCGTCTTCGAGTGGCTGCTTGAACTTCATGATGGTGCGCTTGGGGGCGATCCTTAGGCGTCTGAGGCCGAAAATGAGGAAAAAACCGGTATCCGGGGGGACGCTTCGAGTACGAGGGTGCGCCGAATCACTCCGCTATTTCAAAGTATACGATCATAGAGTTTTTGTTTGTCCTTTTCAATGATTTTCAGTAGGGCACTTCGTTCAAACCGGCGCCGACACGGCCGTGACGCGAGGTGTACAATGCGCGATTTTCGCCGTTCCCTGAAGGACGGAAACATACTGATCTTCGATGGAGGCATGGGCAGCCTGCTGCAACGACGGGGGCTCAGGCCCGGCCAATCCCCCGAGGAGTTCGGCATGGCGCGCCCGGATGTCGTGTCCGCCATCCACGCCGAGTACGCCCGGGCCGGAGCCCGTGTCGTGACCACAAACACCTTCGGCGCGACCCGCCACAAGCTTCCCGCGGGCCTCGACGTCTTCGAGGTCAATGAGACCATGGCCCGCGCCGCGCGTCAAGCCGTGGGCGAAGGCGTTTTCGTGGCCGGCAGCGTGGGCCCCACGGGCAAGATGGTCGAGCCCCTGGGCGACATCACTTTCCGCGGGCTCGTCGAGATTTTCAAGGAGCAGATCCGCGGCCTCGTGGCCGGCGGCGTCGACCTGATCCTGGGCGAGACGCAGTTCGACCTGGCCGAGGCCCGCGCCGTGGTCGTGGCCGCGCGCGAGGTCTGCGGCCTGCCCGTGGGCATCAGCATGACCTTCGAGGGCGGCGTCAGCCTGACCGGCACCAGCCCCGAGGTCTTCGCCCGGACCATGGAGAACATGGGCGTGGACCTCATCGGCTCCAACTGCAGCGCCGGCCCCGAGGAGCTCATCCTGGTGGCGCGCGCCATCCTCGCGTCCTGCGACACGCCCGTGCTCATCGAACCCAACGCCGGCCTGCCCGAGCTTGTCGACGGCGCCACGGTCTTCCGCCTGCCCCCGGACCCCTTCGCCGCGACGGTGTCCACCCTGGCCGCCGACGGCGTGGCCTGTCTGGGCGGCTGCTGCGGCACCACTCCCGAGCACATCAAAGCCCTGTCCGCCCTGTGCGGCGACCGTCCCGTGGCGCGCCCGGCCTTCGAGGCCAGACCCTGCCTGACGGTCACCTCGCGTTCGCGGGCCGTGGACTTCGGTTTCGACCGCCCCTGCCGCATCATCGGCGAGCGCATCAACCCCACGGGCAAGGCCGAGCTGGCGGCACAGCTGCAGCGGCTGGAGACGCGTCAGGTCCTGACCTTCGCCGAGGAGCAGATAGCCGCCGGCGCCGACCTCCTGGACGTCAACGTCGGCGCGCCCATGGTCGACGAGACCCGCATGCTGCCCCTGGCCGTACGGGCTCTGACCAGCGCCCACGCCGCGCCCCTGTGCCTGGATTCGAGCAACCCCGACGCCATCCGCGCCGCCCTGGAGGCCTACCCCGGATCGGCCCTGGTCAACTCCATCAGCGGCGAGGCCGATCGCATGGAGACCCTCGGCCCCCTGTGCCGCGACTACGGCGCGCCCTTCATCCTCCTGCCCCTCAAGGGCCGCAAGCTGCCCGTCACGGCCGCCGAGCGTCTGGCCATCATCGAGGAACTCCTCGACAAGGCCGAGGAACTGCGCATCCCGCGCCGCCTCATCCTGGTCGACGCCCTGGCCCTGACCGTGTCCTCCAAGCCCGAGGCCGCCCGGGCCTGCCTGGAGGTCATCCGCCACTGCCGCGAGCGCTGGGGCCTGGGCTCGACCATGGGCCTGTCCAACATCTCCTTCGGCCTGCCGGCCCGCGACCTCATCAATTCCACCTTCCTGGCCATGGCCATGGGCGCGGGCATGACCTCGTTCATCGCCAACCCCAACACGGCGCGCCTGCGCGAGAGCCTGGCCGCCGGCGAGGTGCTGCTGGGCCGCGACCGCCAGGCCTCGTCCTTCATCGCCGCCTATTCCGGCTGGACCCCTGGCGCCTCCGCCGGGCCCGTCGCGGCCGCGGCCGCCGAGGAGGAGGGCAGCCCAGTCTTCACGGCCGTCATGAAGGGGCAGAAGGACCGCATCGCAGACCTCCTGGCCGCCCGCATCGCCGAAGGCGCGGACCCGTTCGCCCTAGTGGACGGGGAGATGATCCCGGCCATTGCCAGGGTCGGCGAAAAGTACGAGAGGAAGGAATATTTCCTGCCGCAGCTGCTGCTGTGCGCCGAGACGATGCAGACGGGCTTCGACTCCATCCGGCACCTGCTGGTGCGCGAAGGGGAGGAGGCCCGCGACACCGTGGTCATGGCCACCGTCGAGGGCGACATCCACGACATCGGCAAGAACATCGTCTGCCTGATGCTCAGGAACTTCGGCTACAACGTCGTGGACCTGGGCAAGGACGTCGCCGCCGCCGACATCGTGGACGCCGCCGTGGAGCACGGCGCGTCCGTCATCGGCCTTTCGGCCCTCATGACCACGACCATGGTGCGGATGGAGGACACGGTTCGCCTGGTGCGCGAACGCGGCCTCTCCTGCCGGGTCATGGTCGGCGGGGCGGTGGTCACGCGCGCCTACGCCGACATGATCGGGGCCCACGGCTACGCCGACGACGCCGTGGCCGCGGTGCGGGTGGCCACGCAGCTGTGCGCCGAGGTCCGGCAGGGCTGACATCACATCGACATCACGGGACCAAACATGGAAAGATTCGTTCTCAGAAAGGCGACCATCACCGACGTCAAGGCCATCCACCGCCTGCTCATGGACTGCGCCAACAAGCGTCTGCTCCTGCCGCGCTCCTTCGGGGAGCTCTATTCCCACCTGCGCGACTTCATCGTCGCCGAGGACAGGCAGACGGGCGAGGTCGTGGGCTGCTGCGCCCTGACCATCACCTGGGAGGCCCTGGCCGAGGTCCGCTCCCTGGTCGTGGCCGAGAGCGCCCAGGGCCAGGGGCTGGGACGCAGGCTGGTGGAGTTCTGCGTCAGCGACGCCCTGACATTCGGTGTTTACAAGGTCTTCGCCTTGACCTATCAGGTCGCCTTTTTCCAGAAGCTGGGATTCAAGGAAGTGAGCAAGGACATTCTGCCCCAGAAGGTCTGGGCCGACTGCCTCAAGTGCCCCCAGTTCCCGGAATGCGACGAAGTGGCCATGATGATTGAATTGTAAGGGAGTGGAGTGCTCATGAAATTCGTCCAGCTTTTCGACCGAAACCAGATCGAGGCCCGCGCGCGCGAACTCGGCCGCCAGATATCCGAGCATTACGGCGACGAGCCCGTGGTCTGCGTCTGCGTGCTCAAGGGCGCCTACGCCTTCTTCACGGACCTGATGCGCAACCTGACCATCCATCCGAGCATGGATTTCGTCCGCCTGTCGAGCTACGCGGACCAGACCTCGCGCAAGTCCAAGATGGTCTTTTCCAAGGACATGGAGATCGACATCAGGGACAAGCACGTCCTCGTCGTCGAGGACATCGTCGACACGGGCCACTCCATGCAGTTCCTGACCAGGGTCCTGGAGGCCAGGGGGCCGAAGTCCATCAGGATCGCGGCCATGATCGACAAGACCGAGCGCCGCGAGGTCGACATCCGGGTCGATTTCGTAGGTTTTCCTCTGGATAAAGGCTACATCGTCGGCTATGGGCTTGACTACGCCGAGCAATACAGAGAACTTGACGGCATCTACGACCTCAAGTTCTCCGAAGCGTAGTCCTTTAGCCAGACTGATCTTTTGCAAGGACAGGCCATGATCGTTCAATGCCCCGAGTGCACGACAAAATACAATCTCGACGAAAGCAAGATCGGCCATGACGGCACCAAGGTCCGGTGCGCGCGCTGCAAGAGCGTCTTCACCGTTTTCCGCCCCAAGCCTGCCGAGCCGGAGGAGCCGGTGCTCCCGGTCCAGGAGGCTCCGGCCGCTCCCGCCCCCAAACCCCCTGTCGACGATTTTTCCGATGACGGGTTCGGCGACATGTTCAAGGATGCGCCTGCGGCTGCCGCGAAAAAACCCGCCGTCGACGACTTTCTCGAAGACGAATTCGGCGGCATGTTCAAGGATGCTCCGGCCGCTCCCGCTGCCAAACCCGCACCGCGGCCTGCCGTCGGCGATTCCCTGGAGGACGAGCTTGAGGCGCTGCTCGATGCCGGAAAGGCCAAGACCGCGCCCAAACCCGCCGCAAGGGATTCCATCGAGGACGACCTGACGGCCATGCTCGAGGAGCGGATGGCCAAGGCCGCCCCCGCGCGCTCCGTGGACAGGGAGATGCTGGCGGATCTCGAAGGGGCTTTTCAGCAGCCCCTCGTCGGATCAACCGATCGCGACCCGTTGCGCGATGAGGATGCTCCCGCCGCCAAGGGCAGGAAGTCCGGAAAAACCGGACTCATTCTCGGCCTGCTCGTGGTGCTGCTGGCCTGCGCCGGCGCCGGCATCTACTTCTTCCGCCCGGCCCTGCTGGGTCTGGGCACCGAGCCCCCGGCCCCTCCGGCCGCATCGGGCGCCGCGCCGCGCGAAGGCGCGGCCCAGATCGCCCTGGAGAATGTCCGCCAGTACTTCGTGCCCAACGAGAAGGAAGGACAGCTCTTCATCATCGAGGGCAAGGCCGTGAACCGCTTCCCCGAAGCCCGGGAACTCATCCGCCTCAAGGCCTCCCTGTTCGACAGCCAGGGCAAGGAAGTGGCCGCCCAGGAGTTCATGTGCGGCAACGTGGTTTCCCTCTACCAGTTGCAGGTGTCCTCCAAGGCCGACATCGAGGCGGCCCTCACGGCCAAGGTCGGCATCCTGACCAACAACACCAACATCCAGCCCGGGGCCTCGGTGCCCTTCATGACCGTCTTCTTCCACGCGCCGGAAACGGTGGAGGAGTTCGGGCTGGAAGTGATCCAGTCGACGCTGCCGCAGCAATGACGACCAACCCGAACCCCACGAGGCAGGCCCCGGCCTGCCTTTTTTATTGCCCATGAAGACCAGAACCGCATACGTCTGCTCGGCCTGCAAGGCCCAGAGTCCGCGCTGGCAGGGGCAGTGCCCCAAGTGCCAGGCCTGGAACACCCTGGAAGCGGCCCAGGTGCAGCCGGCTCCGGGGGGTGCGCCCGCGGCGAACCGGCCCGTGGACCTGCGCGACATGCCGCAGTTCCAGGAAGACCGCATCAGCACCCACCTTTCGGGCCTGGACCCGGTCCTGGGCAGCGGCTTCGTGCCCGGCGGCGTCATCCTCCTGGGCGGGGAGCCGGGCATCGGCAAGTCCACGCTGCTCCTGCAGGTCGCCTCGGGCATGGAGAACTCCGGCAAGGCCGTGATCTACGTCTCGGGCGAGGAATCCCTGTCCCAGATCCGTAGCCGGGCCGAACGCCTCGGGATGCTGGGCGGCAGGCTCACGGCCATGGCCTCCAACCAGGCCGAGGACATCCTGGCCTGCATGGAGGACCGGCCCGCCCTGGTGGTCGTGGACTCCGTCCAGACCATGGTCTCGTCCAAGGCCGAGGGGCTGCCCGGCTCCGTCAGCCAGGTCCGGGCCGTGGCCACGGCCCTGGTGGAGCGGGCCAAGCAGACCGGCGTGACCGTCATCCTGGTGGGCCATGTGACCAAGGACGGTCAGATCGCCGGACCCAAGCTCCTGGAGCACATGGTCGACACCGTCCTCTACCTGGAGGGCGACAAGGAGCACCTCTTCCGCATCCTGCGCGTGGTCAAGAACCGCTTCGGACCGTCCAACGAGATCCTGCTCTTCGAGATGAAGGAGCAGGGCATGAGCGTCATCGAGGACCCCTCGACCTTCTTTCTGCAGGCCCGCGACACGGCCCTCTCGGGCACGGCCCTGGTCATGTCCATGGAGTCCCAGCGGCCCTTCGTGGTCGAGGTGCAGGCCCTGGTCACGCGGACCTTCCTGGCCTTCCCGCGGCGCACGGCCCTGGGCTTCGACGCCAACCGGCTGCACCTGCTCATTGCCGTCATGGAGAAGCGCCTGCAGGTCAACCTGGGTCAGGTCGACGTCTACGCCAAGGTCGGCGGGGGGCTGCGCATGAAGGACCCGGGCCTGGATCTGGGCATCGTCGCGGCCATCCTGTCGTCGCTCTACGACAGGCCGCTGCCCGAAGGCGCGGTCTTCTGGGGCGTGGTGGACCTGAACGGCCAGATCAGGCCCGTCACGGGACACGACGTACGCCTGCGGCAGGCGGCGAACCTGGGGTATGCGCCCATGGTGCATCCTCGGGCCGGGGGCAAGGGGGACGGGTGGTCGAGGATTTCGGACGTGCAGCGGATGCTGTTCGGGGAGATCGGGAAAAAACAGGGGGCTTGAGCTTGGGCGGCCGCTGTCCGGTCCGGGTCCGGGCGGGGGGCGCCGAAACTTCCTCGCCGGCCTCGTAGAGCCGAACCGTCGCCACTCGACCTGCCCCGAC
>JANJWV010000143.1 GCA_024709365.1 Desulfomicrobium sp. | reverse complement strand
GCTTTCGACGCTTTCAAGGAGGGGCGCTATCGTTCCTTGGCGTACGGCCAGGCCATGAGGCCGCCTTCCATGACGCGCACGTCGGTGTAGCCTTCCTTTTCGAGGATGCGCTGGGCCTCGTAGCCGCGCATGGAGACCTTGCAGAAGGACAGGATGGTGGCGTTCCTGTCCTCGGGCAGCTCGGACACGCGCTTGCGCAGCTGGCCCAGGGGGATCAGGTTCTCACCGCGTCCCAGGCGCATCTCCTTGAACTCCTCGGGGCCGCGCACGTCGAGGACGTAGAGGGGGCCGCCCGCGTCGAACAGGGCCTTGGCCTCCACGGCCGAGATGCCGGTCATGAGGCCGCGCATCTTGTTCTGCAGGATGTGCGCCGTGGCGATGGCGTGGTCGATGGCCTGGGAATACGGCGGCGCGTAGGGCAGGTCGGCCATGGCCATGTCGTCCACGGTCCAGCCGGCGGCCACGGCCACGGCCATTTCCGAAGCCTGGCGGTTGACGTCGCCCTGACCCACGCAGGCGAAGCCCAGGATGCGGCCCGAGGCGCGATCGGCGATCATCTTGGAGACCAGGGGTTTTGCGTTCATGAAACCGGGCTTGTCGGGGCTGGCGTTGACGGCCGTGACCACGTCGAAGCCGGCTTCGCGGGCCCGGCGCTCGGACAGGCCCGTGGAGGCGGCGGTGAAGTCGAAGACCTTGCAGATGCCGCTGCCGATGGTGCCGGGGAAGCGCACCGTGTCGCCGAGCACGGCGTTTTCGCCGGCCACGCGGCCTTCGAGGTTGGCCAGGTCGCCGTAGGGGGCGAACATCTTCGCACCCGTCAGCCGGTTGGTGACCTCGACGCAGTCGCCCGCGGCATAGATGTCCGGGTCCGAGGTGCCCATGAAGTCGTTGACGACGATGCCGCCGAACCGGCCGATCTCAAGGCCGGCCTCTTTGGCCAGGGTCGTGTTGGGGGCCACGCCGATGGCCATGACCACCAGGTCGCAGGGCAGCTCGCGGCCGTCGGCCAGGCGCACGCCCGTGACGTGGCCGTCTTCACCCGTGATCGCGGCGATGCCCGTGCCGGTCAGGATGTCCGCGCCCTTGGAGCGGGCGTGGTTCTCCACCAGCAGGGCCAGTTCCGTGTCGAGAAAGCCCAGAACCTGAGGCAGGGCCTCGACCACGGTGACGTGGACGCCGGATTCGTGCAGGGCCTCGCAGGCTTCCATGCCGATGAGGCCGCCGCCGACGATGACGGCGCGCTTGCCCCGGCCGTGCTCGGCCCAGGCGCGCATGCGGTCGGCGTCGGCCATGGAGTTCAGGGTGGTCACGCCCTGCAGGTCGCGGCCTGGGATGGGCGGCATCTTGGGCACCGAACCGGTGCAGAGGATGAGCTTGTCGTAGGCCAGCATGCCCGTCTCGCCGGCGGCGTTGATCCAGTTCACGACCTTGGCCTCGCGATCGATGCGCACGGCCTCTGTGTTGACCATGGCCGTGATGCCCTTGGCCCCGGCGAAGAATGACGGGTCGCGGACCACGCCGGCCGGGGTGCAGAGCAGCTTTTCGCGTTCCTTGAACATCCCGGAGACGTAGTAGGGGTAGCCGCACGAGGCCATGGACAGCTCCGGGGCCTTCTGCAGGAGGATGACCTCCGCGTTCTGATCCAGGCGGCTGGCCCTGGCCGCGGCCTTGGGTCCGGCGGCAGTGCCACCGATGACGACGATACGCTTGGGAACCATAGAAACTCCTTGAAGATGATGTGTCTGATGTCTGGAAGGTTCGGTCCGGCCCTTTCCGTGCCCGACGAGAGTCGGCAGCGGGCGGCGGAAGGGCCGTCGGGAAAAATTACGGCGCCGCAGTTACCCTGTTCCCGGTCGCCAAGCGCCGGCCCAGGCTGACTGCGCCCAGCAGCATGACGAAACCCAGGTGCGCCCAGTCCACGGCCATGACGAAGGTCGGGGAAAAGAACACGTCGGGCTGGTTCTTCATGACCCGCACAAGGCCCGTGAGCACGACGCCGGCCCAGCACATGGCCAGGAGCAGTCCGCCGGGAGTCCACCTGCGCTTCACGGCCAGGGGCAGCCGCCAGCCCAGGAAGACCAGCAGGACGGCGGCCAGGCCGTAGTGCAGGACGTGGTTCAGGTAGTAGTCGGCCGTCCAGGCGAAGCCCGGCACGTCGGCCAGGTAGTAGCGCGCGAAGATGGGCATCTGCGCGAAGCCCGTGAAGAGCAGGGCGAAGACCGTCAGGCGGAAGATCAGGTTCATGGTGCGCTCATTCATGGTCGTCCTCCGAGGCCGCGCCGCGGATCAGGTGCAGCGCCCCGGCGGCCAGTCCGGCCAGGGGTGCGGCGTAGACGGCCCGGGCCAGGATGTCTTCGGTACTGAAGGGGTTGGCGACGGAGGCCAAGTGCGGACGCCCCGGTCCGGTCTCGACGGTCTTGTTCAGGACGTCGAAGGGCACGGGCGAGACGTAGAAGGTGTTGGTCCCGCCGTTTTCCGTGTCGCCGTAAATGAGGCCGCCGATCTCATCGGCCAGCTTGCGGGCCTTGGCCCGGATCTCGTCGCGCGGCCCGATGGTCTGCACGCCCTCGGGGCAGGCCTTGATGCAGGCTGGAGTGCCGCCGGCCGCGACGCGGTCCTGGCAGCGGTCGCACTTGTACATGACGCCGTTGCCCGCGAAGCTCGGGGCGAGCTTCAGGTACAGGCCCACGCCCGTCTGGCGCTCGGGAATGTGCCACGGGCAGACGTCCTTGCACTTGGAGCCGCCCAGGCAGATCTCGTCGTTGATGGCCACGATGCCGCGCCCGTCCTTGGACGCCGCGCCCCACGGGCAGAGGTTGGCGCAGGGCGGGTTCTGGCAGTGCAGGCAGCGCCGCGGGATGTTCAGCTCGAAAGGTCTGCCGTCGTACTCCCCCGAAGCCGTCTGGATGTAGAGCCAGTTGTAGGGCGTCAGGCGGTCGTCCACGTCGCGCTTGTCGCTCCAATCCGCGGCCTTGACCCGGGACGGGTACATCTTCGGGAAAGGTTTGACGGGCTCGGGAAACCTTTGGGCGCTCGCTTCGCGGCAGGCTTCGACGCAGGCCCCGCAGCCGATGCATTTGGACAGGTCGAGCAGGGTGGCCAGAACCACGGCCTCGCTTTTCCCGGCATCCGCGACTCCGCCGGCAAGGGCCTGCGCAGGCTTGGCCGCGGCGCCGACGGCAGCGGCCAGCCCGGCAGCCAGGAAGGATCTGCGGTTGATGGTCATGTGTTTTTTCATGGGGATTTTGTCATCGTCCATTTGAGCTCATCGTTTTCTTGAAATGGGATCTCCTGCGCAGAGCCCGTTTGTCGGAGACTCCTCGCAATGACGTCCAGAATGACCCTTCATTGCGAGCGCAGCGCGGCAATCCATGCCTCTACTTTTCCTTTTCCCCGGACAGCCGCACCGTGAGCACCGGCACGGGGCTCAGGCGCACGACCTTGCGGGCCACCGAGCCCAGCAGCATGTCGGCGAACACGCCGCGGCCGTGGGCTCCCATGACCACCAGATCGTGGCCCGGGATTTCCTCAAGGATGCGTTCGGCCGGGTCGCCGGTCCGGATCCTCACGTCCGCACCGGCCACGGGGCAGCCGGCATCGCCCGTGGCGCACTCTGCGGCCATTTCGCGCACGCGCTCCACGGCCTTGGCCTTGGCCCGCGCCGCAGCCGAAGTGTTGAGGCTCTTCCAGTGATCGGCCTCGAAATGCGTCTCGATGTCGAACCCGGCGTTCTCACTCATGAGGTCCACGAGGTCCGGAACCACATGCAGGATGGTCATGGTCGCCCCGTAGCGCCCGGCCAGGGACACTGCGTGGCGCAGGGCCAGACGGGCGCTTTCGGACAGGTCGGTGGCGTAGAGGATGCGTCTGTATTCGGGCAGCATGGTTCTAGCTCCTGCCGGCAGGTTGAGGTGCGGTGAAACCAGGTGCCTGGGCCGGACCGAAGAGGCGGTCGGTGAGCCGGACGTACCACGCCGCGCTCTGAACCTGGATGATGTAGGCCATGGCCACGACCAGGGCCGCGTCGGAGCCGCCCGCGCCAAAGGCGTTCATGGCCACGGCCAGGGCGATTGACAGATTGCGCATGACCGTGCCGTAGACCATGGCGATGGCGTCGCCGCGCGGAAGAAGCATGCGCCCCAGGATCGTGCTGAGAGTGAAGTTCGCCCCGTAGATGACGGCCAGGGGGACGAGGATCTGCAGCAGCAGGGTGGGCGAACCCATGATGGTCTTGGCCTTGAGGGCCAGGGCGATGAAGACGATGCCGAGCACCCCGACGGTGGACAGGGACGGGAACCGCGGGCCCAGGCGCTCGGCGAAGGCCTTCTGGCCGTAGACGCGGACCAGCGTCCGCTGGGTGGCGTACCCCAGGGCCATGGGCAGGAAGACGATGAGCACGATCTGGGAGAAGACGGCCGAGATGTCCATCTCGATGCCGGCCCCCAGCAGACTCCGTACGTAGACTGGAGTGGCCAGGGAGCCCAGGGTCAGGCCGATGACGGTCATCTTCACGGCCGCGGCCACGTTGCCCTTGGCGAAGCCCGTCCAGGAGATGGTCATGCCGCTGGTGGGCACGAGGCCGGCCAGGACGATGCCGAGCATCATGAAGGGCTGTTCGCGGAAGAAGACCCAGGCCACCCCGAAGGCCAGGAAGGGCACGAGGCCGAAGTTGACGATCTGCGTGACGATCTGGGCCTTGATGTCGCCGCCGGAGAAGACCTGGTTGATCTTCAGGGTGACCATCATGGGGTAGACCATGAGAAAGGTGAAGGGCACGATGAGGCCCTTGAGCCACGACACGTCACCCAGCAGGCCGCAGACGAAGCCCAGGGTCATGACGGCCGGGATGGCCGTGACCAGATTTTTCGAGATGGTTTGCAGTATGTTCCACATGGTGTCGTTCCCGCCCTATTCTTCACACGTCGCGCTGGTTTCCACCTCCCGGCAATCCGGGTTGCTCATGCACGGGGCGTCGGCGACCTTCATGACCCTGAGGCCGCCGGCGCGCCTCTCGGCGATGAAATTCATCCCGCACGAGGGGCATGGGTGAAACTGCGGCGCGTAGTCGTCGGTTTGGGTCACGGCCGTTTCGGCATGACAATACGGGCAGGTGACGGCGATGGCGGGCATGGTGGCCTCCTGATTACTGGTTTTCGACCTTGGTGGCGGTTCTGCGGACACGAACGAGGAAGTCCGCATTTTCTTCGAAGCCCATGACGCAGGATACGGTCTCGAAGGTGCAGTCGGGATGCACCCGCTGCAGGTCCGCGAGGAAATTCCTGTCGTTGGCCAGGATGTGCACGCTCTCGCCGGGGGCGAGCCTTTTGATCAGGGCGCAGGTCTTGAGCATGCAGAAGAAGTCCATGCTGTTGCGCATGTCGATCCGGGTCGCGGAATCCGTGCGGTTCAACGCTTTGAAGCATTTCATGTCCCAGACAAAGCGAAGGTCGTGCCAGGGGTCTGCTCCGCCTGGGAGTCGGATGCGTTAATTGTCTCATCTCTTCGAAATCGTGGATGAAAAATCGCAACTTCAAGGCCTTCGGCTACGATCTGCCGTCCGGCCCCTTGTTCTTTGCATGTTCACATCATAAACAGGTGAACATGTGCTGTTCAGAAAGATAACGACAAGGTTGACAGGTGAACACGTGGAAGAAAATCTGAACCAATATTGGAAGACCGTGGTCAACACCATTCAGGACGGGGTCATGATCGTCACCCCGGACGGGCAGATCGTGTCCGTGAACCAGGCCCTGGTGGAGATGACCGGCTATGCCCGCGAGGAACTCATCGGCGCGTCGTGTTCCATTCTCGGCTGCTCGACCTGTGAGCTGGCGCGGGGCATCCCCCAATGCCATTTCTGCGTCATGTTCGAGAAGGGAGAGCTACGCCGCCAGAAGTGCGCCCTGGTCCGCCGTGACGGGACGCGCGTGCCCGTGGTCAAGAACGCCTCGGTGCTGCGCGACGCCGACGGCACGGTCATCGGCGCCGTGGAGACCATCACGGACATCTCCGACCTGGTGGACAAGGAGGAGCAGATCGAGATCTTCCGCCGCGAGCTGTCGGCCGAGGACAGCTTTCACGGCATCGTCGGCCGCGATGCGCGCATGCAGCAGGTCTTCGACCTCATCGACGGCGTGGCCCAAACTGACGCGCCAGTGGTCATCTACGGCGAGAGCGGCACGGGCAAGGAACTGGTGGCCAAGGCCATCCACGACGCCGGGCCGCGCCGGGAGCGACCGTTTATCAAGGTCAACTGCGCGGCCCTGAACGAATCACTGCTGGAGAGCGAGCTTTTCGGCCACGTCAAGGGCGCCTACACCGGGGCCCACAAGGACTGGTTCGGCCGCTTCTAGCCCGCGGCCGACGGGGACATATTCCTCGACGAAATCGGGGATCTGCCAATGGCCACCCAGGTCAAGCTCCTGCGCGTGCTGGAGGAGAAGGTCATCGAGCGCGTCGGCGACCACCGCCCCATCGCGGTCCGCGCCCGCATCATCACGGCCACCAACCGCGACCTGCCGGAACTGGTGGCCAGGGGACAGTTTCGCCAGGACCTCTACTACCGCATCAACGTCATCCCCATCCGCATCCCACCGCTGCGCGACCGGCGGGAGGACATCGCGCTTCTGGCCGCGCACTTCTTCCGCCGCAGCCAGATGAAGTCGGGCAAGCAGGTCCGCGGCATCTCCCGCGAAGCCATGGACCTGCTCCTGCGTCATCCCTGGCCCGGCAACGTGCGCGAACTCAGAAGCGCCTTCGAGTACGCCCTGGTGGCCTGCAAGACCGACATGATCGAACCGCGCGACCTGCCGGCCGAGATTTTCAGCCAGCCCGCGGTCTGCCTCCCCGGCGAGGTCTCGGGCAGGAGCCTCGACGAGATCAAGAAGGAGCGCCTGCGCAAGGCCCTGGGAGAGGCCGGAGGGAACCGGTCCGAGGCGGCGAGGATTTTGGGGATTTCACGGACGAGCGTGTGGAGCCAGATGAGAAGGTATGGAATCGGGAGCGAGTAACCAGGCGCGGATGTAGGGGATTTAGTTACCGCTCTAGCGAAGACAGGTCAGGCGCATCGTCTTGTATTTTCACCCTTCACGCGGACTCTTCTGAGACGGTGCGGTGAATGTCCGAACAATCACCGCTCGAATTGCGGAGGATATGTCGGAGTTTGGTTGCGTGAAAGCGAATCCCGCCGCGTTTTGCGGAACATGCGCCAAGCAACGTTGGGTGTTTTTTCTCCTTTTTATCACCGTTAGCCACGAAAAAGGGGGAAAGTCGCCTTTCCCCCTTCGTGTATCATTGCATGAGCGCCGTGCGGCGCTGCGGTCTAGCCCAGCGGCGTGTTCGGGATCAGCGTCCAGATGCCGCACGGGCAGGCTCCGGCGCAGAAGCCGCAGCCGATGCACTTCTCGTTGTCGCAGACCATGGCGAACTCGTTGTCCGGCAGGGCCTGGCGGCTGATGGCGCCGCGGGGGCAGATGGCCTCGCAGATGCCGCAGTCGCGGCACACGCCGCAGGACGAGCACTCCTCGGCGCACTGGTCCAGGCTTTCGAAGCCGCCCAGGCGGGGGTCGAAGTAGGCCAGGTTCATGCGCGAGTAGTCGATGGTTTCGGACATGTGATTGCCCGGGTCCATGTACTCGATGCGCGTCTTGAGCTCCTCCATCATGTCGGCCGTGACGGACAGGGGCCGGCGGCCGGCCACGATGTCGTCGATGGCCTGGGCCGCGCGGCGGCCGTCGCCGATGGCCTGGGTCAGGAGGCCCAGCTTGACCAGGTCGCCGATGGCGAAGACGTGCGGGTCCGTGGTCTGGTTGACCTCGTTGACGGTGATGAAGCCGCGTTCGCGAGCGATGTTCTCGGGGAAGGCCTCCAGGTCCGGCGTGTCGCCGATGGAGATGACGACCGTGTCGGCCGGGAGGAGCCGTCCGTCCGTCAGGACCACGCCCTCGGCCGTGATCTCCTTGGTGAAGCAGGGCCACATGAACTGCGCACCGGCCTTTTCGGCCTCCTCGCGCTCCTTGCCGAAGGAGGCGGGCTTCTGCACGTCGATCAGCGTCAGGCTCTTGGCGCCCAGGCGGGCGGCCTCGGTGGCCACGTCGCAGCCCACGTTGCCGGCGCCGATGACGACCACGCGCTCGCCGACCTTGCCGTCGCCGTGCTTGGCCGCCTTGAGGAAGTCCAGGGCCGTGACGAGCCGCTCGTTGCCGGGCACGGGCAGGGTGCGCGGGCGCTGGGCGCCGGTGGCCAGGACGATGAAGTCGTAGTCCTTCCTGATGGCCTCGAAGTCCTCGCGGGTCAGCTTCTTCTCCAGGCGCACGTGGGGGATGACCTCGCGGGCGCGGTCGAGTTCGGCCGCCAGCACCTCGGGTGGGATGCGGTTGGCCGGGATGGAGGCCTGCAGCTTGCCGCCGAGCTTCTCGTCCATGTCGAAGACAGACGCCTTGTGTCCTTTCAGGCGCAGCTGCCAGGCCACGGAGATGCCGGCCGGGCCGCCGCCGATGACGGCCACCTTCTTGTCCGAGGACAGGGGCAGCATGGGCGGGTGGGCGTTGATACCCTCCTTGCCGAGCATCTTGGCGTCCACGGGCTTGAGGCTGCCCAGGCCGCGCGTGCAGCCTTCCATGCACAGGTTGGGGCAGAGGTAGCCGCAGACCGTGGCCGGGAAGGGCGTGAATTCCAGGGACAGGTCCACGGCCTCGGCCAGGCGGCCTTCGCGGATGAGCTGCCAGCGTTTCTGCACCGGGATGCCCGAGGGGCAGCTGGCCTGGCAGGGCGGCATGTACTTGCAGTTTTCCCAGACGGGCACGTTGCGGCGCAGCTCGCCGGTGGTGATGAGGCCGATGGGCGAGCGGTCCACCGAGGTCAGGTCGCCGACCAGGCCGCCGCGGCCGAGCTCCATGTCCCAGACCTTGGCGTGGAACTCGGACATGGACTTGCGCTTTCTGGTGATCTTCTCGTGCGGCGTCTTGGCCCGGGCCAGATGCCACTCCTCGCGCACGGCCAGCGTGGCCAAGAGGTCGTCCTTGCCCAGTTTATTCAGGAACTGCTTGAGGTTTTCGGTCAGCCAGGTCCAGTCGTCGTCGGTGATGGGGGCGTGGATGGCGTCGGCCGCGCTGACTGTCTGCTCCTGGCCGCGGTAGAAGATGCGGCCGCCGACCATGCCCACGCAGGGCCGGTAGCCCAGGGTGCAGGCCTGGTCGATGGCGTCCACGCCGCAGACCACGGCCACGCCGCCGGCCATGAACTCGGCGAAGTAGTCGCCGGTCTGGCCCAGGACCCACAGTTCCGGGGCGGGAAACCGCGGGTTCTGTTTGGTCATGGTCATGGAACGGGAGCCGACGTCGCCGCCGACAAAGACCTTGCCCTGGGCCATGGCGTTGCAGGTGCCGTTGCCGGCATTGCCGTGCACCACGACTTCGGCGCCGGCGTTGAGCCAGCCCGTGTCGTCGGAGGCCGGTCCCATGACTTCGATGAAGGTGCCGGGCACGCCCAGGGAGGCCATGCGCTGGCCGGGCGCGCCGGTGATGGTAACGTGGATGGGCTCTTCCTTGGCCATCCACAGGCGGCCGCCCAGGCAGTGCTGGCCGCAGGCCTCGATGGTCAGTTCGCGCGCTCCCTGACGCACGGCATCCTGGATGCGTTCCTCCAGGATGCGCGATTCCAGGCGCACGCCGTTTTCCTTGCCCGCAATGAATGTGTTGTTCTGCATATCCGCTTCTCTCCCTACACCACGTACTTGATGGCCAGTCTGTCAGCCGCGTCCTTGTCGGCGATGCCCAGGGCGTCGGACATGCCGATGGGCAGCGAGGTGGAACGGCCCAGGGGGGCGACGATCTTCTTCAGTTCCGTGTCGAAGCTGACGTAGAGGTCCACCAGCCGTTCGGCGACCTTTTCCGGATCGAGGCGGCGGTAGACGCGCGGATCCTGGGAGGTGATGCCCTTGGGGCAGACGCCGATGTTGCACACGTTGCAGCGGTCGGACTCGGAGCCCACGCACCCGGCCGCGGCCTGCATGGCGTACTTGCCGATCTGCACGGCCGAGGCGCCCAGCATGATCAGGGCCGCGGCGTTGGCGGCCAGGTTGCCGTTCTTGCCGATGCCGCCGCCGGCGATGAGCGGGACCTCGTTCTGTTTGCCGATCTTGCACAGGGTCAGGTAGGCGTCGCGGATGTTGGAGGCGATGGGGCTGCCCATGTGGTTCATGGACACGTTGTAGGCCGCGCCGGTGCCGCCGTCCTCGCCGTCCACGGCCAGGCCCGCGGCGTAGGGGTTGCGGCAGAGGTTGTTGAGCACGGCGTTGGTCGTGGTCGTGGCCGAGATCTTGGGGTACACGGGCACGCGGAAGCCCCAGGCCATGGACATGGACTGGATCATCTTGGCCACGGACTCCTCGATGGAGTACTGGGTCTGGTGCGTCGGCGGGCTCGGCAGGCTCACTCCCGGAGGCACGCCGCGGATGGCCGCGATGAGCTTGTTGACCTTGTGCCACATGAGCAGGCCGCCGTCGCCGGGCTTGGCGCCCTGGCCGTACTTGATCTCGATGGCGCAGGGGTCTTCCTTCATGTGCGGGATGGCGTGGATGATCTCGTCCCAGCCGAAGTAGCCCGAGGCGATCTGGAGAATGACATATTTGAGGAAACGCGACCTGAGCAGGCGCGGCGGGCAGCCGCCCTCGCCCGTGCACATGCGCACGGGCATGTTCAGCTCCTCGTTCAGGTACGCCACGCCCATCTGCAGGCCTTCCCACATGTTCGGGGACAGGGCGCCGAACGACATGCTGCCGATCATGAGCGGGTAGATCTCGCGCACGGCCGGGGCCCAGCCCTGCTCCTTGAAGGTGGCCAGGCCTTCGGCCGGGGACTGGATGCGGCCGATGAGGGTGCGCAGGTCGAACTCGTGGCGGCCCGAGTCCAGGGCCGGGTCCGTCAGCATGGAGATGCGGATGAACTTGATCTGATCGAGCACCGAGCCGCTGTCGTTGCGACGGCCGCCGCGGGTGCGGGGCTGGCCGCCGAGGTTGACGTGCATGCGCAGCTTGTCCTTTTCGTCGGAATGCATGGGCATGATGGCGTCATTGGGGCAGACCATGGTGCAGGTCGCGCAGCCGATGCAGGCCTGATGCGGGGCCGTGCGCTGGCGGATGCCGTAGTAGACGGTGTGCTCGTTCTCGGGCTTGCTCTTCAGACCGGCCGGGACCTTGACGATGCGCTTGCGGAAGGTGCCGAGTTCCAGCGTCTGCATGGGGCACACGGCCGCGCACTGGCCGCACAGGGTGCAGCGGTCCTTGTCCCAGCGGATCTGCCAGGGCAGGTCCTTGAGGCTCAGTTGGGAAGGGGTAATGGCTGCGACTGCCGACATACTCTGACCTCCTGGCGGTCCGGGCCAACGATGGCCGAATCCAGATGCATGGGTTGGAAATCCTGGGACTTGTCACGATCGGGGATGGCCAGGTCCAGGCCGCAGATCTCGGACGAGAACGCGTACAGGCCGGGACGGCCGCCGACCACGCCGGGGCGCAGCTTCTTGCTGTCCTGGACCATGAACATGGACTTGTCCGGCAGGCAGCCGATGACGCAGTTGGGGCCGTCGATGATGAGGCGCCGGCAGATCTGCTTCAGCTTGGACAGGAAGGCCTGGTCGGGGTGGCCCTTCATCTCGTGGTCCTTCAGGGGCGTGATGATGTGCTTGTACGCCTCGAAGGGCAGGCCCAGCCTGCGGATGGTGTAGTGCAGGATGTGCGTGAAGACCTCGGAGTCCGAGTTGTAGCCCTCGTAGCCGGGCACGCCCTGGCCCATGAGGTAGTCGCGGATCGGCACGAAGGCCGTGTTCTCGCCGTTGGTCATGGTGCTCAACCCCTCGATGAAGAAGGGATGGCAGGCGTAGAGGTTGATGGCGTAGTTGGTGTTCTGCCGGCCCTGGGCCAGGACGAGGCGGCTTTTGATCTCGGGGCGGTCCAGGCCCAGGTACTCGCCGACCTGCAGCGGATCGCCGATCTCCTTGATCATGACCGTGTCCGGCCAGAAGGAGAAGACCGTGATGCTCTCGTCCTGAAGGCCCATGTGCTTGAGTTCAAGGCGGGTCTTGAGGTAGCCCTGCCCCTTTTCGACGTCGTTCAGATCCTTCCAGGAGGCGGGGATGTCGTAGGCGCGGACCACGTAACGGTCACGCTTGGGCGTCCAGGTCGGCAGCGGCCCCTTGGGCGTGATGGGCATGTCGTACCTCAGGGTGAAGCCCTTGGCTTCCATGAACTCGTCGAGACGCTTCATCCCTAAGTCGGTGAAGATTCCGGACAGGACGGGGCTGTCCTTCATGGACTCGAACGGACCGGCCAGATCCGACAGGTACAGGCCGACGCCCGAGCCGTCGTGTCCCTCGCGCATGACATCCAGGGCGCGGATGGCATCCATGGGGGAGACGGGGTCGCTGCTGGTCAGCGCAAACAATCGACACATAGCGCGCTACTCCCTGATGAGTGTTCTATCCCCGGCGCCGCTGAGGGGTGGATGCCCAGATGACAGAAATGTCATATTTTCCCAAGGCGACAAGGCTTTTAATGACAAAATTGAAGAAAAAACATGCTCCCCGGCCTGAATTTCGGGCCGGGGAGATGGAATAAGCAAGGAAGAGGCCAAGAAATCGATTATCGGATGGGAAAACGGGCGGTCAAGTAGGAAATATTCCCAGTCTGGTTGGGTGGGATTCCTGCTGCGCCGAGGACGTTCGATGTCGATGGGTGAAGCCGGCGTTGATGAAGCGTCCGAAGCCATTCAAGATTCGCGCCTGTGCGGCCGCCTTGGTAGTGTGCGGGATCTTCAGCAAAAAGAAAGACCATGGCATGTGTGGGTTGTACCACCAATCCACAACTCCGGGAGGAGTCTGCCATGGTCA
>JANJWV010000116.1 GCA_024709365.1 Desulfomicrobium sp. | reverse complement strand
GAGCTGAACGCCCTGATCAAAAGCCGCGGGCTGGCCGAAGACGTGAAGCTCATCGGCGTAGGCGTCGGCAATTCGGATTTCGAGGTGAAGGTTTTCCGGGAGAAGTACGCCGTGACCTTCCCCCTGTTCTCGGACCCCGATATCAAGGTCAACAAGGAAATCGGCGAAGTCGGCACGCCCTTCTTCTATGTCCTCGACCTCGATGCGCAGAAGAAGGAAATCATCGTCGCAGACACCATGCTCGGCCGCATGGAATCCGCCGCCTCGTTTCTGGACCATGCCCTGAAAGCGAGCAAAGCCGCGAGGTAGACCCATGTCACGACATCTGATCCCCTTCCTTCTCGCCGCGGTCCTGATCTGCGGGGCACCGCTCTGGGCCGTGGCCCAGGGTACGGGCATTCCCAAGGACCATCTCTTCGAGGTGGGTGAGCTGAAGCCGGTGGACAGCACCCTGAAAGTCAAGGTCGGGGACCCTGCCCCGGACTTCAGCCTGCCGACCATCGACGGCGGCACGGTCAGCCTGGCCCAGTTCCGCGGGAAGAAAAACTTGGTCCTGTCCTTCGTGCCGGCGGCCTGGACCCCGGTCTGCTCGGGGCAGTGGCCCGGCTACAACATCGTGCAGGACCTCTTCGACCAGACGGACACGCAGCTCATCGGCCTGAGCGTGGACAACGTGCCGACCCTGCACGCCTGGGTCCGGGAAATGGGCGGCGTGTGGTTCCCGGTGGCCTCGGACTTCTTCCCCCACGGCGAGCTGGCCGACGCCCTGGGCATCCTGCGCTCGACTGGCGAGGCCGAGCGGTCGCTGTTCCTGATAGATAAACAGGGCATCATCCGCTACATCGACGTGCACGACATCAACTCAAGGCCGGATCTGGGCCCCCTGGTCAAGGCCATGCAGGAGCTCAAGAACGCACAGAACTGACGGGCACGACGCATTCCCCGTCAACGGACACGCTGTTTCAGCTCCGGAAGACGGGCCCGGCCACGCAACCTGCAGCACGGAGGAACACCATGGAACTTCTCGACGCAATCCACACGCGGCGCAGCATCCGCAAATACACCGACACGCCCGTGGACGAAGTGATGATCGAAACCATCCTCCGCGCCGGCATGGCCGCGCCCTCGGCCGGGAACCAGCAGCCGTGGCACTTCGTCGTGATCACGGACAGGGCGCGGCTCGAAGCGATTCCCGCCTTCCACCCCTACGCCAAGATGGTCGCCCAGGCCCCCTTGGCCATCCTCGCCTGCGGCGACCCCGACGGCAAAAAATGGCCGACCTTCTGGGTCCAGGACCTGAGCGCCGCCACCCAGAACATGCTCCTGGCCGCCCGCGACCTGGGGCTCGGAACCGTATGGGTCGGCATCTTCCCGGAGCAGGACCGCATGGACGGTTTCCGCAGGCTCTTCGGACTCCCCGACCACATCCTCCCCTTCTCCCTCATCCCCGTGGGCTGGCCCGAAACACCCTTCGAGGCCCTGGACCGCTTCCGGCCGGAGCTTGTGCACCGGGAGACATGGGGCGGAAAATGACGAAAACGCCCCGGGCCTCATCCTGGCCCGGGGCGCACCGCCGCCTTCCCTCTCACTGATCGGCAAAAAATTGCCGCACATATTGCCGGAACTTCCGAACGGCTCCCCGCCTCCCGAAGGATGTCCGGGAAGGGGCCGCACCTCGCCATCTCCGATCAGACAGGAATTCAGTTCAGCTTGAGTTCGTACTCGGCCAGCTTGTAGCGCAGGGTGCGTGGGCTGACGGCCAGGATCTCGGCCAATCTCGCCTTGCTGCCCCCGGCCTCGGCCCAGGCGCGTACGATGGCGGCCACCTCGGCCTGGCGCACGGCCGCCTCCAGGGTCATGACGCCCTGGCCGCACTCCACGGCGGGCAGGCCCGTGGCGATGCGCATTTCCAGGGGCAGGTGCCCCGGCTCGATAACGTTGTCGGCAGTCAGGAGCACCAGACGCTCCATGAGGTTCCTGAGTTCGCGGACGTTGCCGGGCCAGGAGTACTTGCACAGGGTGGCCAGGGTGGCCGGGGCGAGGCGGATGTCGGGTTTGTGGTAGCGGTGGCGGTACATGGCCAGGAAGTACTCGGCCAGGGGCGGGATGTCGTCGGATCGTTCGCGCAGGGGGGGCAGGGTCACGGGGATGACGTTCAGGCGGTAGTAGAGGTCGGCCCGGAACTCGCCGGCCGAGACCATCTTGTGCAGCACGCGGTTGGTGGCGGCCACGATGCGCGCGTCGAAGGGCAGCGTCCTCTCCCCGCCCAGGCGACGAAAGGTCTTTTCTTCCAGCACGCGCAGGAAATCGACCTGGTTGGTGGGCGGAATCTCGCCGACTTCGTCCAGAAACAGCGTCCCGTCGGCGGCCATCTCGAAGCTGCCCTTACGCTGCCGCTGGGCCCCGGTGAAGGCCCCGGCCTCGTGGCCGAAGAACTTGTCGGCGAACAGCTCCCCCTTGAGCACGCCGCAGTTGACGGGGATGAACGGTCTGGTGCGACGGCCCGAGAGCTGGTGCACGAGGCGGGCGAAAAGCTCCTTGCCCGTGCCGGACTCGCCGTAGACCAGGATGGTGGCATCTGATCCGGCCACCTGCATGGCCAGGCGATAGAGATCGCGCATGGCCCGCGACTGGATCACGAACTTGCCAAGCCCCTCCTCGGTCCCGAGTTCGAGGATCTCCGCCTCGAGCTCGCCGGCAGCGTTCGGCAATTTCCTGCCGGGGGAAACCGGATGCTCGCGGAGGCTGGATTCTGAGCCAACACCTCGATTTTTCGACATCAATACTTTCCTTGTCCTTGCTGGAGCGGTTCGAGAAGCGACCACCCGAAGGAATCTCTGTCGCACCGCCTTTTTGAGAAAAAAGGCACAATCTTGCCGATGCGGCAATTTCTTGCCGATTACTCCTTGGCCGACACCTCGTCAATGCGCAAATACCGCCAGTTCCCGAATGGCATGCTCCTTGCGATATAGGGGGACCGAATGCGCTTCGCATCGTGGTATGGCAAAATTTCAGGCAAGGAACCGTGTAAACTGGAGAGAGACAGGAATGAAACTGAACAAAACGTGGATGCGAATTCTGGGAGGGGTCGGACTGGCCGCGCTCCTGTTGGCAACTCTGGCCTGGGCCGACAACAACACCGATATCGCCAATGAAGCGGCCAAACAGATGGCCGAAGCGACGGGAGCCCCGTCCTCCATGCCGTGGTGGGCATGGCCGACGATCCTGCTCTTCTTCTGCTTCGTGCTCGGCATCATCGCCGTACTGGCCGGTGTCGGCGGCGGCGTGCTCTTCGTGCCCCTGGTCAGCGGGTTTTTCCCCTTCCACCTCGACTTCGTGCGCGGCGCGGGCCTGCTCGTCGCCCTGGCCGGAGCCCTGGCCGCCGGACCTGGTCTCCTGAAGCGCAACCTCGCAAGCCTTCGTCTGGCCCTGCCCGTGGCGCTCATCGCCTCCAGCTGCGCCATCGTCGGCGCCTTCCTGGGCCTGGCCCTGCCGGGCAACGTGGTCCAGATCTGCCTGGGCGGCACCATCATGGGCATCGCCATCCTCCTGCTGACCTCCAAGAACACGGCCCGTCCCGTGGTCACCAAGCAGGACGCCCTGGGCCTGGCTCTGGGCATCCAGGGCGCATACCTGGAAGCCAACGGCGAGGTCGTCGAGTGGAAGACCCACCGCACCCTGCCGGGCCTGCTGCTCTTCATCATCATCGGCATCATGGCCGGCATGTTCGGCCTCGGCGCCGGCTGGGCCAACGTCCCGGTCCTGAACCTGCTCATGGGCGCGCCGCTGAAGGTCGCCGTCGGCACCAGCAAGTTCCTGCTGTCCATCACCGACACCTCCGCCGCCTGGGTCTACCTGAACCAGGGCTGCGTCATCCCCCTCATGGCCATCCCCTCCATCATCGGCCTGATGATGGGCTCCTTCGTGGGCGTGCGCCTGCTGGCCAAGGCCAAGCCGGCCTTCATCCGCTACATGGTCATCGGCGTCCTGCTCTTCGCGGGCGGCAAGGCACTGGCCAAGGGCCTCGGCTTCTAACTTTCAGATCTCAAGGAGAACAACCATGAACAGACCCGATACCAACGCCCCGGCCGAACAGATCGCCTACGCCAACATCCTCTTCTACGGGTGTTGGAGCGGCCTGGCCCTCATGATCGTGACGTACGCCCTGTACGTCACCGGCATCATGGACCCTTACGTCTCCATGGACCTGGTGACCAAGTTCTGGTCCCAGCCCGTGGGCGAATACCTGA
The DNA here is from genome assembly GCA_024709365.1 of Desulfomicrobium sp. Lineage (GTDB taxonomy): Bacteria > Desulfobacterota > Desulfovibrionia > Desulfovibrionales > Desulfomicrobiaceae > Desulfomicrobium. Next base: position 37,332 of record JANJWV010000116.1, on the reverse strand, counting down.
CCCAGAACAACGTGCCGACCGGTTGGGGCTGGGCGACCCTCCTGAACAAGGGCGACTTCCTGAACTTCCTCGGCATCGCGCTGCTGGGCGGCCTGACCATCGTCTGCTACATTCCGGTCATCTTCGCCTACCTGAAGAAGAAGGACATGGCCTATGCCATCATCTCCCTGCTGGAAGTCCTCGTGCTCTGCTTTGCCGCATCCGGCATCGTCGGGGGCGGCGCGCACTAGGCGGAGTCTGACGTGCTGAAACGCATCGAAGATCTGGTCCGCGGCGAGTGTCCGGACCTGCCGTCCCTCCTCGACGGCCTGCCCATGGGCGTGGCCTTGCTGGACGGCGGCGGGCGGATTCTCATGCTCAACAAGGCCCTGGAAGCGCTCACCGGCTACAGCCGGGACGAGGTGCGCGGCCTGCCGTGCAGGCATGTCCTGCGCAGCCGCGCCTGCATCCAGGGCTGCCCCCACGGGCGCGAGGACGGGCCGGACAAGGGCATCGAAACCGACTGCATCAACCGGCACCACCGCAAGATCCCGGTGCGCATCACCCCAGTGCGCGTCCGGGACGGCGAAAACAGGCCGGTCTGCATTCTGGACATCGTCGAGGACCTGACCGCCCTGCGCGAAATCGAGTCCCGCCTGTCCCAGGCCACGGGCCAGGGCCAGATCATCGGCCGCAGCCAGGCCATGCAGAAAATCCTGAACCTCGTGCCGGTCATCGCGCAGCATGACTCCCCGGTGCTCATCACCGGGGAAACCGGCACGGGCAAGGATCTCCTGGCCGAATCCGTGCACAAGGCCTCCCACAGGTCCCGCGAACCCTTCATCCGTTTCAGCTGCGGCCCCATGCCCTCGGAACTGCTGGACGCGGAGCTCTTCGGGCGGATCCAGGCGGCAGAAGGGGAACTCAAGCCCGGCCGCTTCCAGCAGGCCCACGGCGGCACGCTCTACCTCTCCGAGATCGCGGACCTGCCCCTGCCGCATCAGAGCAGGCTGGTGCAGTTCCTGGACGAAGGGACCGTGCTGCCCGTGGGGGCGACCAAACCCGTGCGGGTCAACGCCCGGCTCATGGTCTCCACGGCGGAGTCGCCGGAAAGGCTCGTGCGGGAGGGGCGTCTGCGCGAGGACCTCTTCCACCGCATCTCGGCCATCCGCCTGCACCTTCCGCGACTCAAGGACCGCGGCGAGGACCTGGGCTTCCTGCTGCACCATTTCATGTCGCAGTACGCCGCCCGCTTCAAGAAACAGATAACCGGCATCAGCCCCAGGGCCCTGCGCATCGTCAGCGAACACGACTTCCCGGGCAACGTCCGCGAACTCAGGAACATCATGGAATTTGCGGCCATGGTCTGCCCCGGGGACACCATCCGGACCGGCCATCTCCCCGGCCATCTGGTGGATCTCGCCGGCACCGGACCGGCCCCACGTCCGGCAGAAAAGGCCCGCAAGGCCCCGCGCAAGAGCGCGGAAGGGAACTAGCAGTGGAACGAAGAGTGCTCATCGCCATCGCCAGGGACGAAGTCGCCCCACGCTTTGACCTGACCAAGGAAGCCCTGCTATTGTCCATTTCGGAGAGTGGGGAAATCGTCCAGAGGAAGTCCTTCCTGCTGGCCGACGCCTCCGGGGACGAACTGTGCGACCTGGCCCTGTCCAGGGATGTCGGGACCATCGTCTGCGGAGGGATCGAGGACGAGTACTTCCACTATCTGCGCTGGAAACGCATCGAAGTGATCGACTCGGTCATGGGTCCCCTGGAGCGCGTCATCCCACGTCTGGCCGCAGGCGAGCTCAAGGCGGGGGACATTCTTTTCGACCGGGCCGGGGAGTCCGCATGAAGAGCATCCTGTCCGCACCCATCAACATCATCAAGGCCGACATCGGCACGGACATCAATTCGCCCAGGCGATACAATCTCCTGCGGCGCAAGATCGTCTCGCTCATGGCGCTGGTCACCCTGATTCCCCTGCTGTCCCTGGCCGGGCTCAACTACTACGAGCACCAGAACACCATGGCGGCCGAGATCCAGGCCCCCCTGCGGGCGCTGGTGGGCAAGGCCAAGCACTCCTTCGAGCTGTTCCTGGCCGAGCGCACCTCGGCAGTGAGCTTCATCGCCTCGGCCTACTCCTTCGACGAACTGTCCGACGACGCCAACCTGCAGCGCATCTTCCAGGTCATGCGCAGGGAGTTCACCGGTTTCGTGGACCTCGGCCTCATCGACGTCGCCGGCAACCAGCTCAGCTATGCCGGCCCGTACGACCTCAAGGGCCGCAACTACACCGAACAGCCCTGGTTCCACCAGGTCCAGTTCAAGGGCACCTACGTCAGCGACGTGTTCCTGGGCTTCCGCAAGTTCCCCCACGTGGTCATCGCCGTGCGGCACACCACGGAAAGCGGCCGGTCCTGGATTCTCCGGGCCACCCTCGACACCATGCACTTCGACCGCATCATTTCGGCCATGGGACTGGAGCCGGGCAGCGACGCATTCCTGGTCAACCGAAGCGGCATCCTCCAGACGGAATCACGCCGCTACGGCAAGGTGCTCGACATCCTGCCCTTCGATCTGCCGTCGACCGGATTCGAATCGAACGTCCAGTCGATCCGGGACCAGAAAGGACAGGACAACTTCATCGCCTCGGCCTTCATCGCCAACACGGACTTCGCCCTGGTCGCCGTGAAGCCCAAGCCCACGGCCTTCAGCACGTGGTACACGGTGCGCCTGGATCTGCTCTTCATCTTCGTCTCGAGCGTCATCCTCATTTTCCTGGCCGTCTACAGAGTGACGAGCCTGCTGATCTCGCGGCTGCAGGAGAGCGACGAGCAGCGCATGGGCGCCATCCACCAGATGGAGCACTCCCAGAAGCTGTCCTCCATCGGACGCCTGGCGGCAGGCGTGGCCCACGAGATCAACAACCCCCTGGCCATCATCAACGAGAAGGCCGGGCTCATGCGCGACATCATGAACCTGCGCCCGGACTTCCCGGACAAGGACAAGTTCGGACGTCAGATCGAGGCCATCCTGCGCTCCGTGGACCGCTGCCGGGGCATCACGCACCGCATGCTCAGCTTCGCCAAGCGCATGGACGTCAAGATCGAGGTCCTGGACGTGAACACGGTCCTGGTGGAGACGCTGGGCTTCCTGGAACGCGAGGCGCAGTACCGCAATGTCGAGCTCAAACGAGAGCTGGCCCACAACCTCCCGCAGATCCCCACGGATCACGGCCAGATCCAGCAGGTCTTCCTGAACATTCTGAACAACGCCCTGGCGGCGGTGCCCGACGGCGGGCAGATCGTCATCAGGTCGTGGGACGAGAGCGAGGATTTCATCGGGGTTTCGGTCCAGGACAACGGCTGCGGCATGTCCGAAGAGACCGCCAAGAACATGTTCGAGCCGTTCTTCACCACAAAGAAGGAAAAAGGAACGGGGCTGGGCATGTCCATCACCTACGGCATCGTCAAACGACTGGGCGGCGAGATTCAGGTCAAGACCAAGCTGAACGAGGGTACGACCATGACCATCCTGCTGCCCAAACGCTCCGTGGAAGGGTAACGATATGGATACGAACGAGTGGAACATCCTGCTGGTCGATGACGAGGTCGAATTCGTGACCACCCTGGCCGAACGGCTCGATCTCCGGGGCATCGCCGCCCGCGTGGCCCACGACGGGGAATCGGCGCTGAAAGCCGTGAACGAAGACGAGCCGCACGTCATGGTGCTCGACATGATGATGCCCGGCATGAAGGGCATCGAAGTCCTGCAGCGCGTCAGGGAGCAGCACCCCTCCGTGCAGGTCATCCTGTTGACGGGCCAGGGCAAGACCCGCGACGGCATCGACGGCATGCGCCACGGCGCCTTCGCGTACCTGATGAAGCCCCTCGACATCGAGGAGCTCATCCGCACCCTTTCGGAAGCTGTCGCCGCCGGCGAAGGAACGAAACATGCCTGAAGTCGCTCGCGAAACGCGGTTCATGGGATCGGTCACGGCCATGAGCATGCACGAGATGCAGAACATCCTGGCCATCATCCGAGAGTCGGCGGGGCTGCTGGGCGACATCATGAAGGTCAACGCCAGGGTGGACTTCAAGCACAAGCCCACCCTGGAACGTACCCTCGGGCATATCTCGTCCCAGGTCGACCGCGGCAAGGGGCTGCTGGAAGCGACCAGCCGCCTGGCCCACTCCGCCGATGCGGACATGCTCGAATCGTGCGACCTGGGCGTGCACGCCCGGACCCTGGCCCTGCTTTCCGAACGCATGGTGCGCCTCAAGGGGGCGTCCGTGGAGTTCACTCCGGCAGCGAGGGCCTTGCCGGTGGCCGTGGGCGCCATCTGGGTCCTCATGGCCGGCTTCAGGGCCGTGCAGTGGGCCGTGGGGGAAGGCGCCAAGGACTGTGTGATCCGCCTCGCGATAGACGAAGGGCCCGAGTTCCACGTCCTGAACGTCGCGCCCCCCATCGGGACCACGCCGGACCTGTCCGGCCTGTCCGATCTGGACGCGCTGCTCGAACAGGGCCGGATGGAGTGGGACGGCTCGCGGCTCAGAATCTTCTTCCCCGTTTCACGTCAGGATTGAAAGCCATGGACGCCCTGAACATTCTGCTTATCGACGACGAAGAGGCCTTTGTGACCACGCTCCAGGAGCGCCTGGAAATGCGGGGCTACACTGCCAGGGTCGCCCTGGACGGCCAGAGCGGACTGGTCATGATCGCGCAGGACCCCCCGGACGTGGTCGTGCTGGACCTGCGCATGCCGGGCATGAGCGGCCTGGAGACCTTGCGGCGCATCCGCGGCGAATGGCCCGGCCTGCCCGTCATCATGCTCAGCGGCCACGGCTCGGACCAGGATTTCGAGGCCTGCCAGAATCTCGGCGCGGCCCGCTATCACAAGAAGCCCCTGGACATCGAGGATCTGCTCGACAGCATCCGCACGGTGACGCAGGGACACGTTCCCGGAAGGTAGGTTCTGATGGTCCATGTCCTGGTGGTCGACGACGAACGCGATTTCGCGGATCTGCTGTCCGAAAGGCTGCGCGCCAGAGGCATGGAGGTGCACACGGCCTACGGCGGGGAGCAGGCCCTGGAGATGGCGCGCGAGCTTCACCCCGAAGTCGTGATCCTCGACATCACCATGCCGGGCATGAGCGGCCTGGAAACCCTCGGCGCACTCAAGAGCGACAGGTCGGGGCCTGAAGTCATCCTGCTCACGGCCGACTCGACCCTGAACACGGCCGTGGCCGGCATGAAGAGCGGAGCCAGGGACTACCTGACCAAGCCCGCCGACATCGACACGCTGGTTTCGGCCATCGGGGACGCCGAAGGGCGGCATATGGAGGCCCTCTCCAGGCAACGCATGGCCGAAACGGCCAAGCTGGCGGCCATGGGCGAACTGGCCACGGGGGTGGCCCACGAGATCAACAACCCCCTGCAGGTCATGATCAGCGAAGCCGGTTGGATCGAGGAAATCCTGCACGAGCCGGACCTGACCGAGGCCAACCGCTCGGAAATGCGGACATCCCTCGACCTGATCCGGCACCAGGCCAGGCGCTGCAAGGCCATCACCGCGAAGCTGCTGACGCTGCGCTGCGCACTCGACGCCAAGGGTGCGAGGACGAAGCTGCCGATCCTGGCCGGGAGGCTCCTCGACGAGCGCCGTGAGCGGATCGAAGCCCTGGGTGTGGAGGTCGGCCAGGAGTGGGCCCCGGCCCTGTGCGCCATGGAAATTCCGGAGTCGGAATGGGGGCAGGTCCTGGCCAACGTCATCGACAATGCCCTCGACGCAGTGGAGGCCATGAAAGCGGCGGATCCCGAAGGGCACGACGCGCCCGTCCTGACCCTGACGGGAGTCTTCCGGGACGGCGGTCTGGAGGTCGCGGTCCGGGACACGGGCTGCGGCATCGAGGAGCATCTGCTGACGCGAATTTTCGAACCCTTTTTCTCCACCAAGGAGGTGGGCAAGGGGATTGGATTGGGGCTGGCAATCTGCCACGGCATCATCGAGGCCATGGGAGGGAGCATCACCGTGCGCAGCTCCCCTGGGCGCGGGTCGACCTTCACCATACGGGTGCCCATGGCCGTGCATGCGCACAACGAAAACAACGGGCCGGGAAGTCCGGCATCTGCCAAGGAGGAGAACATATGAACAAGATGAAGCTGCTGATCGTGGACGACGAGAAGGATCTGTGCCGGATCCTCGCCGACCGTCTGAATATCCTGTACGGCATTTCCCCGGACGTGGCCCACACCGGCGACGATGCCCTGGAAATGGTCAAGAAGGGTAACTACGACGTCGTGGTCCTGGACATCGAGATGCCCGGCATCGACGGCATCGAGACCCTGAAGCGCATCAAGGAGATCAACTCCAAGATCCAGGTCGTCCTCTTCACCGGCCACGGCAGCGAAGAGACCCGCCGCATGGGCGAAGTCCTGGGCGCCTTCAGCTACGTCGACAAGATCGACGGCCTGCCCAAACTCGCCCCCATGATCGAAGGCGCCTTCCGTCTGCGCAAAGTCCTCGAGGACACCTACGCCGACGCGGCCATGAACGAGTACAACTAGTCGCATGAACGCGGAAAGGGCGGCCCGTGCCGCCCTTTCTGCCCGTCTTTCGAATCTCTCCTTTCAGCCCAGGCCATACAACAGGCACAGCCTGTCCATGGCCCTGACCCCGTCGTCCCACGAGGGGCTCGAGGGCACGGAGCAGAGCACGCCCAGCCCTTCGCTATGCTCGTGAAAGTCCTCCTCGCCCAGGTCCGTGACGACCACGGTGTTGAGCATGGCGTTGACGCGCAGCAGGTCCAGCAAGAACTTTCTGTAGTCCATGCCGGACATCATGGCGTCGACCACCACAAGCTGCCACGGCGACGCCGGGGCCCTGTCCAGCACATCGGCGGCCGAAGCCGTCCACTCGACATCCTTTCCCAAGCCCCGGGCGAACTCGCCCAGAGCCTCCCTGCGGTCGGTGATGATGACCACGTGCATGTCGTCTCCGTACGTACTTGAGTGCAGGACCGGGCGGCCCGTCGCCGGAAACCGCCCGGCCCGGAGGATGGCTAGTGACCGCCGCCGCAGGTGTACTCCTGGGTGAAGCGGACCAGGGCGCCCTTGAGGAGCGCGTCGACGGCCGTGCCTACGTTCGGCGCGCCGGCGCCGTAGAAGACGTCGATCCCGACCTGGTTGAAGCCCATCAGCGGGCGCATGCCCATGCCGCCGGCAATGAGCAGGTTGACGCCGTTGCCGGCCAGGTGCTGGACCGGGGCCATGCAGCCACCCTGCACGTGCGGGACGTTGGGCAGGGTGCTGACCTCGGCGATCTGCCCGTTCACCACGTCGATGATCGTGTACAGGTCGCAATGCCCGAAATGGGCCCCGACCTCAGCCTCAAGCCCTCCGGGGTGCGCCGAAGGGACTGCGATTCTCGCCTTTTCCATACGTTCTCCTTGATCAGTTTGCATTCAAAAGCCCTTGGATGACCGTCCAGGCGTCGCGCACCCGGCGGCCGAAATGTTCGTCTTCCAGTTCCGTGACCGCCTTGCGCGCGACCATGGCCTCGGTGACCACGGTGTCGTGGGGCAGCCGGCCGGCCAGCACGTAGCCCCTGGCGCGGCAGAGTTCCTCGATGGCGGCCGTATGGTCCGGGTTCAGGTCGTGCTTGTTGACGATGACCGCAACCTTGATGCGGAAATGTTCGCACAGGGACGCCACGCGCTCCAGGTCGTGCAGGCCCGACGGTGTCGGCTCGGTCACGATCACGGCCAGGTTCGCCTGGGACAGGGAACTGATGACCGGGCAGCCGATGCCGGGCGAGCCGTCGCACAGGATCAGGTCCCTGCCCATCTCCCCGGCCAGCTTGCGGGCCTCCTTCTTCAGTTCGCTGACCAGGCGCCCTGAGTTCTCCTGTCCGGGGAAGAGCTGGGCATGGACCATGGGGCCGAAGCGGGTGTCGCTGACGGAGCGCGTCCCGCAGTGCCTGGACGGAAAGTCGATGGCCCCTTCCGGGCAGAAGGCCACGCAGACCTTGCAGCCCTCGCAGCGCAGGGGGTCGATGCGGTACCTGCCGTCATCCTCCAGCACCGCGCCGAAACGGCACATGCCCAGGCACGTCCCGCAGCCGCTGCACCGTTCGGGGTCGATGACCGCCTCGTGACCGGAATGGAAGTCCTCCCGGCGCACCACATGGGGGTCCAGGAGCAGGTGCAGGTCCGGGGCGTCCACGTCCAGGTCGCAAATGACCTTGTTCTCGGCCAGGTGGGCGAAGGCCGCGGTAATGGACGTCTTGCCCGTGCCGCCCTTGCCGCTGATGACGACGATCTCACGCATGGACGCCCTCCTCGGCCCGCTGTTTCAAGGCCCGGCACAGGGCGGCGAAACGCTCGCCCATCGCCCCGTCCAGTTCCGCCAGGACGAGCCCTCTGGAATAGTGTTCCGCAATGTCCCGCCGGTACGGAATTTCCGTCACGATGGGCAGGCCGCGCTCCCGGCAGTACTCGTAGACGCGTCCGTCGCCCAATCCGGCGCGGTTGACGACCACGGCCATGGGTTTGCCCAGAGGCGTGAACGCCTCCACGGCCAGGGAGAAGTCGTAGAAGCCGAAGGGCGTGGGCTCGGTCACAAGGACGATGACGTCGCTGTCGGTCACGGCGCTCATGGCCGGGCAGCTCACGCCGGGAGGGGCGTCGATGACGATGTCGGCCTCGATCGGCGCGGCTTCGCGGACCATGGCCGCGCGGACGTGGCGCATGAGCGGCGGACTCATGGCCTCGCCGATGCGCAACCGGCCCGTCAGACACGGGATGAAGCCCCTGGCCACGCCGCGCTCCACGACGCCGAGTTCGCGAGTGGTCACGCCGATGGCCCCTTCGGGGCAGACGGCCATGCACCCGCCGCAGCCGTGGCACATTTCCGGAAAGGTCAGGATGGCCCGACCCATGACCGAAATGGCCTTGAACTGGCACAGCTCGGCGCACTTGCGGCAGTAGGTGCACTTCTCCTCGTCAACGTCCGGCACCTCCAGGGTGACGGTCTCGATGCCGCTCAATTTCGGTTTGAGGAACAGGTGCAGGTTGGGCTCCTCCACGTCGAGATCGACGGCCACCAGGGGCCCCGGCCACTTTGCCGCCAGGGACGCGGCGACCGTGGTCTTGCCCGTCCCCCCCTTGCCGCTCGCTACTGCAACGATCATGGCTCTCCCCTATTTGTTCGGGGCGTCGGCGAACTCGACCTGGCCCGACCTGTAGCGCTCAAGGGCCTCGGCCACGGTCATGTCGTCCAGGTTCTGGCCGATCTTGACCCCGGCCGCCTTCAGGGCGGCGAAGGCCTTGGGCCCCACGTAACCGGTCAAAAGCACGCCAGCGCCCGCCTGGACGATGTTCTCGGCGGCCTGGATGCCGGCCCCGTGGCTCATGGCCTGGGACCCGCCGTTGTCGACATAGGTCGTGGCCATGGTTTCAAGATCGACGACGACGAAACCGCCGGCCCGGCCGAAACGCGGATCGACCCGGTCGGTCAGTTTGGGGCCTTCGCTGGTGATGGCTATCTTGGTCATGACGATATCCTTGCTGCGGACCGCAAACCGGTCCCGGTTGAAATTCGCGCAGGGCACCTGCGCGTCATTGGCGATGTGCAGGGCCAGGCCCTCGACCAGGGCCCGGGCCACGACCCGCCTGGCCTCGCCCAGGATGCGGCCGAACGTGTGCCTGGACACGTGCATCCGGGACGCCCCCTCCTCCATGCTCAAGCCCTGGTAATCGGCCAGGCGCAGGGCCTCGAAGCCGTCCATGGGCACGTAGACCTCGGCGAGGTCGGAAAGCGGGACGCCCTGGGGCTTGAAGCAGCAGGCCTTGGGGCACCCTGCGATGCGGCGGCATTTTCTCGGTCGTGGCACGAACCCTCCATTTTGCTCAAATGAGCGTTTATTCCTCTGTTTTTCCCGTGTCAACACCAGCCGCGGAAGAATCCGCCGCCCCGTCGGTCAGACAGGACCCATCGCGCCGCGCACGTCCCAGTCCGCCTCCGGCCCGACCATCCCCTACGCCTCCGGCTCCGGCGCCCGGACGCTGTCCGCGGCAACCGCCGCCCCGTCCTGCGCCCCCCTGGCCGCGTCCGCAACCGCCCTGGCCTCGACCTCCGCCGCCCTGTCCACGTCCTGTGCCACCTTGTCCTCTCTGTCCCGGCATGATCGTCCTCCTCGAGCCCGGCCGCCGCCGCAGACCTGCGACCGCGAGCACTGAAGCTCCATTATCTCCTGTTCACTTCCATTGGTCACGGCGTGCTCCACGTCGACCTCGATGCGGATGGCCCAGCCGCGCGACAGCGCCCTGGCCACCTGCCCCCGGGCCTCGCCCAGGATGCGGCACAGCGTGGGGCGGGAAACCTGCATGCGGGCGGCCGCCTCCTCCTGGCTGAGGCCTTCCCCGTCCACCAGGCGCAAGGCCTCGAACCCGTCCAGGCCAATGGCCACTCCGTAGAGCTGAGACATGGGCACCCCCTGGGGCTTGAACACCGTCACCTCGGGCACGTCGGCCACGAACCTGCATTTTCTCCTGCGTCCCACCGGACCCCCTCAATTTGAAATTATGTTCAAAATAATCCTGCCGGGAGGACCTGTCAACACCGGCGCTTTTTTTTGTGCTGCAAGATAAATTGCTCAGGCAACTTAATTTGCCAGAGCTTGCCTGCCCCGCGGCGGCCTTCCCCGCCGGGAAGGACTCCGATGCCGACAACTTTTATTGCATGAAAACGACATAGTCTTCCGCATGACCCGGTCGCGCCTGTTTCTTCCAAGCGTAGCCGCGACGGCGCCTGAAGAGCAACAGTTCGAAATATAATGCCAATTTAGATCCGGCAATTTTTTTCCACCGGCCATCCCTCCCTGCGGACCATTCTGGCACGAACCTTTCTAAACTCCGATCGAAACCACCACCCCGAGAAAAAGGAGCGACCATGTTTGTCGGGCTCAAGATGCTCAAGAATTTCATCAGTATGCCCCCCGACGCCCTGGCCGAGGACGCCCAGCGGGTCATGGACGAGCAGCAACTCTGGATGCTGTTCGTGGTCAGGGACGGAAAGCTTGCCGGATACGTGCGCCCCGAGGACATCAACGCGGCCATGCCCTCCCTCATGACCGGCCTGGACAAGCACGAGATCAACTACCTGCTGTCCAAGCTGACCGTGGGACGCATCATGCGCAAGGACATCGTCACCGTCACGCCCGAGACCGAGATCGAGGCCGCGGCCATGCTCATGCACGCCAAGAACCTGGCCGGACTGGCCGTGGTCGACGCCGAGGGCGACCTCATCGGCTACATAAACCGCACCATCATGCTGGAGGTGCTGGCCGAGGAGATGGGCTACGGCCAGGGCGGCTCGCGCATCGTCTTCGAGGTCGTGGACCGGCCCGGCGTGCTGAAGGAGGTCGCGGGCATCATCGACGCCCTCGGCTACTCCATCATCTCCACCGGCACCTTCACCCACGCCGACCGCCGCATGGTCGTCATCCGCGTGGACACGCCCAACCCCTCGTCCATCGCGGCGGCGCTGCAGAAGGCCGGGTACGACGTGGTCGGCCCCGAGGATTTCAAGCATGAATGGCAGTAGCCCCCTGCTCGACGTGCAGGAGGTCAGCCTGACCTTCAAGAACGTGGCCGCCCTGTCCAGGGTCACCTGCCGCGTGGACAAGGGCAGCATCACCTCTCTCATCGGGCCCAACGGCGCGGGCAAGACGAGCATGCTCAACTGCATCTCGGGCCGCTACACCCCGACCAAGGGCAAAATCAGCATGGACGGCCGAGAGCTGACCGGCGTGCCGGCCCACAAGCGCACGGGCTTCGGCCTGGCCAGGACCTTCCAGAACATCGCCCTGTTCCGCGGCCTGTCGGTCCTGGACAACCTCATGGTCGGCCGCCACTCGCGCCTGGGCTACGGACTGCTGGCCTCCATCCTCTACCTGGGCAAAGCCCGCCGGGAAGAGACGCGCCACCGCCGGCGCGTGGAGGAGATCATCGATTTCCTGAACCTCTCGCCCTACCGCCATACCATCGCCGGGCACCTGCCCTACGGCGTGCAGAAGAAGGTCGAGCTGGGCCGGGCCCTGGCCGCCGAGCCGCAGCTCCTGCTGCTGGACGAGCCCATGGCCGGCATGAACCTGGAGGAGACCGAGGACATGGCCCGCTCCATCCTCGACATCAACGAGGAGTGGGGCGTGACCGTCTTTCTGGTCGAACACGACATGGGCGTGGTCATGGACATCTCGGACCACGTCATCGTCCTCGACTTCGGCCGGGTCCTGGCCAGCGGCACGCCCCAGGCCGTCCAGACCAACCCCAAGGTCGTCAGCGCCTACCTCGGCGACGAGGACGGCCTCTACAAGGGAAGATAGATGAGCGCGCCGTACGAAACCACCCTCCCCAGACTCCTCCTCGACAACTGCCGCCGACGTCCCGGCCGCACGGCCCTGCGCGAGAAGAGCTACGGCATCTGGCAGCCCTTCACCTACAGGCAGTACCTGGACATCACGGCCGAGTTCGCAGCAGGCCTGAGGGCCCTGGGCCTGGGCCGCGGCGACGTCGTCGTCATCATCGGCGACAACCGCCCCGAGTGGCTGTGGGCCCAACTGGCCATCCAGGGCCTGGGCGGCGTGTCCCTGGGCCTCTACCAGGACTCGCCCGGCGAGGAGATCGGCTACGTCTTCGAGCTGTCGGGGGCGCGCCTGGTCGTGGCCGAGGACCAGGAGCAGGTCGACAAGATCCTGTCCATCCGGGGCAGCCTGCCGCTGCTTGAGCACATCGTCTACCACGACCCCAAGGGCCTCGTGGGCTACGACGCGCCGGGCCTCAAGAGCTTCGACGACGTGCGCGCCCTGGGCCGCGACCGGGCGAGCGAGTTCGAGGCCTGGGTCGACGCCGTCTCGCCCGACGACACGGCGCTGATCGCCACCACCTCGGGCTCCACGGGCCGGCCCAAGCTGGCCATGCTCTCGCACAGGAACCTCCTGTCCATGGCCTGGAACCTGGGCCTGTCGGACCCCAAGCGCGAGACCGACGAGTTCGTGTCCTTCCTGCCCCTGGCCTGGATGGGCGAGCAGATGATGGCCGTGTCCTCGGCCCTGCTGTTCGGCTTCTGCGTCAACTTCCCCGAGGAGCCCGACACCGTGCAGGAAAACATCCGCGAGATCGGGCCGCATCTCATCTTCTCGCCGCCGCGCGTGTGGGAGAACATGGCCGCCAAGGTGCGGGTGCGCATCATGGAGACCACGCGCTTCAAGCGTTTCCTCTTCAACCTCTGCATGCCCGTGGGCATGAGGTACGCCGGGGCCGTGCTGCGCGGCGAGACCCCGTCCATGGGCCTGCGGCTGGCGAACAGGCTGGCCGACTGGGGCCTGTTTCGCGCCCTGCGCGACCGCCTGGGCTTCACGCGCGTGCGCTCGGCCTCCACGGGCGGCGCGCCCCTGGGGCCCGACACCTTCACCTTCTTCCACGCCCTCGGCGTGAACCTGAAGCAGATCTACGGCCAGACCGAGATCGCCGGCATCTCCTGCATCCACCGCGACGGCGCCGTCAGCTTCGACACCGTGGGCGAACCCATCTCCGAGACCGAGATCCGCATCTCGGAAGAGGGCGAAATCCTGTCCAGGAGCCCCGCCGTGTTCCAGGGCTACCTGGGCAACGACGCGGCCACGGCCGAGACGGTGACCGACGGCTGGCTGCATTCGGGCGACGCAGGGTATTTCAAGGACAACGGCCAGCTGGTCATCATCGACCGCCTGTCCGACGTCATGACCACGGCCGCGGGCGTGCGTTTCTCGCCGCAGTTCATCGAGAACAAGATCAAGTTCTCGACCTACGTGCAGGAGGCCGTGGTCCTCGGCCACGGGCGGGACTTCATCGCGGCCGTCGTCTGCCTGGACGGCGACATCGCCGGCCGCTGGGCCGAGGCCAAGGGCCTGACCTACACCACCTACCAGGACCTGGCGTCCAGGCCCGAGCTCTACGACCTCATCGAGGCCGAAATCCGGGGCATCAACCAGGCCCTGCAGCCCGGCACCGAGGTGCGGCGCTTCGCCCTGCTCTTCAAGGAACTCGACGCCGACGACGGCGAGCTGACCCGCACCAGAAAGATCCGGCGCAAGGTCATCGGCGAGCGCTACGCCGAACTCATCGCGGCGCTGTACGACGGCACGGACGCCACGGACCTGTGCATCGCCATCACCTACCAGGACGGCTCCCGCCGCGAGATGACGGGCAGCATCTGCATCCGCGACGTCGGACGCGCGTGAGGAACGGCATATGGAATACTATCTCCAGCTCATCATCAACGGCCTCGTGGTCGGATCCATCTATAGCCTGGTGGCCCTGGGATTTGTCATCATCTTCAAGGCCACCAAGGTCGTGAACTTCGCCCAAGGCGAACTGGTCATGGTCGGGGCCTACGTCTGCTTCGCCCTGACGGTGCAGTTCCAGCTTCCCTTCCTGGCCTCCTTCCTGCTGACCCTGGCCTTCTCCATCGTCCTGGCCACGGCCGTGGAGCGCCTGATCCTCAGGCCGCTCATCGGCGAGCCCATCATCTCGGTCGTCATGGTCACCATCGGCCTGTCGTCCATGCTCAAGTCCTTCGTGCAGATGGTCTGGGGCACGCAGATCCAGGTCTTCCCGGCCATCCTGCCCCAGGAGCCCTTCATGCTGCTGGGCCTGCCCATCGCGCCGGTCTACGTCGCGGCCTTCGGGCTCTCGGCGCTGCTCTTCGGGGTCTTCAGCCTGTTCTTCAAGTTCTCGTCGCTGGGCATAGCCATGCGCGCCACGGCCTTCGACCAGCAGGCGGCCCAGTCCATGGGCATCGGCATCAAGTCCATCTTCGCCCTGTCCTGGTGCATCGCGGCCGTGGTTTCGAGCATCGGCGGCATCATCCTCGGCAACATCAACGGCATCAACGCCCAGCTCGGGCACCTGGGCCTCAAGGTCTTCCCGGCCGTGATCCTGGGCGGCCTGGACAGTCTGCTGGGCGCTGCCCTGGGCGGCCTCATCATCGGGGTGCTGGAGAACATCTGCGAAGGCGCGGCCAAGGACCTCCTGGGCCTGGGCGGGTTCAAGGAGGTGGCCTCCTTCCTGATCCTGGTCGTCATCCTCATGGTCAAGCCCTACGGACTTTTCGGAACCAAGGAGATCGAACGCGTATGAGCATGCACAAGTGCGGCCTCTTCTACACGACCTACGCCGCCGAGGACGGCCTGTTCCGCTCGCGGTTCCAGAAGCTCTGCCTGGGCCTCTTCCTCGCGGCCATGCTGGCGCTGCCCCAGCTGGTGGACTCCTACGCCGTGTCCATCCTGAACCTCATCCTCATCGCCGTCATCGGCGCCGTGTCCCTGAACCTGCTGACGGGCATGTGCGGGCAGATGTCCCTGGGCCACGGGGCCTTCGTGGGCGTGGGCGCCTACGGCGCGGCCATCCTGTCCAACGCAGGCGCGCCCTTCGTCGCCGCGCTCCTGGGCGGCGGGGCCATATCGGCTATGGTCGGCATGGTCTTCGGCATCCCGTCCCTGCGCCTCAAGGGCATCTACCTGGCCATCTCGACCCTGGCCGCCCAGCTCATCCTCGAATACGTCTTTCTGCACGCGTCCTCCCTGACGGGCGGGGCCAACGGCCTGCCCGTGGACCCGCCGCAGATCCTGGGCTTCGCCTTCGACACCGACGCGCGCATCTTCTACCTCATCCTGGCCGTGACGGCCCTGTGCGTCCTGGCCGTGACCAACGTCAGCCGCACCCGCCACGGCCGCGCCTTCGTGGCCATCCGCGACTACCACCAGTCGGCCGAGAACGTCGGCGTGAACCTCTTCGCCTACAAGCTGCAGGCCTTTGGCCTGAGTTCCTTCCTGGCCGGCGTCGCGGGCGGGCTGTGGTCGCACTACACCATGTACATCACCCCCGAGCAGTTCTCCATGGGGCTGTCCATCAGCTACCTGGCCATGATCATCATCGGCGGCATGGGTTCCGTCATCGGCTCCATCTTCGGGGCCGCCTTCATCACCCTACTGCCGGAAATGCTGAACCTGCTCATTTCGTCCCTGGGGGGCATCGCCCCGGACCTGAGCGCCGTCATCGTGCCCATGAAGGAAGGGGTCTTCGGGCTGATGCTGGTGCTCTTCCTCATCTTCGAACCCGAAGGCCTGGCCCGCAAGTGGCGGCTGACCAAGGCCTACTGGAAGCTGTACCCCTTTGCATACTGACGCGCCGGCGATGAAGAGCCGGGGAAACCTTTTGCCGCATCCGGAGTAACCCATGAAAAAGCTTCTCCTCCTGACCGTCCTGGCCCTCGCGGCCACCGTCGGCACCGCCTCGGCCGCCTACAAGGTCGGCCTGCTGTCCGACCTGACCGGAGCCACCTCCAGCGTGGGCACGCCCTACGCCGAGGGCATCAAGGCCTACGTGGCCTGGCTGAACGAGAACGGCGGCATCGGCGGCGAGCCAGTGGAGCTCATCCAGGTCGACTACGCCTACAACGTGCAGCAGGCCCTGGCCGCCTACAAGCGCTTCACCTCCGAGGGCATCGTGGCCATGCAGGGCTGGGGTACGGGCGACACCGAGGCCTTGGTCAAGTTCGTGGCCAAGGACAAGATCCCGGTCTTCTCGGCCTCCTACTCGGCCCATCTCATGGACCCGGCCAAGGCACCCTACAACTTCACCGCCGCCGCGGACTACTCGACCATGGGCCGCGCGGGCCTGAACTACCTGCGCGAGACCTGGAAGGAGTCGCGCGCGCCGAAGCTGGCCTTCATGTTCCCGGACAACCCCTACGGCACCGCCCCCATCCCGGCCATGGAGGAGTACGCCAAGGAGCTGGGCTTCGAGGTCGTCGGCAAGGAGAACGTGGACCTCAAGGCCATCGACGCCACCCCGCAGCTCCTGAGCCTCAAGAAGGCCGAGCCCGACTTCGTTTGGACCGGCGGCACCACGCCGTCCACGGCCGTCATCATGAAGGACGCCCAGAAGCTCGGCATGACCTGCACCTTCTTCAGCAACATCTGGAGCAGCGACGAGAACATCTTCAAGCTGGCCGGCGACGCGGCCACCGGCCACTTCGGCCTGCAGGGCGCGGCCATCTACGGCCAGCCCTCGGCCGGCATGGACCTGATCCGCAAGCTGACCAAGGACCAGCCGCAGATGACCCACTACGTGCGCGGCTTCGTCTCGGCCATGGTCATGTGCGAAGGCATGAAGATGGCCAAGGCGAAAGGAGAGGTCACGGGCGAGAGCATCAAGGCGGCCCTGGAGACCATGCGCGACTTCGACCCCATGGGCCTGGCCCCGGCCGTCAGCTACTTCGCCGACGACCACCGGCCCAACCTGTCCGTCAACATCTGCACCTTCAAGGACGGCAAGCTCGAGTTCGTGAAGACCACGGTCCTCGAGCGCAAGAAGGAATGGCTCGGACTCTAACGGAAACAGGGGCGGGGGCGCCCGGCGTCCCCGACCGTTCGATACCAATTCTGTAACGCGGAACCGAAGGCATCCATGAACATCCTCCAAGTCATGAACCTGGAAGTGGTCTACAACGACGTGGTCCTGGTCTTGAAAGGCCTGTCCCTGGACGTGGCAGCCGGCAGCATCACCACCCTCCTGGGCGCCAACGGCGCGGGCAAGTCCACGACGCTCAAAGCCGTCTCGGGCCTCTTGGCCGGGGAGAACGGCAAGGTCACGTCCGGATCGGTCCTCTACGACGGCGCGGACACCGTGCGCCTGAGCCCCGAGAAGCTGGTCCGGGCCGGGGTCTTCCAGGTCATGGAGGGGCGACGCATCTTCGAGGACCTGACCGTGGAGGAGAACCTGCGATGCGGGGCCTACACCCAGCCCGCGCGCCTTTTTGCGCACAACTCCGAAAAGGTGTATTCGTATTTCCCGAGGCTGCGGGAACGCCGCCACCAGCTGGCCGGCTACATGTCGGGCGGCGAGCAGCAGATGCTGGCCATCGGGCGCGCGGTCATGGCCTGCCCCAAGCTCCTGCTCCTGGACGAGCCGTCCCTGGGCCTGGCGCCCCTGCTGGTGGAGGAGATCTTCGACATCGTGCGCCGGATCAACAAGACCGAGGGCGTGAGCGTCCTGCTCGTGGAGCAGAACGCGCGCATGGCCCTGTCCCTGGCCGACTATGGCTACATCATGGAGAACGGGCGCATCGTCATGGACGGCAAAGGCGAAGACCTGCTGCGCAACCCCGACGTCCAGGAGTTCTATCTGGGCCTCGGGCACGGCGGCGAGAAGCGCAGCTACCACGACGTGAAGCACTACCGTCGCCGCAAGCGCTGGCTGGGCTGAGGCGGATCATCGGAGCATCAGGAACGTTCCCCCAACACACCCCACTTTTCGGAGCGCCCATGGACAGAACACAGGGCTTCTACGACGAACACGAGACGGAATCGGAAGCCCTCAGGGCCAACCGGCAATGGCAGGCCTTGCGGGCAGTGGTGTCCAGGGCGGCTTCCTTCAACGGCGAGTTCCGCGAGCGCCTGGGGGCCGCGAGCATCGTGCCCGACGAAATCCGTTCCCTGGAAGACTTCACCTCCATCCCCGTCCTGCGCAAGAAGGACCTCTCCCGGCTCCAGCGCGAGAAGGGGCTGTCATGGTTCCTGTCCTGCGCCCCAGGCGAGCTGTCGCGCATCTACCAGTCGCCGGGTCCCATCTACGACCCCGAGGGCCGCGCCCCCGACTACTGGGGCTGGGCCCAGGCCTTCTACGCCGCGGGCTTCCGCGCCGGCGACCTGGTGCAGATGACCTTCAGCTACCATCTCACGCCAGCCGGCCTCATGCTGGAGGAACCCCTGCGCGCCCTGGGCTGCGCCGTGATCCCGGCCGGGCCCGGCAACACTGCCGTTCAGCTCCAGCTCATGGAGGAGCTGCCCGTGACGGGCTTCGTGGGCATGACCAGCTTCCTGAAGACCCTGGGCGAGAAGGCCGTGGAAAAGGGCCTGGACCCGAAGAGGGATTTCGGGCTGCGGGTGGCCATGGTCGCCGCCGAGCGCCTGCCCGAGAGCCTGCGCAAGGAGGTCCAGGACATGTTCGGCATGGTCATCCGCCAGGGCTACGGCACGGCCGACGTGGGCTGCATCGCCTACGAGTGCATGGCCCTGGGCGGCATGCACCTGGCCGAGCGCTGCTTCGTGGAGATCTGCGACCCGGCCACGGGCCGGCCAGTGCCTGCGGGCGAGATGGGCGAGGTCGTGGTCACGCCCTTCACCCTGGACTACCCCCTGGTGCGCCTGGCCACGGGCGACCTGTCGCGCCTGTCCGAGGCCCCCTGCGCCTGCGGCCGCACGGCCCCCAAGCTCATGGGCATCCTCGGCCGCGTCGACGACACGGCCAAGGTGCGCGGCCAGTTCATCTACCCGTCCCAGGTGGCGCAGGCCATGCACGGCTTCCCGCAGATCCTGAGGCATCAGGTCGTGGTCGGCAATGCGGGGGGCAAGGACAGCCTGGTCCTGCGCATCGAGACCAATGGCCCCGTGGATACCGCGGCCGTCGCCGCGGCCTTCCAGGACACGGCCAAGCTCCGGCCCGCGGTGACGGTCCTGGGCCTGGGCGAAACGATCCCCGAAGGGTCCCCGGCCCTCGTGGACGAACGCACCTACGAGTAGGGCACGCACATGAGCAAATACCCGACCAACCCCGTGCTGCTCGTCGACGACGAGGAGACCTGGCTGCGGTCCTTTTCCCTGGCGCTGAAATCCCACGGCATCGACAACATCATCTGCTGCCAGGACAGCTCCGAGGCGCCTTCCATCCTCGCCTCGACCGAAGTGGAGGTCATGGCCGTGGATCTGGCCATGCCCGGCATGTCCGGCGAGGAGCTCATCGTCGAGGTGGGCAGGACCCACCCGGACGTCCCGGTGCTGGTCATCACCGGCATGGGCCAGGTGGAGACTGCCGTGCAGTGCATCAAGCGCGGGGCCTTCGACTTCTTCGTCAAGACCAACGACAAGAGCAGTCTCGTCTCGGGCATCCGCCACGCCATCGAGATCAGGGAGCTGCGCCGCGAGAACAGCGGCCTGCGCACGCGCTTCCTGCAGGACACCCTGGAGCGCCCCGAGGCCTTCGCGCCCATCGTGACCTGCTCCAAGGCCATGCGCTCCATCTTCCAGTACATCGAGGCCATCGCGCACAGCACCCAGCCCGTGCTCATCACCGGAGAGTCCGGCGTGGGCAAGGAGCTGGTGGCCAGGGTCATCCACGACTTGAGCGGCCGCCAGGGCGAGTTCGTCCCCGTCAACGTGGCCGGACTCGACGACAACATCTTCGCCGACACCCTCTTCGGCCACAAGAAGGGCGCCTTTACCGGCGCCGACCGGGCCAGGCCGGGGCTGGTCGAGAACGCCAGGGCCGGCACCCTCTTCCTGGACGAGATCGGCGACCTGCCCCACCCCTCCCAGGTCAAGCTGCTGCGCCTGGTGCAGGAGCGCGAGTACCTGCCCATCGGCTCCGACGTGACGCGCAAGACCGACGCGCGCATCATCGCCGCCACCAACGTGGACCCGGCGACGCTGGGCGAGTCCGAACGCTTCCGCTCGGACCTCTACTACCGCCTGCGGGCCCACCACGTGCATCTGCCGCCCCTGCGCGAGCGGCGCGAGGACATCCCCCTGCTCGTGGACCACTTCCTGCGCCAGGCGTGCCAGCAGCGCCGCAAACCCGTTGCCCCGCCCGAGCTCTTCCCGCTGCTCATGGGCTACCCCTTTCCGGGCAACGTCCGCGAGCTGCAGTTCCTGATTCTCGACGCCGTCAGCTGCACCACGGGCGAGACCCTGAACATCGGTCGCATCAGGGAGCACGTGGCCGCGCACCATGACGTCGCGCCCGCGGCCAGATCCGGCGAAGGGGCCGGCGTGCAGTTCGGGCCCGAGCTGCCGACCTTGAAGCGCGTCTGCGCGGAGCTGGTCATGGAGGCCATGCGCCGCACGGGCGGCAACCAGGCCATGGCCGCCGGCATGCTCGGCGTGTCCCGCCAGGCCCTGAACAAGCGCCTGAACAAGCTGCTCATGGCCAGCGAGGACGACGAGTGAACGGACGCGAGGACCTCCTGGCCAGGCTGCGCGAACTGGAGCGGGCCAACCGGGCCCTGACCCGGGAACTGCACGACCTGCGCGCCCTCATCGACACGCCCCTGAACGTCATGCTCTTCTCCCTGGACCTGAACTACAACTACATCGCCTTCAACCAGGCCCACCGCGAATTCGTCAAACACAACTGGAACCTGGACATCCACCCGGGCATGCACGTCTTCGACATCCTCGACCCCGAGGAGCGCACCGCGTCGCGGCGCAACTTCGACCGCGTGCTGAAGGGCGAGTCCTACATCCTGCGCCGCAGGTACCGCCGGCCCAAGGGCGAGATCGGCTTCTACCAGAACACCTACGTGCCCCTGGTGCGCGGCGGGGAGATCCTGGGGGCCGTGGTCTTCGCCCACGACATCACGGAATGGAGCGAACGGGAGGAGGAAGGCAGGAAATACCGGGCCATCTTCGAGAAGGCCCTGGAGGGCATCTACCGCTCCACGGCCCAGGGACGCTTCCTGGAGGCCAACCGCGAGATGGCGCGCATCCTTGGCTACGACTCGCCCGAAGACCTCATGGCCTCGGTCACCAACATCGGGCGCCAGCTCTACTGCGACCCCGACGACCGGGAGCGGGTCTTCTCGGTCATCCGCAGCGACGGTGTCATCAAGGATTTCGAGACGCGCATGCGCCGCAAGGACGGCAGCGAGATCTGGGTGGAATTCAACGCCAGAAGCGAGAAGGACGACCAGGGACGCACGGCTTTCATCGAGGGCAAGCTCACGGACATCACGGCCCGCAAGGACGCCGAGCGCAAGGCGGAGCTCCGGAGCCAGAAGATGATCCAGGCCGACAAGATGGCGTCGCTCGGCGTGCTGGTGGCGGGCGTGGCCCACGAGATCAACAACCCCAACAGCTTCCTGACCCTCAATCTGCCGCTCCTGCGCGACGTGTGGTCCGACGCGCTGCACGTCCTGGACGAATATCAGGAGGAACACGGGGACTTCGTGCTCGGCGGGCTCGAATACTCGGAACTCAGGCAGCAGATGCCGCTCCTGCTGCAGGGCATGGTCGACGGGTCCGTGCGCATCAAGGACATCGTCTCGCGCCTGAAGGACTACTCGCGCCAGCGTCCCGAGGGCGAGCGGGAATCCACGGACCTCAACAACGTGGTGGCCGGGGCCCTGGCCTTCGTCCGCCACAAGCTCAAGAGCGCGGCCCCGGGCTACGTGGTGCGGCTGGCGCCGGAACCGGCCCTGGTGGAGGCCGACCCCCAGCGCCTGATCCAGGTCCTCATCAACCTCCTGGTCAACGCCTGCGAGGCCGTGCCCGCCGCGGGCGGCGAGATCACGGTGCAGGTCCTGTCGAACGCCGGCGAGGACCGGGCCTGGGCCGGGGTGGAGGTGCGCGACAACGGCTGCGGCATCGCCCCCCTGGACCTCAAGTACATCCAGGACCCCTTCTTCACCACCAAGCGCGAGCAGGGCGGCACGGGCCTGGGCCTGTCCATCTCCTCGGCCATCATGCACGAGCACGGCGGACGGCTGGAGTTCTCGTCGGAGCCCGGCTCAGGCACGACCGTGCGCCTGCTCCTGCCGATGACGCGGTAGGGAGCCCATCCCCCCTTTCTCAGTCATGGGCCGAAAGAGAAAAAAGGCATGAATCCCCGCCTTCGCGGCGATGACGCGAAATCAGGAGGCCATGCCTCTTCCCGAACGCCTTCGGAAGCGAAACCTACTGGCTCTTCTCGATCCCGCTCCCCTTCACCACGGCGCTGTGCATGGTGAAGTCGATGATGCCCGAGACGAGATAGCCCAGGGCCACGAGGACCAGCAGGGCCAGGGCGAGCTTCATGGTCTGCTTCGGCTGCTTCCAGAGCATGAGCGCGACCACGGCGGCGACGACGAGTCCGACTAACGGGTTGGCCGTGAGCCATCCCCAGATGCCCATCAGAAAACCGTGCATGCGTGACTCCGCTACTTCTTCATGTTCACGTACTGCAGGGGCAGTTCGAAACTGGCGTTCTTGAGCAGGGCGATGACGGCCTGCAGGTCGTCGATCTGCTTGCCCGTGATCCGCACCTGCTCGTCCTGGATGGCGGCCTGGACCTTCAGCTTGCTGTCCTTGATGAGCTTCACGAGCTTGCGCGCGTTGTCCTTGTCGATGCCGTCGTGCAGCTTGATCTCCTGCTTGAGCTGGCCCCGCGAGGTCTTCTCGGGCTCGCCGAACTCCATGGACTTGGGGTCCACCTTGCGCCGCACGAAATGGGAGATGAGCATGTCCCGGATGGCCCGGATCTTCATGTCGTCGCCAGTGACCAGGGAGATGACCTTGGTCTTCCGGTTGAACTCCATTTCCGTGATCACGCCGCGGAAGTCGTACCGGGTTTCCACCTCCTTGCGCACGTTGTTCACCGCATTGTCCACTTCCTGCAGATCGAGTTCGCTCACAATATCAAACGACGGCATTACACCCTCCCTTCGTCAAGATGTTCATTTTTCCTACCTTCAGCTGAACCAAAAAAAACAGATCCGTCAAGTTCTCCCCGCCCCTGTATTCACCGGAATGCACTTGCAATTTCAGGAAAACACCTGCCCAGCTCCCGCGCATCCCGGGGCGTCCCGGGGCCGCCGGGAAGACCGCAAAAAGAGACTCAATAGATTGCAAAGAAAGCATTTGACTTTCGCAGAATCCCTACTATGTATGAAGGTACTTTGATCGATTGGCTACATCATCGATAACGACCCTATATACGTATGGAGTAAAAATGGAAGACTATCTCAAGCAGGCAATAGAAATCGTAAAGGCCCAGGCTTCCGTCCGCAACATGAACGAGGACGAAATCACCTCCATGATCCGCTCGCTGGCGCAGAACATCCGCGGCGTGGCCGAAGGCGTTGCTCCCGTGGTTGAAGGCGAACCCGCCGTCGACCCCAAGAACGCCATCCGCGAAAAGAGCGTCATCTGCTGCGAGTGCGGCAAGTCCTTCAAGGTCCTGACCAAGCGCCACTTGGCGACCCACGGCCTGACCCCTGAAGAGTACAGGGAAAAGTACGGCTACAAGAAGGGCACCTCACTGGTCGCCAAGTCCCTGGCCCGCGACCGCCGCAAGACCATGCAGGGCATGAAGCTCTGGGAAAAGCGCAAGAAGGCGCCCAAGAGCCAGGAATAGTTCCACCCGAAACCCTCTCCCGAGAGGGTTTTTTTTTGTCCGGTGAAAGCCGGCCCGCCCTTCCCAGCCTCCCTCCCGCCAATCCGACACAACATGCTCTCGGACACGCGTCGGCAGATGCGTCAGGCGTCAAATCGCCACTTCAAGCCCCTGAATTTGGGAAAAATTCCCAAATTCAGGGAAAAGTTCCCAACACTCATCGTCAAACAACCCAAAGAAAAAGGGGTTGTTCCTATCGACACAAACCAGCTCCAACCATAGATAATCTATTGAATTTCTCCTGACCCTACCGCCGCGCGTCCTGCCGGACGCGCCGCTGCGCAGCGTCACTATGCAGGCCCAAACGGTCTTCGTGGTGACGTCCATATTTTTGGGTCGAAGAAACATTATCCACATCTGCACACGGGAGACGAAAAAAATGATTCAATGGCCCAAAAGCAACGACGTTCTCGGCACCACCAACCGCGGCAACCCGGCCGAATCCGGCCTCTGCACGCTCTGCCGCTCTGACTGCGCCGGCAAGTGCGAAACCTGGATGTCCTGCCTCAAAGGCCGGCACATGCTCTACCCCCGGGATTTCGGTGCCGTAACCGCCGGCAGCGCCAACACCTGCCACGTCGGTGTGAGCTATAACTCCCTGCGCATCCAGGGCTACAGCTACGGCGCCAACGGCGTCGCACCGGGCCGGACCACCAATCCCGACGACTGCCTCTTCACCAACGTATCCCTGGAGACCTCGTTCGGCGCCGCGGAAAAGACCAAGGTCCGCATGCCGCTCATGACCGGCGCCCTGGGCTCGACCTTCATCGCCGCCAAGTACTGGGACTCCTTCGCCGCGGGCTGCGCCCTGGTCGGCATCCCCATCGTCATCGGCGAGAACGTGGTCGGCGTCGACCGTGAATCGAGCATGTCGGGCGGCCGCATCGAGAAGTCCCCCGAACTGGACCGCCGCATCGAGATCTACAACCGCTACTCCGACGGCTACGGCACCATGATCGTGCAGCTGAACGTCGAGGACGCCCGCAACGGCGTGGCCGAGTACGTCATCGGCAAGTACGGCAGCAAGGTCTGCATCGAACTCAAGTGGGGCCAGGGCGCCAAGAACATCGGCGGCGAGATCGAAGTCAAGAGCCTCGACTACGCCCTGTTCCTGAAGAAGCGCGGCTACCTCGTGGACCCGGACCCGGAGCTGCCCGAAGTGCAGGAAGCCTTCAAGGCCGGCGGCATCAAGGGCTTCGCCCGCCACAGCCGCCTGGGCTACACCGACCTGCCCTCCGCCGACGCCGTGCACCAGAACTTCATGGAGACAGTGGCCTACCTGCGTAAGCTCGGCTTCACCAAGATTTCGCTCAAGACCGGCTCCTACGGCATGGAAGCCCTGGCCATGGCCATCAAGTACGCCACCGAGGCCGGCCTCGATCTGCTGACCATCGACGGTTCCGGCGGCGGCACAGGCATGAGCCCCTGGAACATGATGGAGACCTGGGGCGTGCCGTCCATCCTGCTGCACTCCAAGGCCGTCGAATACGGCAACATCCTGGCCGCCAAGGGGCAGAAGGTCGTGGACATGTCCTTCGCCGGCGGCCTGGCCCGCGAGGACCACATCTTCAAGGCCCTGGCCCTGGGCGCGCCCTTCGTCAAACTGATCTGCATGGGCCGCACGCTCATGATCCCCGGCTTCCTGGGCTCCAACATCGAGGGCGCCCTGAACCCCGAGCGCAAGGAAAAAGTCTCGGGCAACTGGGACAGCCTGCCCAAGACCGTCAAGGACATCGGCGAAACGCCCGAACAGATCTTCGCCGGCTACGAGAGCCTCAAGGCCAAGATCGGCGCCGACGAGATGAAGACCGTACCCTACGGCGCCATCGCCGCCTGGACCCTGGCCGACAAGCTCGGCGCGGGCCTGCAGCAGCTCCTGGCCGGCGCGCGCAAGTTCTCCGTCACGGAGATCTCCCGCGACGACATCGTCTCCGGCAACCGCGAAACGGCCCAGGAGACGGGCATCCGCTTCATCACCGACGTCCAGGACGAGATCGCCCGCAAGATCCTGTCCTGATGACGACACCCGGGGGCGGACCGGCCGAGGGCCGGCCCCGCCCCTGGCCCGCCGCCCCATCCTGTGCTACAGGGCCACACGCGGCCGACGGCCAGGAGTAGCCAAGCATGACCCTCCAGACAGACATCACCGAAGAATTTCCCATCTCCCGCGAGTCCTGGCAGGACTTCGTCGCCCAGCGCCGCAGAACCGAGAGCGCATTGCTCGAGCGCATCAAGGAGCTCAACTGCCTCTACGGCATCACCCGCATGGCCCAGCGCGCGGACCAGCCCCTGGACGAGCTGCTGACGGGCATCGCCGGCCTCATCCCGGCCTCCTGGCAATACCCCGACATCGCCTGCGCCGCCATCCGCCTGGGCGAGTACACGCACAACTCGG
Source organism: Desulfomicrobium sp. (assembly GCA_024709365.1). Classification (GTDB taxonomy): domain Bacteria; phylum Desulfobacterota; class Desulfovibrionia; order Desulfovibrionales; family Desulfomicrobiaceae; genus Desulfomicrobium. The sequence continues at coordinate 10,710 of JANJWV010000116.1, read as the reverse complement.
CCAACTACCGCCCCACGCCGTGGCGGCAGACGAGCCCCGTCGTCATCGGCGGGGAGAACTGCGGCGAGGTCGAGGTCTGCTACCTCGAAGAGCGGCCCCAAAGCGACGAAGGCCCCTTCCTGCGGGAGGAGCGCAACCTCATCGACGCCGTGTCCGACCTGGTCGGACGCATCGTGGCCCAGCGCCGGGCCGAGGAACGCATGCGCGCCCTGTCCCGGGAGCTCATCATGGCCCAGGAGAACGAGCGCCAGCGCATCGCCCGCGAACTCCACGACCACCTGGCCCAGGACCTCTCCCTGGCCAAGGCCGACCTGGAGCGCATCCACTGCTCCCTGTCCGCCGAAGGCCCGTGCCGGGCGCAGACAGCGGCCATCGCCGACAGGCTGGCCGCAGCCATCCGCGGCATCCGCGACCTGGCCTACGGCCTGCTGCCGCCCGGCCTGACGGAGCTCGGCCTGGTCGAAACCGTCCTGGCCCACTGCGAGGACTTTTCCCTGCGCCACGGCATCGTCGTCGACGTCTTCGCCGACGGCCTGACCGGCGTGGACTTCGACTTCGACACCCAGATCAACATCTACCGCCTCATCCAGGAAGCCCTGAACAACGTGCGCAAGCACGCCCGGGCCAGCCGCGCCTCCATCCGCATGCTGGGCGCCTACCCGAGCCTCATCGTGCGCATCGAGGACGACGGCTGCGGCATGGACCTGGAAAGCTGCCAGGCCCAGGCCGGCCGGAACCGGCGCATGGGGCTGTGGAGCATGCGCGAGCGGGTCAGGCTCCTGGGCGGCACCATCAGCTTCAAGTCCAGGCCCGGCCAGGGCCTGCAGATCCGCATCGAAACCCCGCTGAACCGGAGCACCCGTGAGCACCCTTAAACGCATCCTCATCGTCGACGACCACCCCCTGTACCGCGACGGCCTGCGGGCCCGCCTCAGCGCCAGGCCGGACTTCAGCGTCGTCGGGGAGGCCGGGACCAGCGCCGAAGGGCTGCGCATGGCCAAGGAGCTCGCCCCGGACCTGGCCGTCGTCGACATCTCCCTGCCCGACGGCAGCGGCATCGAACTGACCCGCGAGATGCGCGCCGTACGCCCGGACATGCCCGTGCTCATCGTCAGCATGCACGCCAAGCTCGACTTCATCGCCGCCGCCTTCCAGGCCGGAGCCAGCGGCTACATGTCCAAGGAATCCGGGGGCGAGGGCATCCTGCAGGCCATCGACACCGTCCTGGCCGGCGGCCAGTACCTCGACGGCTCCCTCTCGCCCACGGTCCTGCGACGCCTGAGCGACATCTCGGGCCGCAAGGCCAAGACCGTCGACGCATCCTACGGCACCCTGTCCCTGCGCGAACAGCAGGTCATGCGCCTGCTGGCCGAGGGGCTCACGCCCGAGGAAATCGCGGCCAAGCTCTTCGTCTCCCGCAAGACCGTCCTCAACCACCGCTACTCCATCATGACCAAGCTCGGCATCAAAAGCCCCATGGCCTTCGTGCGCCACGCCGCGCGCCTGGGCCTCATCGACATCGACGAATAGCGCATATTTCGGCGATACGCCCATTTGCTTCTTTACCCTGGCGGCGGACCGTTGTTAGGAATGGACCGTCGCGCACCCGCGCGGCAGACCGCCAGTGTTAAGGATCTCACATGCTCGGCTCTTTGTTCTACCTGCTTCTCGTATTCGCCCTGGTCCTGGCCAACGGCTTCTTCGTGGCCTCCGAGTTCGCCCTGGTGGGCGTGCGGCGCTCCCGCGTCGCCACCCTGGCCGCCGAAGGCAACAAAAAGGCCGTCCGCCTCCTGCGCCTCATCGACAACCTGAACGCCTACATCTCGGCAACGCAACTCGGCATCACCCTTGCCTCCCTGGGCCTGGGCTGGATCGGCGAGCCGGCCGTGGCGGACCTGCTCAACCCCCTGCTCGAAGGGCGGGTGCCGTCGGCCGTCCTGCACTCCATCTCCTTCGCCGTGGCCTTCAGCCTGATCACCTTCATGCACATCGTCCTCGGCGAACTGGCGCCCAAGACCATCGCCCTGGAGCTGGCCGAAAAAACGGCCCTGGCCGTGGCCCTGCCCATGGAGATCTTCTACCGCGCCTTCCGCTGGCCCATCCGACTCCTGGACTGGTCCGGCACCCGCACCGTGCGCATGCTCGGATTCACGCCCAGCGCAGGACACGGCTCGGTCTACACCGAGGACGAACTGCGCATGCTCATCGACGCCACCTACTCCCACGGCCAGGTCGAGGAGGAGAAGCGCCGCCTCATCCGCCGCGCCTTCGACTTCAACACCACCGAGGCCTGCGAGGCCATGATACCGCGCTCAGAGATCGCCGCCCTGCCCGTGGACTCCACCCTGGACGAAGCCCTGGCCGCCTTCCGCATCCACGGCTACTCCCGGCTGCCCGTCTACGGCCAGGACCTCGACGACATGGTCGGCGTCCTCTACCGCCAGGACATGGAACCATTCATGGCGCGCGAACCCGGTCTGGTCTTCTCCATGACCGCCCTGCTGCACCCGCCCACCTTCGTGCCCTCGGGCAAACGCCTGGGAAGCCTGCTGCGCCAGATGCAGGCCACGCGCACCCACCTCGTCTTCGTCATGGACGAATACGGCGGGCTCGAAGGCCTCGTCACCCTGGAGGACGTGCTGGAGGAGATCGTCGGCGAGATCAACGACGAATACGACGAGGAGGTCCGCTCCCAGATCGTGCGCGACGGCGCGGCCTTCATCCTCGACGGCATGCTCGCCGTGCGCGACGCCAACCGCAAACTGAACCTCCGCCTGGCCGAGGACGAAGCCTACACCACCATGGCCGGCTTCCTCCTGGCCCAGACCGGACGCGTCCTGGAACCCGGCGACGAAGTGCCCCTCAAAGAAGGCGTGTTCAAAGTGGAAAGGGTGGAACGCCGCCGCATCGTGCGCATCCGCTTCACGCCGGCGCCTGGCGGGGAGTGAGAGAGGGGAGATTGGGAATGCCTCCGGCGGGCAGGGGGCTCACCCCCTGCACCCCGTGCATGTATAGATTCTGTCTCTGCCTGCCGAGGCGAACCGGTTGAACAACCCTCACGCCCGAAGCGCAACCTGGAGCGGGCCGGGGCGTTTCGGGCCGGGGTCGCCAACTGTCCGACTGATCCAGGCATCGTTTGCTTCCCCGCTGCCTGCACGCCCAACGTGCAAAACGATGCGCCCCTCTGCCCCGCCGCCCGAAGCGCAAAACGATGTTTCCGCACGCAGCGGGGAAGCATTACGAGGCCGGAGAAGAAGTTTCGGCGGCCCCGGCCCGAAACGTCCCGGCCCGCGACCGCCTTGGGACAGCCCCAACAACAAGCCAGAAAACTCTCTGTATTTCCAAGGTATTGAAAGGCATAGATTCCCGCCATCCCGGGAATGACGCTGCGGCACATCTACAAGTATCTGCACCCCGCCTGGAATATCTCTCCCCACTTTCCTTGCCCTTCAATCCACATGCGCATATATTATCCACATACTTCATCCAGGAGACATGCGCATGAATCTCGCCTATGACACGCAGGCCCCCAAGAAGCCGACCAACGTCAGCATCAACAGCGATCTGCTGGCCAAAGCCAAGGCATTGAAAATCAATGTTTCCGCTACGCTGGAAACGGCCCTGGCCGACATCGTCGCGGCCCGTCGGCGTGAATTGTGGAAGGAGGAAAACAAGGCGGCCATCGAGGCGTACAACCAACTGGTCGAAGAAGCCGGCGTGGCCTGTGACGGCATGCGGAGTTTTTAGATGGCGCAGTTCACGGTCTACGCAAATCCGAACAGCTCCACCCGCTCGGCCTACCCGTACCTGCTGGACATCCAGTCCGACCTCCTGGACGACCTGCGCACAACCGTCGTCATTCCCCTGTCTCCGCTCCGCCTGGCCGGCAAGGCAGCCATCTCCAGGCTCTGTCCCGTGCTGGAAATATACGGCGAACCATATGTCGCACTCACCCAGCAACTGGCCGCCGTGGACAGAAAAACCCTCGGCAAGACAATCTGCGATCTTGGCCGCTATCGATCAGACATCATCGCCGCCGTGGATTTCATCATTTCAGGCATCTGAAACCATTTCTCCGGAACAGGGCATTCTCTTCCGCCTGACGGCACATCAACTGAACAACTCATCCACCCTAAGCTCAACCGGAGCGGGCCGGGGCGTTTCGGGCCGGGGTCGCCGACTGTCCGACTGATCCAGGCATCGTTTGCTTCCCCGCTGCCCGCACGCTCAAAGCGGAAAACGATGTTCCTCGCTGCCCCGCACCCGAAGCGCAAACCGAAGTCCCCGCACGCGGCGGGGAAGCATTACGAGGCCGGAGAAGAAGTTTCGGCGGCCCCGGCCCGAAACGCCCCGGCCCGCGGCCGCCCTACCCCCATCCCTCTAGATGTCGATCTTGGTCCCCGAATACGTGAACGCGTTGCGGTTCATCTTGATGAACGTCCCCTTGTCGATGCCCACGGCCTTGCCGCACTCACACCAGACCTTGCCGTCGCGCTCCTCCAGGCACCAGACCTTCTCGATGCGGTCGCGGTGACACCTGAGCACCTCACCAGGCCCCAGCTTGCGGTAACGCCACAGCTTCCTGCGGCAGGCGGCGCACTTGATGACGAGCATTATTCCGGTACGGTCTCCATGGAGGCCCACTTGGGCTCGTGCAGAGGCAGGACATGGTCGGCCAGGGTCTTGGCCCGGACCAGGGTCTCGTAGGCCAGATAGGGACTCACGTTGGTGCCGGGCGGAATGACTTCCATCTCCATGGCCGTCACGGACTTGGGCGGATAGAGATTTTCGAGGATGGTGCAAAACCCGCAGATCAGGACGCTCCCCTTGTCCGTCTCCACGCGCACGGACATGCCGCCCTCGGTGTGGGCAGGGGTGTGGAACATGGTCACTCCGGGCGCGATCTCCTTGTCGCCCTTCAGGGGCACGATCTGCCCGTTCTCCTCGACCTCCTCGATGTAGTCCTCCAGATAGCGGAAATCGAGCGGGTGCGGGTCGTGGATGCGCTCCAGCTCCTTTTCGTGAACGTAGATCTTGGCGTTGACGCACTTGGCGTCGTTCTCGCAGTGATCGTTGTGCAGGTGGGTGTGCAGGATGATGTCGATGTCTTCCGGGACAAGGCCGTACTTCGCCAACCCTTCCTCGAAGCCGTAAATCTTCCCGCCGATGGCCTTCTCCCGCTCCTCGGAGACCACGGGGCGCATCTCGCCCGTGTCCACGAGGATCTTCGTCTCCCCGCCCTCCAGGTACCAGCAGTAGATGGGTATGGTGTAGGGCGTGCCGTAGTCGTGCTGATACGTCATCATGCCCTTGTCGAAGACCTTGGTGCCCATGACGATGGGGTGGATGCGGTAGGTCATGCGTTCCTCCTTGTGGATGGGCCGGACGGCCGCCTCCTCAAAGGTCGGCCGTGTCCAGGCGGAAACCCGAATACCCCGTGTGCACCTCGCAGTCCAGGTGGTCCGCCAGCCAGGCCGCGGCGGCCTCGCCCGTGCAGTGGCAGGGCACGAGAAGCCCCACGCGCATGTCCCGCAGGGCGCGGGCCGTACTCTCCAGGCGCTCCGCGGAGGCCGTCCCGAGATGCAGGCCGCCGATGACGGCCCGTATGCGTTCCTCGCCCGTGACCTCGCGCAGGTGCATGAGGGTGTTGATCAGCCCCGCGTGGCAGCAGCCAGTACAGACCACGAGCCCCTTGTCCGTGGCGATCCACAGGGACTGGTCGTCGTTTATGGGGTCGGGCCGGTGGCCGAGAGGGTCGAAGTAGAACGGGCCGCCCGTGTCCTCGAAGTCCGTACGGCGCGGGATGAAGCCGCTGAGCCCGATGCCCCCGCCAAGCGGCACGGGTTCGACGCTCCAGCGCAGGCGGTCCACGGCCAGAGCGTTCAGGGCGCGCATGGACGCCATGGGCATGCGGATGTCGCGGGCCGCACCCTCACGGATGCTGTAGCGCGGCTCGGTCACCCCGGAATGGCAGTACAGCCTGGCCTGCGGCGCCGAGGACAGCACGAGGGGCACCGCGCCGGTGTGGTCGTAATGGCCGTGGCTCAGGGCCAGGATATCCGTTTGGCCCAGATCGACGCCCAAAGTGCGCGCGTTTTCGGCCAGGGCAGGGCCCTGGCCGGTGTCCAGCAGAATGCGCCTGCCTCCGGCGTCGATCCACAGGGCGTAGCCGTGCTCCTCCACGCACCCGAAGCCGGCCCGGTTGTCGACGAGCACCGTCAGTTCGGCCCGTGTCATGGCGCCTCCCCTCTCAAGCCTGCGGCGCCGGGGCGGGCAGGTTCAGCAACGGGGCGACCACGGAACGCATGAGCTCCGCCGTGGGACTCGACGCGTGGTGCAGGACGAAGGCCTGGCCCAGGTCCCCGGCCTCGGCCACGGACGGGTCGATGGGGATGGAGCCCAGGAAGGGCACGCCCATGTCGTCGGCCATCCGCTTCCCGCCGCCCGAGCGCAGGATATGCGTGACCTCGCCGCACTTGGGGCAGACGAAGCCGCTCATGTTCTCCACCACGCCCAGGACCTTCATGCCGACCTGGGCGCAGAAGGTGATGGACTTGCGCACATCCATGGCCGCCACGCGCTGCGGCGTGGTCACGACCACGGCGCCGTCGATGGGATTGATGAGCTGGCATACGGACAGGGGCTCGTCGCCCGTGCCGGGAGGCGCGTCGATGATCAGGTAGTCGAGGTCACCCCAGGCCACGTCCTTGAGGAACTGCTTGATGACCCCGCCCTTGACCGGACCGCGCCAGATCACGGCGTCGTCGGGGTTGCGCAGCAGAAAGCCCATGGACATGACCTTGAGATGCCCCAATTCCACGGGCAGCAGGCCCTCGGGCCCCTGGTCGATGGTCGCGCCCTCCAGGCCGAGCATGGTCGGGACGCTGGGCCCGTGGATGTCCACGTCCAGCAGGCCGACCTTCTTGCCGGCCAGCATGAGGCCCATGGCCAGGTTCACGGCCACGGTGCTCTTGCCCACCCCGCCCTTGCCGGACATGACCATGATCTTGTGGTCGATGCGGCACAGGCGGGCCTGCAGAGCCCTGCGCTCCTGAAAATCCTGATCCGTCTCGTTCAACTGCCGTTTGGCCGCCGAGCACGAGGAATCCGTGCACGAATCGCACGTCGACGCCTTGGAACGGGCCGCACCGGATGCGGCGCTCTTCTCCGTGTTGTCCATCAAGTATCTCCGAAAAGGCTGTTGGTGATCATCCACATATCCTCCCGGCCGCGAGCCGCGCGCCGGGAGGCGTCCATTTCGATATCAGGCCGGTCCCACTCCGGTCACGCTCCGGGCAAACCGCTGCCGCCCTGCCCCCGGCCGCCCCTGCGGGCTCGCCGGCGCTGACCGCCGGGGCCGGCATCGGAAGCGTCTTCGGAGACGACGAGGACCGGACTTTCCGCATGTCGAGGACCGAATCCGGCCGCACGGCTCTCCCCCGCTCCCCGGCCGCACCCCGCGCCGCGGCATCCGGGCATGGCGAAGCTCTCGTCGAGCCGCCCATGCTCCCACGCGGCCACGACCCGCTCCAGGTCGCCGGCCACGAAGCCCACCACGGTGATGCCCCGGGCCGCCAGGGCCTCGGACATGGTCCGGGAGATGGCCCCGCAGATGAGGGTCCCGACGTTCAGCACGCAGAGTTCCTCGGCCCTGTGCAGCGGCTCGGAGCACTGCAGCAGATGCTCCTCGTGCGCCCCGGCGCCGTCCCCGAGGACGAGAATTTCGCCGCCGATGTCGAAGACCGGGGCGATGCGATGCTGCCAATGATGCACTGCGATGCGAGTCATGGGGTTCCTCTCTGCGCCGGGCAGAGCATGGAGCGTGCCGGAAGAGGCCGGGCTGCCGGACAGGACGGGCCGGGGGTTGCGGGCGGACGGGACAGGCGCGGGGTTGCAGCGGCGCACCACAAGACGCGCGAGAGTTGCGTGCGGCTACCGTCTGGGGGCCGAGCGGCCGTCACGGACGGGCAGTTCCATGCCCAGGCGCTTCATGCGCCGAAAGAGCGTGGTCTTGTGGATGCCCAGGTCCCGCGCCGCGGCCAGGCGGTTGAAACCGGCCCGCTCCAGGGCGGCCTGGATGGCCTGCCGGTCCAGGAGGTCGTGCACGGACTGATGCCCGCCCAAATGGGGCACCGTGGCCGTCAGCTCCTCGGGCAGATGGATGATGTCGATGCGCCCGTCGCCGCAGAGCACGAAGGCCCGCTCGATGCAGTTCTCGAGCTCGCGGATGTTGCCCGGCCAGTCGTGGGCCAGGAGCAGCGACAGGGCCTCGGGGCTTAGGCCGGGGACGCAGCGGTTCTGGAGGCGGTTGAAGCGGCGGATGAACTGCTCGGCCAGCAGGCCGATGTCGTCCTTGCGCTCGCGCAGGGGAGGGAGTTCCAGGCGGATGACGTTGATGCGGTAATAGAGGTCCTCGCGGAATGTCCCCTCGCGGATGAGGTCCGGCAGGCTGCGGTTGGTGGCCACGATGACGCGGGCGTCGGTGGACTCGGTGCGCGAGGCGCCCAGGGGCTCGAAGGTCCGCTCCTGCAGCACGCGCAGCAGGCGAACCTGCAGGGCCGGACTGATCTCGCCGATCTCGTCCAGGAAGATGGTCCCGCCGCGGGCCTGGGCGAAGCGGCCGAGGCGGTCGCGCACGGCGCCGGTGTAGGCCCCGGCCTTGGCCCCGAAGAGCTCGGATTCGAGGAGCGTGTCGGGCAGGGCCGCGCAGTTCACGGCCACGAAGGGCCCCTCGCTGTGGGCGCTCAGGGAATGGATGGTGCGAGCGAAAAGCTCCTTGCCCGTGCCCGTCTCGCCGGTGATGAGGACCGTGCTTGGGCTGGCCGCCAGGGCCGGCAGGACCTCGAACAAATGGTGCATGCGCGGGCTGCGGCTGAAGAGCTCGCCCACGTGGCAGCGCCCTTCGAGTTCGCGCTTCAGGGCGTCGACCTCGGACAGGTCGCGGAAGGTCTCGGCTCCGCCCATGACCCGCCCGGACTCATCACGGAAGACCGCCGTGGACACGCTGATGGGCACGCGCTCGCCCTGGGCCGTGATGATGTACCCGCAGGTGCCGATGTGCGGCCGCCCGCTCGCCAGGGTGGCCTGCAGGGGGCACTGCGCGCCGCACAGGCTGGAACGGAAGACCTCGGAGCACAGGCGCCCCTGGGCTTCGGCGCGCGGCACGCCGGTGATCTCCTCGGCGGCGCGGTTGAAGGAGGTGATGCGCCAGTCGAGGTCCACCGTGAAGACGCCGTCGGAGATGCTCTCCAGAATGGCGTCGGTAGGCGTGTCGTGTTTGGGGGTGGCCATGGCCTGTCATGTTCCCGGACGCGGCCCTCGGTCAAGTGCCCGGAAAAAAAAGCGGGGCGGGATTTCTCCCGCCCCGCCTTCGTCAGTTAACCAGGTCTAGACCTTGGCGGCCGTCTTCAGGTCGTCGACGGCGTCGGTCACTTCCCACGGGAAGATGAAGTCCTCGCGGCCGAAGTGGCCGTAGCAGGCGCTCTTCCTGTAGATGGGCTGGATGAGGTTCAGGCGCTTGATGATGTAGTAGGGGCGCAGGTCAAAGACCTCGCGCACGGCCTTGGTCAGCACCTCGTCCGGCACCACGCCCGTGCCGCCGGTGGTGACCAGCACCGAGACCGGCTCGGCCACGCCGATGGCGTAGGCGATCTGTACTTCGCAGGTCCCGGCCAGGCCGGCGGCCACGATGTTCTTGGCCACGTAGCGGGCCATGTAGGCGCCGGAGCGGTCGACCTTGGACGGGTCCTTGCCCGAGAAGGCGCCGCCGCCGTGGTTGCCCATGCCGCCGTAGGTGTCGTTGATGATCTTGCGGCCCGTCAGGCCGCAGTCGGCCAGGGGGCCGCCGGCCACGAAGCGGCCCGTGGTGTTGATGTAGATGCGGGTGTTCGCGTCCATCATGTCGGCCGGCATGACCTTGGAGATGACCTCGCGCTTGATGCCGTCGACGATCTCCTCGTAGGTCACCTCGGGGGTGTGCTGGGAGGACACGACCACGTTGTCGATGCGCACGGGCTGGCCCTTGCGGTACTCCACGGAGACCTGGGTCTTGCCGTCGGGGCGCAGGAAGCTGAGGATGCCGGCCTTGCGCACTTCGGACAGCCGGCGGCTCAGGCCGTGGGCGTAGTAGATGGGCGCGGGCATGAGGGTCTTGGTCTCGGTGGTGGCGTAGCCGAACATCATGCCCTGGTCGCCGGCGCCCTGGTCCTCGGGCTTGGCGCGGTCAACGCCCATGGCGATGTCCGGGGACTGCTTGTCGATGGACGACAGCACGGCGCAGGTGTTGGCGTCGAAGCCCATGTCGGAGCTGACGTAGCCGATCTCGCGCACGGTCGAGCGCACGATCTCGGGCAGGTCGGCGTAGGCCTCGGTGGTGATCTCGCCGGCGATGATGGCCATGCCGGTGGTGACCAGGGTCTCGCAGGCCACGCGGGAGCGCGGGTCCTGGGCTAGGAGGCAGTCGAGGACGGCGTCGGAGATCTGGTCGGCGATCTTGTCCGGGTGCCCTTCGGACACGGACTCGGAGGTGAAAATCGAGTATTCGCTCATCTATCGGTTCCTATTACCGGGTGTGAGTCGGTCGTCAGCGGCGGGCCGGGAAAAGTGCCGGGCCTGGATCTGAAAACCGTTCTTCAAGCCAATGTAGAGACTCTCGCCGGGCGTGAGCCCCGCGGCATCGGCCCAACGGGCCAGATCGTCCTGTTCGAAGCC
>JANJWV010000074.1 GCA_024709365.1 Desulfomicrobium sp. | reverse complement strand
TTTTTTTTGCGGGACTATGCCGACAAAATTTGTCAGTTCGTGGCGAATTTGGGCCGAATCCTGCCAATCCTTGACTTGCGCCCCAGATGACCTAAACTAAAAGGGGCTGAAAACGTCGTGGCCGGCTCGCTCGGGGCGCATCGGCGCCAAGCGCGTATGGTTACCGCCGGTAAACGGCTTGAAGCAAACCCGGATAAACTCCGTTTCAGCACACGATTCAAAACAAAAAGACACCGACCGCATAAGGAGGAGCAATGAACTTCCAGACCGTTTCCCGGACCCGGACCGATGTGCAGGCCACCAACCTGTTCCTGCGCGGGGTCTACAACTGGATGAGCCTGGGGCTCGGGCTCACGGCCCTCGTGGCCTACGCCGTGGCCACCACGCCGGCCTTGGCGCAGGCCATCTTCACGAACCCCATCCTGTTCTGGGGCCTGATCCTGGCCCAGTTCGGCATGGTCATGGGGTTGTCCGGCGCCGTGCACCGCATGTCGGCCGGCATGGCCACGGGATTGTTCCTGCTTTACAGCGCCCTGAACGGCGCGACCCTGTCCGTCATTCTGCTCGTGTACACGGCGGCCTCCATCTTCAAGGCCTTCATCGTCTGCACGGGCATGTTCGCGGCCATGAGCGTCTACGGCGCGACGACCAAGAAGGACCTGACCGGATGGGGCAGCTTCCTGTTCATGGGCCTCATCGGCATCATCATCGCGTCCATCGTGAACATTTTCATGGCCAGCTCGGCCCTGGACTTCGTCATCAGCGGTATCGGCGTCCTCATCTTCACGGGCCTGACCGCCTACGACACCCAGAAGCTCAAAGTCATGGGCGAATCCGCGCCCATGGACGACGCCCTGGCCATCCGCCGCGGCACCATCCTCGGCGCCCTGACCCTGTACCTGGACTTCATCAACCTGTTCCTCTTCCTGCTCAGGTTCTTCGGGTCCTCCCGCGAATAACACCGGGCGGCGCAAGCCGCCCTTTTCCTTTGTGGCGCACCCATGACCCCAGACCGCATCCTTCGTCTGCAAGAAAAATTCGCGCACATCCTGGGCCCGCTCAGCAAGGCCTACGCCCGGCTCATGCGCCTGCGCGCCCAGTTCTACCTGTCCGGCAAATGGGCCTCCTGGCGGCCGCCGGCGGCCTGCATCAGCGTCGGCAACATCTCCTGGGGCGGCACGGGCAAGACGCCCGTGGTCTCGTGGCTCCTGGACTGGGCCCGCGGCGAGGGCATCGACGCCACGGTCCTGACTCGGGGATACGGCGGGCGCCCGCCGCACCTACCCTACGAGGTCCAGCTGCTGAGCCCGCCCCGCGAGGCCGGGGACGAGCCCCTGCTCCTCAAGCGCACCCACCCCCAGGCCCGCATCCTGGTGGACCCCAAGCGCGTGCGGGCCGGAAAGACCGCGGGCCGGAACCGCACGGACCTCTTCATCCTCGATGACGGGTACCAGCACCTGCGCATCCAGCGCGACCTGAACCTTTGCCTGCTCTCGCCGCGCGACCTGGACGAGGAATGGAACCGCGTCATCCCGGCCGGCTCCTGGCGCGAGGACGTCTCGGCGCTGAAGCGGGCCGACGCCTTCCTGGTCAACACCATGTTCGACAACGATGACGGCTGCATCGAAACCGTGGCCCGCATCAAGCTGACCCACCTGGGCAAACCCATCTTCTTCTTTCGCGTCACGGCCCGCGGCGTGGCCAACGCCCTGACCGGCGAGGCCATGGAAACCCTCGACGGCACGCGCTTCGTCCTGGTCACGGCCATCGCCAACCCGGACAAGGTCTGCCAGACCTGCAAGGGCGACCTGGGCGAGAAGCCCGTGCGCCATCTGGTCTACCCGGACCACCACCCTTTCAGCGTCTCGGACTGGCAGGCCATCGTCGCCTCGGCCGAGCGCAACGCCTGCACGCACATCGTCTGTACGCCCAAAGACGCGGTCAAGCTGGCCCCCTTCGCCGACGAACGGCTGTGGACCCCGCAGCTGACCACGACCTTCTCGGCCGCCGGGCCCCAGTCCTTCCGCGCCTGGCTCGATGAGCGCGTCCACATTTTACCCCGGAAACCCCATGCCCCCGAAGAAACGAACAACGAATAAATTTTCCCGCAAATCCCTCCTGGACATTCTGCGCCAGGCAGGCGCGCCCCTGCGCAGCAAGAACATCTACGGCCTCTTCGACGCCGACGCGTCCCTGAAGAAGGTCATCAAGTCCACCCTGGCCCAGATGGTCGAAAGCGGCGAAATCGCCCTGATGGGAAAGAGCTACGGCCTGCTGGACAGCCTGCCGCGCATGACCGGCACTCTCGACGTGCGCCGCTCGGGCGTGGGCTACCTCATCCCCGACGACCGCCGCCAGAAGGACCTCTTCATCCACCCCAGCAACTTCGGCGGGGCCTGGCCCGGCGACCGGGTCACGGCCGTGGTCGACACGGGCCGCAAGAAGGACTCCCCGGAAGGCCGCATCGTCGAAATCGTTGAGCGCGGCGTCACGGAACTCATGGTCCGCGTCAGCCGGCGCATCTCGGACGGCTCGCACTTCTGTCACCCTACGGATGCGCGCATGCCCTTCTATGCCGTGGTCGACACGAGCGGCATTCCGACCCCCGAAAAGGGCGACATCCTGAGCGTGCGGCCCGAAGAGGAGCAGGAAAAGGGCCTGTGGCGCTGCACGGCCCTGCGACGCCTCGGCGAGGAGCGCGACCTGGCCACGCAGGAGCTCCTGGTCAAGACCGGCTACTCCATCCCCGAGGAGTTCCCGACGCCGGTCCTGCGCCAGGCCGAGGCCCTGCCCGCCGAGCCGTCGCCCGCGGACTGGGCCGGCCGCACGGACCTGCGCGGGGTAGCCCTGGTGACCATCGACGGCGAGACGGCCAAGGACTTCGACGACGCGGTCTACGTGGAGCGCCAGGAGAACGGCTACCGCCTCGTGGTGGCCATCGCCGACGTGGCCCACTACGTGCCAGAGAACTCGGCCCTGGACGTGGAGGCCCGGACCCGCGGCAACTCCTACTATTTCCCCCTGTCGGTGGAACCCATGTTCCCGGAAGCCCTGTCCAACGGCCTGTGCAGCCTGCGGCCCCATGTCCCGCGCCTGGCCATGGTCGTGGACACGCCCTACTCCCTGGACGGCGAACCCGGAAAGCCCCGGCTCTACAACGCCGTCATCGAGAGCCAGGCCCGCCTGACCTACAACCAGGTGCAGGCCGCCCTGGACGGCTCGCCGGACAAGGACACCGAACCCCTCATGCCCATGCTGCGCGACGCCGAGGCCCTGGCGCAGCTCTTCCTGAAGCGCCGCACGGAACGCGGCTGCCTGGACTTCGACATCCCCGAAGCCCAGGTCCGGATGGTCGAGAACATCGTCAGCGTGCACGCCGGCACGCGCCTCTTCAGCCACCGCCTCATCGAGGAGTTCATGATCGCGGCCAACGAGCGCGTGGCCGAATACCTCGGAGCGCGGGAACGCGTCTTCCCCTACCGCATCCACCCGCAGCCCGACGAGCGCAAGCTTGAGACCCTGCGCAACCTCCTGGCCCACACCAGCCTGGTGGACCGTCTGCCGAAGGACCTGGACCAGAAGGGCCTGCAGCGCCTGACCCACGCCGCCGACGGCACGGACATGGAGTTCCTGGTCAACCGCCTGGTCCTGCGGACCATGATGCAGGCCCAGTACTCGCCGGACAACGGCGGACACTACGGGCTGGCCTCAGAGGCCTACTGCCACTTCACCTCGCCCATCCGCCGCTACGCGGACCTGCTGGTGCACCGGAGCCTCAAGCGCCTGTTGGCCGGAGAAGCGGAAAGCATGGACATGGATGAGGTGCAGGGCATCTGCGAGGGCCTGAACTCACTTGAGCGCAAGGCCATGGAAGCCGAGAGGGAGATCCAGAAACGCGCGTCCATCCTGGCCCTGGAGGACAGGGTCGGCGAGACCATGCGCGGCGTGATCTCGGGCGTGGCGGATTTCGGATTCTGGGTGGAACTGCTGGACATGCCCGTGGACGGCCTCGTGCGCCTGGCCACCCTGGACGACTACTACGTCTACGACCCCGAGCGTCAGGACCTCCTGGGACAGCGCACGGGCAAGACCTTCTCCATGGGTCAGACCCTGGACGTGGTGCTCGACGTCGTGAGCCTGGAGCGGGTGGAGATCAATTTCACCCTGCCCTGACTCACTTGCCTATGCAGAACCCGTCGAAAACGGCGTTCAGCACTTCCTGCGAGGTGATCTCGCCCGTGATCTCGCCCAGGAGGGCGCAGGCCGTGTCCAGATGGACCGAGAGGATGTCGTAGGGCAGATTTTCTGCCAGATCGTGCAGGAGACGGTCCAGTTCGCCCATGGCGGCGACGAGGGCCGTGTGCTGGCGCAGATTGGGGACCAGGGCACCCGGTTCCGGGGTGCCGGCGCCGGCGACCAGCCTGCGCACGGCGGCCAGCAGCTCGGACAGGCCCTGGCCGTGTTTGGCCGAGAGGGGGCAGATCGTCCTGTTTCGCCAGGGCTGTTCCGTGAACCATGCGGGAGCGCCTGACACGAGGTCCATCTTGTTGGCCACGACCAGCAGGTTTTCCACCGCCTGTGCCAGGTCGAGATCCTCGGCGCCGGGGCCAAGGTCCGCGTCGATGACCAGCAGCACCAGATCGGCCCGGGACATGAGCTCCCGGCTGCGCTCGATGCCGAGCATCTCCACGCTGTCCAGAGAGGCGCGCAGGCCCGCCGTGTCCACCAGACGCACGGGCAGGCCGTCCAGCTGCACGGATTCCTCCAGATAATCGCGGGTCGTGCCGGGGATGTCCGTGACGATGGCGCGGCTCACGCCGAGGATGGCGTTCATGAGGCTCGACTTGCCCGCGTTGACCTGCCCGGCCAGCACCACCAGGGCGCCCTCGCGCCAGCACTGGCCTCGGTCGAAGTTGCCGGCCAGTTCGGCCATGGCCGACCGCGCCTCGGACACGCCGCGCTCCAGCTCTTCGGGGGCCAGGCACTCCACTTCGTCCTCGGGAAAATCAACCGCCACGCAGAGCTGCACGCGCAGCGTCTCAAGGCTCGCGCGGAGCTCGGCGATGCGCCGCGCCAGAAGCCCTTCGAGCTTGGTCCCGGCCAGGCCCACGGCCACGCCCGTGGGCGCGCCCACCAGTTCCATGATGGCCTCGGCCTGGGTCAGGTCCATGCGGCCGTTCAGGAAGGCGCGCTTGGAGAACTCCCCCGCTTCGGCCAGCCGCGCCCCGCGCGCCAGGCACGCCTCCACGACCAGACGCAGGACGGCCGCGCCGCCATGGCACTGGAACTCGAGCACGTCCTCGCCGGTAAAGGAGCGCGGACCGGGCATCCAGGCGGTCAGGACCTCGTCGATGAAGTTTCCCGCCTCGTCCCGCAACCGGCCGTGGTGCAGACGGTACGCCCCGAAACCGGAAAAATCCGGACGCGAAGACTGGAAGAGCCCGAGCCCGATGTCCCGGGCCGCGGGGCCGCTCAGGCGGACGATGCCGATGGCGCCCTGTCCGGGCGGGGTGGCGATGGCGACGATGGTATCGGTGTGTGTTGACATGGCGTAAAAAAAAGGCGGACCGTGCAGGCCCGCCCTGTTTGCTAGGATTGACGCGCCTGCGGCGGCTCCTGCCGCTTCGGCGGCCGGCCCGCGTTCTTGCCGCGCTTGACCGGCAGGATGAGGACCCGCTTCATGTGCCCCTCCCCCTTGCTGCGCGTCTGCACGCCCCGGTCGTTCTGCAGGGCCATGTGCACCACCCGGCGGTGGAAGGAGCTCAACGGTCTGGTGCTCTGCACCCGGCCGGACTTCTTGGCCTTTTCCGACAGGAACTGGGCGATGCTCAGGAGCTGCTCCTCCTGCTTCTGCCGGTAGTCGCCGGCGTCGAGCTGGATGCGCGGACTGCGCGGCCAGGTCTTGGAAACGATGCGGTTGGCCAGGTACTGCAGGGCGGTGATGGTCTGGCCGTCGCGGCCGATGATGAGCCCCGAACTCTCCTCGCCTTCGATATGGACCGTGACGGGGCTCGACGCGACGTCGACGGTCAGGGTCACGTTCTCGGCGATGGGCCGCAGAAGGGCGGTCATGATGGTGCGGATGTCGGCTTCCAGCCGGGCCTTTTCCTCGTCGGAAAGCTGGATAGCGGGAGCCCCTTCGTCCTCGTCGTCAAACTCTTCGGCCAGTTCGGGGCCGGCTTCACCGTCAGCCTCGACGGTCTCGATCCCTTCGTCAGGACGTGCCGCGGCGGGCGCAGCAGGCGACGAAACGACCGGTTCCCTCTTCTGCGGTGCGGTCGTTTCCTCCGGCACGGAGGAAAGACGCCGGCGGACGGCCCGGATGGCGGCCTTCTTGGCGCCCAGGCCGAAAATGCCCGAGGACCCGCCGCTGAGGATCTCGATCTCCAGGGCGTCCCGCTCCACGGCAAAGAAACGGCACGCGTCCTCGATGGCCTGATCCACGGTCTTGGCCCGGAATTCCTTGTATGCGCTCATGCAATTCTCCTTCGCGTCCC
Organism: Desulfomicrobium sp.; assembly: GCA_024709365.1. Lineage (GTDB taxonomy): Bacteria > Desulfobacterota > Desulfovibrionia > Desulfovibrionales > Desulfomicrobiaceae > Desulfomicrobium. Next base: position 2,976 of record JANJWV010000074.1, on the reverse strand, counting down.
GAAAGTTCAACAACTCGCCCATTGCAGGCGCGGCACCGTTACCGGAACCGCGCCGCGCGGGCACTACTTCGACTTTCTGATCATCAGCCACTGCTGGCCGATGGAAAGCACGTTGTTGACCAGCCAGTACACGACCAGGCCGGACGGGAAGTTCAGGAACAGGAAGGTGAAGATCACGGGCATGAACATCATGATCTTGGCCTGCATGGGGTCGCCCATGGGCGGGGACATGCGCTGCTGCAGGAACATGGTGGCGCCCATGATCAGCGGCGTGATGTAGTACGGGTCCTTGGCCGAGAGGTCGGCCAGCCAGACCATGTCCGTGAAGGGCAGGTGCTGGATGAAGGGCGCGTGCCGCAGTTCGATGGCGCCGAGCAGGGCCTGGTACAAGGCGAAGAACACGGGAATCTGCAGCAGCATGGGCAGGCAGCCGCCGGCCGGGTTGACCTTGTAGGTCTTGTAGAGCTGCATGATCTCGGTGTTCATCTTCTCGCGGTCGTCGGCGTATTTCTCGCGGATCTTGGCCATCATGGGCTGCAGCTTCTTCATCTGCTCCATGGACTTGTAGCTCTTGTGCGAGAGGGGCCAGAACAGGATCTTGATGATCACGGTCAGGATGATGATGGCCACGCCGTAGTTGCCCACGTAGCTGTGGAGGAAATGCAGGAACTGGTTCAGGGGTTTGGCGATGATGTCGAAGAAGCCGTAGTTGATGCTGGCGCTCAGGTTCTTGGGCATGGCGGCCAGATCCTGGGCGGTCTTGGGCCCGAGATAGTAGGAAGCAGTACGAAGCTGGGTGACGCCCGGATCAAGGAGCATCTGGTCGGCAACGGTCAGGCGGTAGACGTTGTCCTCGAGCTTGGCGCGCACGGGCATGTCAGCGGACGTCGGCACCAGGGCCAGCAGGAAGTAGTTGCTCTCGATGCCGCCCCACTGGGCCGGGGCCGAGGACTCGACGCCCAACTGCAGATCCTTGTGGCTGTCCTCCTGCTGGAGGGAACCGGCGGCCATGTAGGCGATCTTGGTCAGGTTGTACTTGTCGCTCTCGGCGGTAAGGGCCCCGCTGGACAAGGAAAAGGCCAGGTTGCCCTGGATCTGGGCGGGAGAGGTGTTGATGATCTTGACCTCTTCCTTGATCTCGTAGGTCCCGCCGGTGAAGATCAGGGTGCGCTCGACCTTCACGCCGCCGATGGCGCCCAGCAGCTGGATGGCGCCCGTCTGGCCGTCGGCCAGACCCATGTCGCCACCCTGCACCGTCCATTCACCCTGGGCCCAGGTGGGCTGGGAGTTCCAGATCAGGCCCATGGGGGCCTTGGTGAGGGACTGGGCCGACACCAGGTCGATATTCTTGGAGCCCTCGGCGATGCTTTCCTTGTAGTTCTTGAGCACGAAGCTCTCAAGCACGCCGCCGGAGGTGTTGATCACGGCGTGGTACAGGGGGGTGTCCACGTTCAGCTTCTGCCCGCCGGCAGGCGAAAACTGCACCGTCGGGGCGGACGACGCCGCGGGGGCGGCCTGGGCTCCGGACACGGGGGCCTGGGCCACGGTCTGGTTGGGGGCAGTCACGTTCTGGGTGTCCGTCTCCAGGGGGGTGACGGGCGGGAAGAAGTAATTCCAGCCCAGAAGCACCATCAGGGACAGGGAAACGGCAAGGATGACGCGCTTGTTGCTATCCATCGATTTCAATCTCTCTTTGAGAAGTTAGGGGAGGGAACCGGGTCGTAGCCGCCGGCGCACAGGGGGTGACAACGCATGATCCGCATGAAGGCAAGGCCCATCCCCCGGAAAATGCCATGAGTCATGACGGCCTGCCGGGCGTATTCGGAACACGAAGGAGTGAAGCGGCAACACGGGGAATACAGCGGGGATATCAGGTACTGATACAGGGAAAGGAAAGATACGAATGCTCGTCTCATGCAATCTCCGGTCAGCCTACCCGGCGGAGGCCCGGGACACGATCTTCGCCATCAGGGGGCCGAGTTCCGAGGATACCTGCGCGAGGCTCAGGCTGTCCGCGCAGATGCCTCGCTTGGGCACGACGACAATGTCCGCGCGCAGGGAAAAATCGTGCTGATGGAGCCGGAAGAACTCCCGGACCAGACGTTTGATCCGGTTGCGCCGCACGGACTTGCCAACTTTTCTGCTCACCGTCAGTCCAAGACGCCAGGTCCCCCCGGCGTCTTCCCGCTCGAGAACAAAGAGGCTGAAACTCTTTGAGAAAAAACGACGGCCCCGATCATAACAGCTCGTGAACTGGGGCCGTCTCTTCAGGCGGTACGAGGAAGGGGAGGTTAGACGGCTAATCTTTTTCTTCCCTTGGCTCTTCTGCGGCGCAGGACTGCCTGGCCGTTCTTGGTCCGGGAGCGCACCAGGAACCCGTGGCTTCTTTTGCGCTTGGTGGTGCTGGGCTGATATGTTCTCTTGCTCATTTCTGTTCTCCTTCGAAAAAAGTAAACTGGGAAAATAGCCGCAAGAAAGCGACTCGTCAAGCACTCTCGTGCACGTCAACTCTGGACAATTTCTCCCGCTTCACCCAAAATGGGCGAATAAAGGAGGGACCATGCATTTTCTCACCCCAGACTGGGAGCTGGCGCTCTTCGGCTGGATCAATCAGGGCATGCAGAACGCCCTGTTCGACGCGGTCATGCCGCTCTTCTCGAACGAGGCCGTCCTGTGGGCGCTGTGCATCGCCCTGGCGGCCATGGGCCTGTGGAGCAGGCGCGTGACCCTGGCCGTGGTCGTGGGCATGGCCCTGTGCATCGCCGTTTCGGACCTGACCTGCTACCAGATCAAGGAGATCGCCGGACGCGTGCGACCCTACCACAGCCTGGCCGAGACCCGCTACCAGGACTCGGGCGTCTGGAAAACGCGGCCCGCCGACTTCACGACGGACAAACGCTCCGGCTCGTCCTTCCCCTCGTCCCACGCGTCCAACGCTGCCGCGGCCACGCTCTTCCTGTACGCCGTATGGCGCAG
>JANJWV010000096.1 GCA_024709365.1 Desulfomicrobium sp. | reverse complement strand
TGCCGACCAAGCCCCTGGAGTCGGCCGGCGTGGACTACATCGGCCCCGAGTCCCGGGCCGCCGACACCACGCGCGAGAAGCTGCGCCAGCTGTGGCGCGAGGGCAAGCTCGACGACCGGCTGGTGGAAGTCGAGGTGCAGTCCTCGGGCGGGGTGCAGGCCATGACCATCCCCGGCATGGAGGGCATGGAGATGCAGATGCAGGACATGCTCTCGAAAGTCTTCCCCAAGAAAAAGAAGACCAAGAAGGTCCGCGTCAGGAACGCCTACGACATCCTCATCCAGTCCGAGTGCGAGCGCCTCATCGACATGGACAAGGTCCACGAGATCGCCCGCGAGCGCGTGCAGGAGTCGGGCATCGTCTTCCTCGACGAGATCGACAAGATCTGCGGCGGCGGGGGGAGCAGCGGCAAGGCCGACGTGTCCCGCGAGGGCGTGCAGCGCGACCTGCTGCCCATCGTCGAGGGCAGCACCGTCAACACCAAGTACGGCATGGTCCGCACGGACCACATCCTCTTCATCGCGGCCGGCGCCTTCCACATGTCCAAGCCCTCGGACCTGGTGCCCGAGCTGCAGGGCCGCTTCCCCCTGCGCGTGGAGCTCTCGGCCCTGACCCGCGACGACTTCTACCGCATCCTGACGGAGCCCAAAAACGCCCTGACCGTGCAGTACAAAGCCTTGCTCGGCACCGAGAGCGTGGACATCGTCTACACCGACGAGGCCCTGAACGAGATCGCCCGCTTCGCCCAGAAGATCAACGAGGAGACCGAGAACATCGGGGCCAGGCGGCTTTACACCATCATGGAGAAGATCGTCGCCGACCTGTCCTTCGAGGCGCCGGACATGGACGGCGCGACCGTGACCATCGACCGCGACTACGTGGCCCATGCCCTGCAGGACGTGCAGGAGAACCGGGACCTGACGAGATACATCCTGTAGGGTCCGGAAGGCTCGGCCAGTGCGGGCCAAGGCCGAAGATGGATTACCGCGTCGAAGACCCGCTGATCGGCATGTCCGTCATCGCAAGGTGCGCGTCCGGGCATGCTGGCCTGCACCATGCTTCAAGCGGCCGCCTTGGACTTGGTTGAGGCTCGGGTGCTTGGGCCGAAAAAGCGGGTCGCAGCAGGCCCAAGACGGTCATAGGGTAGTGGAGACGCATGTACGAAGTTTGCCGGCAATGCCGGTGTCTGATCGGTACCCCCTGAAATGAATAAGCCCGCTCGAACCTTTCGGTCCGGCGGGCTTTCTTGCGTCCGGGGTTTGCCTGGCCTTACGCTTCGGTCGGCGCGGGCTGGGGCTTGGGGGCCGGTTTGGCGGGAGTTTTGCGGTTGATGCGCTCCTGCAGGCGCTGGGCGGCCAGATGGGTTTCGCCGGGGGCCGCCAGGAAGAGCATTTCGCCCTTGGGGGAGAACCAGTGCCAGCCTTCGGGCTTGGTCAGGAGCATGGCGCCTTTGCGTTCGAGGTATTCCAGGTCGCGTCCTTCCTCGACGGCGGCCTGAAGCTGGATCTGCAGGTTGTCCGTCTCCAGGACGATGGAGGCCGTGCGGAAGAGCTCGAAGGCGCCGTGGGAGATGTCCATGAGCAGGCCCTGGTCGGGCGTCTTCTTCGTGGTCAGGGCCTTTTCCAGTTCCAGAAGGTCCTTCTTCAGATCCTTCAGCTCAGCAATGGCCATGTCCCGGGCCACGTCTCCCTGTTCCTTGATGGTCTTGGCCAGCTGGTTCTGCAACACCTTGCTCATGCGCGCTCCTTCATGCCGTTGGCGGTTTCACGTCTACAGAATCTGCCCCAGAAACTCCTTGGTCCGTTCGTGCGTCGGCGCGGTGAAGAAATGTTCGGGCGCGCCCTGCTCCAGAATCTCCCCCTTGTCCATGAAAAGGACCCGGTCCGCAACCTCGCGGGCGAATCCCATTTCGTGGGTGACCACGACCATGGTCATGCCCTCGCGGGCCAGGTTCTTCATGACGTCCAACACCTCGCCGACCATCTCCGGGTCCAGGGCCGAGGTCGGCTCGTCGAAGAGCATGATCTTGGGGTCCATGGCCAGGGAGCGCGCGATGGCCACGCGCTGCTGCTGGCCGCCCGAGAGCTGGTCCGGCTTGACGGCGAACTTCTCGGCGATGCCGACTTTCTCCAGGAGGGCCATGCCCTTGGCCTCGGCCTCCTGCTTGGAGCGCCCCCGCACCGTCATCTGGGCCATGGTCAGGTTGTCCAGGACCGTCTTGTGGGGGAAGAGGTTGAAGGACTGGAAGACCATGCCGACTTCGGCGCGGATGGCGTTGATGTCGCACTTGGGGTCGAGGATGTCCACGCCGTCGATGATGATGTGCCCGGAATCGGCGTACTCCAGGCGGTTCAGGCAGCGCAGGAAGGTGGATTTGCCCGAGCCCGAGGGCCCGATGATGACGACCACCTCGCCCGGCGCCACGGAGCAGGAGACCCGGTTCAGGGCCTGCAGCCGCTCGGGGGTGTAGAAGAACTTGTCGATGCTTTGTACGTCGATGATGGGGGGCGTCTGCATGGTGCTCCTCTAGATGGCCTTGCGTTCGAGATACTGCACGAACATGGACAGGGTGAAGGTCAGGACCAGGTACAGGATCGCGCACACGATCCATATCTCGAAGGGCTGCAGGGACGAGGACACGACCTCGCGCGAGGCCTTGGTCAGTTCGCGGATGGACAGCACGCCCAGGAGCGAGGAGTCCTTGACCAGGCTGATGAACTGGCCGGCCAGGGGCGGCAGGATGCGCCGGAAGGCCTGGGGCAGGATGACCTTGCGCATGGCCTTGGCGTAGGTCATGCCCAGGGAGCGGGCCGCCTCCATCTGGCCGCGGTGCACCGACTGGATGCCGGCGCGCACGATCTCGGCCGTGTAGGCGCCGGTAAAGATGGCCAGGGCCATGACGCCGAACCACAAGGGCGAGATCTGCCCGAATCCCGACTGCGCCAGGATGGAGTTGATGACCGTGCCGACCACGAAGTACCACAGGAAAATCTGCACCAGCAAAGGCGAGCCGCGGATGAGCTCGATGTAGGTGATGGCGCCCCAGCGCAGGGCCGGGTTGTCGGAGATGCGCGCCAGGCCCGTGAACAGGCCCAGGACGATGCCGAAGATGATGGCCAGGAAGCTGACCTCCAGGGTCAGCCACAGGCCCTCGACCAGGATGCCCGGCTTCCAGTGGGTGTAGTAGCCGATGTTGTCGCCGGCGTAGACGTGGTCGCCCGAGGAGAGCAGAAGCGACTCCTTGGGCAGTTCGTGGGTCTCCTCGCCGTCGTCGCCCCGTACGAGGACGCGCACGTTCTTGCCCTCGGCGCCGGCCGGGTCGATGGAGACGATCTTGCCCTCCATCTCCGCGCGGATGGTCACCTTTTCCTCATAGAGGAAATACTGCGGCACGCGGTTCCATCTCCAGATGTACTCCACCTTCTTGGTGGCGAAGTAGAGGAGGGCCATGCTGCCGCACAGGCCGAGGATGAAGACGATGCTCCAGAACTGGTAGTAAAGTTTGCTTTTGGGCCGGTCGAGTCCCGTGTAGGTGGCCATTATCCGTCCTGCTGCTGATGAATCGTAAAAACGAGGGATCCGGCCCTTGAGCCGGATCCCGTATGCTTGCTTACTGCACGTCCTTGAGCCACTCGGTGCCCTTGATCCACTTGTTGTAGATGTCGTCGTAGCGGCCGTCGTTCTTGATCTGGGCCAGGAAGTTGTCCAGCCAGTTCAGGAAGTCGGGGTCGCCCTTCTTGATGCCGAAGCCCAGGGGCTCGTAGGTGAAGACCTTGTCCAGCAGGACCAGGTTCTTGCCGCCCTGCTGGGCCATGAAGACGACGTTGAAGGGCAGGTCGTAGACGAAGGCGTCGGCCTGGCCGTTGACCACTTCCATGGCGCCGTCGGACTCCTTCTCGAAGCTCTTGTACTGGGCCTTGGGGATCATGCGCTTGGTGGCCTGCTCGCCGGTGGTGCCGATGCGGGAGGCGACGGTGTACTTGGGATCGTTCAGGTCCTTGTAGGACTTGATGGTCCCTTCATGCTTCTTGTTCAGCAGGATGGCCTGGCCGACGACGATGTAGGGGTCGGCGAAGTTGATCTGCAGGTTGCGTTCCTGGTTCACGGTCATGCCGGAGATGATGATGTCGAACTTGTCGGACATCAGCGCCGGGATGATGCCGTCGTAGTCGGTGTTGACGATCTTCAGCTTCACGCCCATGGCCTTGGCCATTTCCTTGGCCATGTCCACGTCGAAGCCGACGATCTCGCCCTTCTTGTCGGTCATCTCGAAGGGCAGGTAGCCGGCGTCGAGGCCCACGCGCAGTTCGCCGCGCTTCAGGATTTCGTTCAGGGTGGATTTCTCGGCCAGCTCGTGGTCGGCGGCGAGAACAGGCATGGCCGCAAAGGCGGTCAGGAGCAGGGCCACAACAACTTTCGTCACAAAACGCATAATGCCTCCTGGTTGGTTGGAAAACGTGCCCGAGTTCAGTATTTGCCCTCGGTCAGGACCTCTTTGATGATCATCCGCACCTTGCAGAATTCGCACATCGGGATTTCCTCCTCGGGCAGGCAGATGATTTTGGTCTGCTTGCACTTGGGGCAGGCGACTTCCACGAATTCACGCCTGTAACGGTCTTTGAGCAGTTCCATGATGTTCCCTCGCGTTGCTTCCCGTACGCCGGGAAGGCGAAAAATTCAAGGAAGGGTCGGTTCGAGGCGCAGGGACAGGCAGGTCAGGCCGCCGTCCATCTTGCGGTACTCGCTCGTGTCCAGTTCGACAATGGGCAGGCCCAGGGGTTCGAGCAGGGCGCGGGTGCGGGCGTAGCCCGTGGGCATGATCAGGGTGCCGTTCACGAGCAGGGTGTTGGCCGCGTACTCCTCGCCCGCGGGGCAGACGATCTGGCGATAGCCATCGATGGCCGGGTGGCCGGCGAAGTCCGCCGTGACGAGCATGGTATCCGCCCCGACGAAGTTCAGGCTCGACTTGAGGTGCAGGCCGGCCGCGACACGGATGACGTCGCTCTCGTAGCCGTGGGCGCCCAGGATGGCGGCGAGCTGGCGCGCGCCCTCGTCGTTGGTGCGGTCCGAGACGCCGATGAAGAAGCGTTTGCCGACCTGCAGGATGTCGCCGCCGTCCAGGGTGCCGGGCGCCTCGATGCGCGCCAGGGGACGGTGGGCGGACAGCGCCTCCTCGATGTAGGCCGTTTCGCCCGCGCGAGACGGCGCGCCGGGGCGGGTGATGACGCCGACCTCGCGCACGACCACGGCCGTGTCCTCCACGAAGCAGGCGTCGGGGAAGCCCTGGGCCGCCGGGAGCACCGTGACCGTAAGGCCGAGGGAGCGCAGGCAGTCGACGTAGGCGGCGTGCTGGGACAGGGTCAGTTCCATGTCCGGGGCGGCCGCGGCGGAGGTGGTCAGGCCCTGGGGGTAGTCCGGGCCGGGGACGCGGGTGATGGCGTGGGAAAACATCTGGTATCCTTCCTGCTTGAAGTTCGAATTCGGACTTCCAAGCAAGAAAAATCTTCTTTGGCAAGCATTATTCGTCGTCGGAAATGCGGTTCTTGCGGGACAGCAGATCCTCGACGGCTTCGGCTTCCCTGGACGCGGTGTCGGCCCGCCGGATGATCTTGGACCCGAATTTGTCCCGGATGCGGTCCATGGCCTGGTCCAACTGCCGGTCGCGTCCCCGGCCGGGGTCTTCCGCCAGGGGAAGGGCGGCCTGCACGGCCCGGAAATTGGACACGCCCAGACCGATGAGCCGCACGGGCTTGGGCAGTTTTTCGGCGGCCAGGAGGCGGCGCGCGGCCTGGTAAATCTCCGCCGTGATGTCCGTGGGCCTTGGCAGGGTTTTGCTGCGGGTGATGGCCGTGAAGTCGTGGAACTTGATCTTGAGGGTGACCGTCAGCCCCTTCTTGTCCATGGACCGCAGCTCCCGTCCGACGCGCTCGGCCTGTGTCAGGAGCCAGCGCTCCAGCAGCGCCCGGTCCAGGGTGTCGCGATCCAGGGTGTTCTCGGCGCTGCAGGACTTGGCGTCGCTGTGCGGCACCACGGGCGAGTCGTCGAGACCCAGCGCCCGGTCGTGCAGGAACGCTCCGCGCCGGCCCAGGCTCCGCTCCCAATGCTCACGAGGGTGAGCCAGGACGTCGGACACGTTCCTCACCCCGATGTGGGCGAGCTCTTCGAGCATGCGCGGGCCCACCCCCGGAATCTTGCCCAGGGGCAGGTCGTGCAGGAAGGCCGGGACGTCGGACGGCCGGATGACGGTCAGTCCGTCGGGCTTGTCCCAGTCCGAGGCGATCTTGGCCAGAAACTTGTTGGGGGCGATGCCGACGGAGCAGGTCAGGCCGGTCCGTTCCAGAATTTCGGACTTGAGGCGGCGCGCCAGGTCCTCCGGGGCGCCCAGGGCGCGGCGCGTGCCGCTCACGTCCGCGTAGGCCTCGTCCACGGAGGCCTGTTCCACGACCGGGCAGAGGCCGCGCATGACGTCCATGACCTGTCCCGAAACCTCCCGGTAGCGGGACATGCGCCCGGGGAGAAAGACTGCGTGGGGGCAGAGCTTTCTGGCCTGGACGATGGGCATGGCCGAGCGCACCCCGTAGCGCCTGGCCTCGTAGGAGGCCGCCGAGGCCACGCCGCGCAGGGACTGGCCGATGACCACGGGCTTGCCGCGCAGTTCCGGGTTATCCGCCTGCTCCACGGAGGTGAAGAATGCATCCATGTCGAGGTGCAGGATGATCCGCTCGGACGGTTGTAAGGTGGGTATGTCCGTCATGGAAGTACGATAATCCTCCCAGTCTCAATTCTGGTCAAGGTCGGTCAAATATGTAGGGAATTTTCATTTCTCCTGAGAGGGGCTTTGACAACAAACTGCAAAAGTCATAACAATGGAAGCCATAGGAGTATTGGGAATTCATCATTTCAAACGGAACCGCAAACAGGGGAGTGAGCCTATGAAAGCAACTAAGCTGATCCTTTTGAGTCTGGTGCTGGTGGCGTTGGCCGTTTCATCCGGCTTCGCCGCAGAGAAGTATGTGAAGAAAGTGGACAATTTCATTATCCTCGTGGACCGTTCGGGTTCCATGGATGAAAAGTACGTAGGGACCAAGGACAAGAAAATCGTTCTGGCCAAGAGCATCCTCGAACGCATGAACGCCATGATCCCCGAGCTGGGCTATAACGGCGGTCTGAGCCTCGCCGCCTACGCGAAGCAGATCCAGGCCCTCGAACCCTTTGCCGCCGCTTCCTACGGCGCATCCATCGACAAGGTCCCGACCGTCATCGGCAGCAACCCGACCCCTCTGTCCGAGGGCCTGAAGGCCCTTGAGCCCGCCCTGCAGGGCGCCTCCGGCCGCAACGCCATCATCATCCTGTCCGACGGGCAGGAGAACGTCGGCACGGATTCCCTCAAGACCGCGGCCGCCATGGCCGAAAAGTACAACGTGTGCTTCCATACCATCAGCTTCGCCGACACCGTGGACGGCAACCAGAAGCTGCTGGACGACATCACCGCCCTGAAGCCCTGCGGCGTCGGCGTCTCCGCCGCGCAGCTGGCCGATGACGCGGCCATGAAGAAGTTCGTCAAGGACGTGTTCTATGACGACGCTTCCGACCCCTGCGCCCTGGACGACGACGGCGACGGAGTGGGCAACTGCGTCGACAAGTGCCCCGACACCATCAAGGGCCTGGCCGTCGATTCCAACGGCTGCCCGATCCCCGATGTCGTGCGCCTCATGGTCAACTTCGACTTCGACAAGTACAACGTCAAGCCCGAGTACCATCAGGTCCTGGCCGACTTCGCCGCGTACATGAAGAAGCAGCAGTCCTTCACCGTGGTTGAGATCGCCGGCCACACCGACTCCGTCGGTTCCGACGCCTACAACCTGAAGCTGTCCGACCGCCGCGCCAAGAGCGTGCGCGACTACCTGGTCAAGAACTTCGGCCTGGACGAGAAGCTGTTCTCCTCCAAGGGTTACGGCGAGAGCAAGCCCATCGCCACCAACGACACCGAAGCCGGCCGGGCCCAGAACCGCCGCATCGAAGCCGAGCTGAAGGGCGTGTACAAGAAGAAGTAAGCCTTCGCTCCTTCCGACCACTCAAGGCGGCTCCTCGCGGGGCCGCCTTTTTGTTGTCAGGACAGCCAAAGCCGCATACGCCTTTTCCGGAAAGGAAAAGGTTCGTCCTCTGGGCGCGAGGGATACCGGAACAGGAAACAGGACATGCAGGAATTTGTGGAGAAGGTCCAGGCGGCCGACGGCGGCCAGAGGCTCGACGCCTTCTGGCAGGGAATCCTGGACGAGGAGGGCGTGACCCGCAGCCGGGTCCAGGCCTGGATCCGTGACGGGCGCGCGCGCGTCGACGGGCGGGTTTGCGCCAAGCCGGCGACGAAGGTTCTTCCGGGCCAGGTGCTGAGCCTGCTGCCGGAATTCCCGGATTCGGACATCGTCCCCGACGACGGCCCGCTGTGCGTCCTGTATGCCGACGAACACCTCGCCGTGGTGGACAAGGAGGCGGGGCTGACAGTCCATCCCGCCCCGTCCGTGACCGGGACGACCCTGGTCCACAGGGCCGCCGCCCGCTTCCCGTCCCTGCCTGCCCTGGGCGGACAGCGCCCCGGCGTGGTCCACCGTCTGGACAAGGACACCTCGGGCCTCATGGTCCTGGCCCTGTCCGAGCCGGCCAGGCTGGCCCTGTCCGAGAGTTTCGCCTCGCGCGACGTGTCCAAGGAGTACCTGGCCCTGGTGGCCGGGGTGCCGCCGTCTTCGGGCGTCGTGACCCTGCCCCTGGACCGCCACCCGACCATCAAGACGCGCATGGCCGTGGCCGAACGGGGCGGGCGGGCGGCGGAAAGCCGCTACCGGCTCCTGTGGACGGCGCCGGACCGCAGCGCCTCCCTGGTGCGGGTGCGCATCCTCACGGGCCGCACCCATCAGATCCGCGTGCACATGACCGCACTGGGGCACCCGCTGCTCGGCGACGCCGTCTACGCCGACAGAAAGACGGCCGCCCGGGCCCCGCGCCAGATGCTGCACGCCTGGCGGCTGCGGTTCCGGCATCCGGCGAGCGGCGAGGAGCTGTCCTTTTTGGCGCCTCCTCCCGACGATTTTCTTCATGTGCTGCATGAGCTTTCCAGGGAACGGGTCTGCATCGGGCTGACCGGGGCCGTCGGCAGCGGTAAGTCCACGGTGCGGGCCGCGGTGGAGGAGGCGGGCGTGCCGGTCTTCTGCGCGGATCGGGTCGTGGCCGGGTCCTATGCCCGCGGCGGGGAGGGCTGCGCCATCCTGGAGCATCACTTCGGGAAGCGTTTCTCCGCGCCGGGCGGCGGCATCGACAAGGACCGCCTGCGCGAGGCCATGCAGGACCCCAGCCTGCGCCGGGAGGTGGAACGCCTCGTCCACCCCCTGGTCCGTCACGCCCTGGCGGACTTCAGGGCGCGGCACGTCGAGGACGTGACCCTGGCCGAGATCCCGCTGCTGTGCGAGGCCGGGCTGGCCGGAGAGACGGACCTGGTGGCGACGGTCTTCTGCCCCGACGGCGTGCGCCATGAGCGCCTGCGCGGCCGGGGCTGGCCCGACGAACGCATCGCCGAGATCGACTCCTGGCAATGGTCCCAGGCGAGGAAGGTGCGCGCCGCGCATCTGGTCATCGACAACTCCGGCTCCCTGGACGAACTGCGGACCCGCTCCACGGCCATGCTCGGCGTGGTGCGCGACATGCTGCGCGCCCGCTCCGAACGGGACATGGAGAAGCTGCGCGACCTCTTCGAACACCCCGACACCTTCGACGAAACGGACTGACCATGCTTCCTCTGCGCGACAACATCCCTTCACGGCACAAGCCGTACGTCATGTGGACCCTGCTCGGGATCAACGTCATCGTGTTCCTGCTCTTCGTCGGGCTGTCGCCGGCCCAGGAATTCAAGCTCTTCCATCTCCTGGGCGTGGTCCCGGCCCGCTTCTTCCACCCCGAGTGGGCCATGTGGCAGGGCTACCCCGAAAACGCCTGGCTGCCCCTCTTTTCCCACATGTTCCTGCACTCGGGCTGGCTGCACCTCATCGTCAACATGTGGACCCTGTGGATCTTCGGCGACAACGTCGAGGACGTCATGGGGCCCGTGCGCTTCCCGATCTTCTACCTGCTCTGCGGCCTGTGCGCGCTCGGCGTGCACATGGTCACGAGCCCGAATTCGACGGTGCCCGTCGTGGGCGCCTCGGGAGCCATCGCCGGGGTCATGGGCGCCTACTTCTTCCTTTACCCCCATGCCAAGGTCGTGACCTTCCTGCCCGTCCTGATCATTCCCTTCGTCTTCGAACTCCCGGCCGTCTTCTACCTCGGGGCCTGGTTCCTGACCCAGGTCTTCTCCGGCATGCTCGCCCCGGCGGGCGGGGGAGGGGTGGCCTGGTGGGCGCACATCGGCGGCTTCGTGGCCGGGATGCTCCTGCTGCGCTTCTTCCGCGACGATTCGCGCTGCTACTACTGCTACCGTTCGGAATCGTTCAAGGAGTGGAAGTAGGGCGGCTGGACATTTGGGGCCTCCTCCATTAAGCGCAATCTCTTGCCTTGACGCGCCCTCCGGGCCGCTCTCCATACCACCATAGGGATGCCACTATGCTTCAGATCGAAAACCTGCATGTCAGTATCGGCGAACGGGAAGTCCTCAAGGGGATCAACCTGAACATCGACGAAGGCGAGACCTTCATTCTCTTCGGCCCCAACGGGTCCGGCAAGACCACGCTGCTCATGACCCTCATGGGCTTTTCCGGCTACACGGTGACGGCCGGCAGGATCGTCTTCAAGGGCACGGACATCACCTCCATGCCGACCTACGAGCGCGCGCGACTGGGGATAGGCATGTCCTTCCAGCGGCCGCCGACCATCCACGGCCTCAAGACCCGGCACCTGGTCTCCATGTGCGCGAGGGGCCGCGAGGTGGACGTGGACGCCATGGCCAAGACCGTCAACTTCACGGATTTCCTGGAGCGCGACATCAACTCGGGCTTCTCCGGCGGCGAGATCAAGCGCTCGGAGTTGCTGCAGCTCATGGCCCAGAATCCGAGCCTCGTGCTTTTCGACGAGCCCGAGTCGGGCGTTGACCTCGAAAACATGGCCCTCATCGGCCACACGGCCCGGGCGCTGCTGGACGGCGCGGCCGAGCCCAAGCCGGACACCTGCATGCGCGACCTGCGCCGCAGCAACAAGACTTCCGGCCTGATCATCACCCACACGGGCTACATCCTCGACTACGTCAACGCCGACCGCGGCCAGGTCATGTACAACGGCGTGCTGTGCTGCGACACCCGCCCCACGCGGCCGCGCGACATTCTGGATCACATCAGCAAGTACGGCTACAAGGAGTGCATCAGATGTCTGAACTGAACCAAACCCTGGTCGATCTGAACTCCTACGCCTTTTCCGGCCAGCAGAGCGTCGAGCTGCCCGACCTGTCGACCCTGTCCGAGGACAGCAAGCGCGAGCTGCGCATGGTCGGCGTGGACGTGGACGCCGAAGAGCAGCGCGCCGGCACCTTCCTGCAGTTCGACCACTCCACGGTGCACTGCAAGACGTCCGCCAAGGGCGTGGAAGTGCTGGGCATCCGCCAGGCGCTCAAGAAGTATGACGGCCTGCCCGAGTACTTCTGGAAGGCCATGGACCCCGACAAGGACGAATTCACCCGCGCCGCGGCCCGCGAGGAACTGCACGGCGGCTACTTCATCCGCACCGAGAAGGGCGCCAAGGTGGCCGAGCCGGTCCAGTCCTGCCTGTTCATCAAGGGCCAGAACGTGGGCCAGAACGTGCACAACATCGTGGTCGTGGAGGAGGACTCCGAGGTTCACATCATCACCGGCTGCGCCACGTCCCACGGCGTGACCTCGGCCCTGCACCTTGGCATCTCCGAATTCTACATCAAGAAGGGCGGCAAGCTGACCTTCACCATGGTCCACAACTGGGGCGAGGACGTCGTGGTCCGGCCGCGCACCGTGGGCATCGTCGAGGAGCACGGCGTCCTGCAGAACAACTACGTGCTGCTGAAGAAGGTCAGGTCCGTGCAGTCCTACCCGACCATCCACCTGAACGGCGAGGGCGCGGTGGCCCGCTTCAACTCCGTCATCGTCACGCCCGAGGGGTCCCACGTGGACACGGGCAACCGCATCGTGCTGAACGCCCCGAACACGCGCGGCGAGATCATCTCCCGCACCATCACCACCGGCGGCACCATCGTGGCCCGCGGCGAGATCATCGGCAACGACGTGCCGGCCCGCGGACACCTGGAGTGCAAGGGGCTGATCCTGGGCGGCGGCATCATCCACGCCATCCCCGAGCTGCAGGGGTGCAAGCCCGGCGTGGAGCTGTCCCACGAGGCGGCAGTTGGCAAGATCGCCCAGGAGGAGATCGAGTACCTCATGGCCCGCGGCCTGGACGAGGACGAGGCCACCTCGACCATCGTGCGCGGGTTCCTGAACGTGGAGATCATGGGGCTGCCGCAGGAGCTGCGGGAGTCCATCGACAGGACCATCGCCGAGCTGGACGCCGGCGACGCGATGTAGAAACTGATCATCGACCGCAAAGGCCCGGCATGTCCGGGCCTTTGCATTTTCGGAGGTTCGCGTGCCGGGATACAAGGGACATCTCGTCGGCGGGGCGCTGACGGGCGCGGCGGTGCTTGGCGGATTGATGTGGAGCGGGACGTACGTCCCCGACATGCCGCAGATGGCCGTTCTCGGCGCCCTGGTGCTGCTGGGCAGCCTGTTTCCGGACGTGGACACGGACTCGCGCGGCCAGCACATCTTCTATCTGACCCTGGCGGTCCTGGATTTCGCCCTCATCGTGCAGGGGCACTACAAATGGGCCGCGGTTCTCGGTTTCGCGGCCATGTTCCCCGCCATCGGCTCCCATCGCGGCTGGACCCACACCTGGTGGGCCATGCTCCTCATCCCCCTGCCCCTGGCCCTGTTCCCCATCTGGCTCTACGGCGCCTCGCCCAGGGCCATGGCCCCGTTCTACGGCGCGGCCGTGGTCGGGTATTTTTCGCATCTGATGCTCGACCGGAAGTGGAGCTGACGGGATCGAAACACGCCGGGCAGGAGTTGAGTAATGGCCCCCCTCAGCGCAGCTTCCTGCTTTTCGCCATCTCCTCCATGTCGCGCAGGTACCTGTCCGAACGGTCCAGGTAGAACGCCAGGGCCTTGGAGAAGTGCTTGCCGACCAACCCGTCCACGAACATCTGGCTGATCTCCCGGTAGCGGTTGAGCACGTACTGGGAGCGCAGGAAAATGAGCCACTCCTCCTTGCTCATGTCCCGGGAGATGATCTCCAGGGCTTTGGCCGCGCGCGGCTGGTAGAGCCAGAAGTACATGCAGTCCAGGGCGTTGACGATGAGCACCTTTTCCAGGTCGCGGGCCTCGTAGGAGATGGTCTCGATGAACATCTTGGGCGACTGCAGCATGTCCAGCACGTCCTCCTCGGGGAAGAGCACGTCCAGGCGGGCGAAGGCGTCGTACATGCCGACCAGCTTGGCGCGATAGTCGGCCAGGCGGGTGCGGACGTTGTTGTGGCGGTCGCCCAGGCCCTCGATGATGGCCGCGACGCAATCGGAGGCGAACTTGGAGACGATGGCCGCCCATTTCTGCAGGATGTCCTCCACGCCCGTGACCATGGCCATGTGCATGACGCCGGCCAGGGAGCTGTTGAACAGCACGGCCAGCGGGATGGACAGGATGCTGCGGAAGAAGTTGGCCAGGATCACGGCGCGGGGCAGGCCGCGGAACGTGTTGTGGCTCGAGATGTAGATGCCGTTGGCCAGGGCCATGGACGCGAACAGCAGCATCGGGTCCGTGGTCGTGGTTACGCCGAAGGTCCGGTCCAGGATGATGGTCTTGACCAGAAGGTCCAGCAAGGGGACTGAGAAGCCCGTGAACAGCAGGTCGTCGGCGATGCGGCTCCAGCTGATCAGCGAATTCCACTGCACCAGGGGCGAGCGCCGCAGGCCCCCGCCGCCGAGCACGGCCTGCAGGACGTTGCGCACGCCCGTGATGCCGAACCAGATGAAGCCGCCCATATACGCCAGAACCCACCAGTCCTTGGTCAGGGCGAAGGTCAGGAAGGCCGGAATGAAACCGGCCAGGATCTTCAGCCCGTTCTTGAGGGCCGTGTTCATGTATTTGAGGGAGAGGGGCGCGGCCGTCTCGCCGGTCGCCTCCGTGAGGCGCAGGCCGTTGTCGTGCTCCAGCTGCACGCCGCCCAGGGTGACGATGTTGCCCGGACGCTTGGGGTGGATGTCGATGCGGTCCAGGAACCATTCCAGGTTTGTGCCGCAGCCGATGTGATCCAGGCCCGGGATCCTGCGCACCGCCCGCAGCAGCGGGGTGTCGTCGGCCAGACAGTGGCAGCAGGTCCGCGTGTGCATCGTCATCCTGGCCGTGACGGGCAGGAGTTTGCGCTGCCCCCCCTGGCTCAGGGCGATCTTCCGCGCCCGGGCGGGCAGGGTTTCCAGCACAACCACGCCCATGCCGTACAGGTGACGTGACTGCCCCGTGGAGCCGCTGCCGATGCGTGACCCCAGGGGGCGGGACTTGTAGTGCCGGTGGAAATTCTCGATGTCGAACAGGATGTCGAGCAGCTTGTCCTTGCGGGCGTCCATGTCCGCAAGCTCCGCCTGGGTGTCCGCGACGAGGGACAGGTCGTTCCTGCCGCGCGCCAGGGAGAGCGTGTTGGACAGCACCAGCCGGTCTTCCTCGAAGGACCATATCACGGCGCGGATGGCGCGCTTCAGGGCGATGACGTTGTCCTCGTTCAGGGCCTTCTGCAGTTCGGCGATCTGGGCGCAGGTCCGTTCCGGGCTGATCAGGTCGACCACGTCCCCGGGGCAGCCTCTCTGTCCGGCCGGGGGCAGGGACCATTTGCCTCTGGTTACGTCCTTGAGGTTGTAGAGCTCGATGTTGCTGACGTGCCCCCGGCAATCGTAGAGGATCTCCAGGGCGTCAGCCGTCGACAGGTTGCTCAGGTTCAGGGTGAAGTGGGAGCTGGAGTGGAACTTGGCCAGCCTGGGCAGCAGCTCCCCGATGTGCAGGCGCAGCAGGTGCGGCACCTCGCCGGAGTCCTGGGGCACCGTGGGGTCGTGCAGATCCGGGTTGCGGCAGGGCTGCAGGTAGCGCGAGATGAGCAGGTCCGAATCGATGGCGTTCAGGGCGTCGAGGCGCGTTTGCAGTTCGAAGCGGCGTTCGGGGGCGGCCTTGGCGTATTCCCGGGCCATGTGCCGCGCGGCGTCCTGCAGCCTGGGCTGCAGTCCGCTCTGGATGTATTTGGCCAGGTGGAGGAGCGACGGCTGGCCCGTGCCGACAAAAGCCCGGAAGCCGGCCTCGTCGAGTTCGTCCAGGGTCAGGCCGTATTCCTCCTCCATGGCCGCGCGGTGGGTGCGGTTGTACGCCGCAAGGGCCTCGAAGACGTACTTCTGCTGGTAGGCCGAGATCTGGCGCCCTTCGTTCATGAAGGCGCGCACGGGCTGCTCCTCCAGAAAGTCCTGGAAGGACTTGGGGTCCGTATAGCTTTGCGGCTCCCAGATGACGCGGACGTACTTGCCCCTGAAGCGCGAGGAAACCTCGATGCCGATGCGGATGTGCATGTCCAGGATGCGCCCCGCTTCCAGCAGCTCTCTCGCCACCTCGGCGTCCACGTAGTTGTAGTAGACCACGGTCAGGAAGCGGATGCCCTTGATCCAGGCGTCCATGACCAGATGGGTCGGTGATTTCCGGCCCTTGGTGTTGGCGTCGTGCACGTGGTGGTCGAAGGCCAGCTGGTTCCACTCCTCGGGCATTTCCAGGAGGTGGTATTTCTCCAGCTCGGCCCGCACCACGCGGGGCTTGCCCGAGGAGGCCATGCGGAAGTCGTGGGCCAGGCGCAGCTGGGTCCGCTCGTCGTCCTTGTGCCGGACCAGCTCCTTCATGATCTGCAGGAGGACGCGCGAGGTGTTCTTCTGCAGATAGAACGTGTTCGAGAGCAGGATTTCGTCCCTGAGGGCGCGCAGGGCGCTGATCCGGTCCGCGGCCTTGCCGCCTTCCAGGGAGCCCAGCAGGCTCGCGATGGCGTAGGCCACCCGCAGCACGCCGGGAGCGGCCATCTCCTTGATGCCGTGGGGATGCATGCAGCTGTCGATCAGCGAGCGGACGCTGGCCCGTTCCGCGGAACGGTGCAGGACGTCGTTGACGATGCGCAGCAGCGTGGAATCGTTGGCGTCGAAGAAGAAACGTGAATTCGCCACTCGGGTTTCCGGTAGAGGCTAGGCCTGGCCGTCGGCCGGGGACCCGTTGTTCTGGCGTCGTTCGTTCAGGGATTTCTTCCGATACGCATCCTCGAGCTTGTAGAGCAGGTCTTCGAGGTCCGCGGGCTTCATCAGATAGTCGAAGGCCCCGCAGCCCATGCCCTGCATGGCTGCGTCGATGCTGGCGTGTCCGGTCAGCATGATGACCTCGGTGGTGGGCCATTGCGCCTTGATGCGCTTTAAAACCTCGATCCCGTCCATGCCAGGCATCTTCACGTCCAGCACGACCACGTCCCGCGCTTCCTCGGCCAGCATGGCCAGGGCCTGCTCGCCCCTCGATGCGCCCTGGGCGCGGATGCCGCGCTTGGACAGCCGCTTGATGATGGTGCGCAGGAAATCCTCCTCGTCGTCTACCAGCAGTACAGAAAATTCTTCCATTGGAGCTCCCTGAAATCGTTGATCGCTTTCCGGTCCACAGCTCTCATCCATAGCCTGAGAAGGCGCGGACAGGCAATGTCCTTCTTGGTACCCCGTAGCGCGGCTACCGCCTCATGCCCATGACAGGACGCATGGCATCTGCTAGTCGGCGGGGTGGAGGTTTGCGTGCGTCAGGTCGTCATCACACCGCTGCCCTGGCAGCTTTGTCTTCTGGCCTGGCTCTGCGGCCTCTTCGCCTGGGAGTTTCCCGTGCCGGCAGGTCTGGCCTGCCTTGTGTCCGCGTTTGCCTTTGCCCGGGGGCGCTGGCTTGCGGCGTGCATGGTTGCCGCATTCGTCCTGGGACTGGCCCTGGAAATGCCGCGGTCCGGGGATGGGGCGGCCGGCTGGAACGTCGAGGCGCGGGTGTCGGGAATCGTGCGCGAGGTTCGTACGCACCCTGGCCGGCGGGTCACGATCGTCGCATCGGACGTGGTCCGTGCGGACACGGGTGCGGCCAAGCCGGGACTGTTGGCCTGGACCTGGATCGACCCGCCGACGTTGCCCGAGGTCGGACAGGGGTTCACCGCCCGCTTGCGCATCCGCGAGCTGCGCGGACGGCACAATTTCGGTCTTTCGAGCAACGAGGAATACTGGTCGCGCCAGGGCGTCCGGCACAGGGCCTTCTCGCGGGGACGCGCGGACGTGCGCTGGGAGGACGGAGGAAGGTCCCTGCGAAGCAGGCTTCTTGAGGCCGTGGAAAGGCATGCGCCCGAAGGCCAGGGAGGCGCGGTTGTCCGGGCGCTGCTCTTCGGCGACAGGTTTGACCTCGAACCCGCCTTCATGGACCGCATCCGTCGCGCCGGCCTGTCCCACAGCCTCGCGCTGTCCGGCATGCATCTGGCCCTGGTGGCGGGGCTCGGAATGGTGCTGGCCAGGGGAGTCGCCAGAGTGCGTCCAGGCCTGCTGCTCGTGTTCCCCCGGCAGAAGCTCGGGATTCTCCTGTCCCTGCCCCTGGTCCTGGGGTACATGTGGCTGGGCGGCTTCACCCCGTCCCTGCTGCGCGCCGCGCTCATGCTCTCGGCCCTGGCCCTGCACCTGCTGCGCGGGGTGCGGACCCACCCGCAGGACACCCTCTTCGCCGCCGTGGCGGCTCTCGTCGTGGCGGATCACGACATGGCGCGCGACGTGGGCCTGCAGCTCTCGGTTCTGGCCGTGGCGGGAATCGTCCTCTTCATGCCGCACTTTTCGGGGCCCCTTGAGTCATTGCGGCAAAGGGGCCGGGCAGGGCGGTGGGCATACGGCCTGCTGACCATGGGGGCCGTGACGGTCTGTGCCAATCTTTTCATCCTGCCGGTCCAGGCCCTGTATTTCTTCGAGACGCCCGTGCATCTGTGGCTCAATCTCCTCTGGCTGCCCGTCCTCGGCATGGCGGTCATGCCGTTGTCCTTTCTGGGGCTCTTCGCCGTCTTCGTTTCCGGTGAGGCGGCGCAGCTTTGCTTTTTTTTGGCGGGACTAGGTGTCGATGCTCTGGACCGGGGCCTCGCGGCTCTGGATGCGGCGGGAGTTCTCCGCGCCGCAGCCGTATTGCGGCCCGAAGGTGTTGCGGTGGTCGGCTACTGGGCCGTACTCCTGGCGGCAAGCGCGCTGTTGGGAAGGAGCCGGCTCGCACCGAAAGCCATGGCGGTTCTCGGGCTCGGCCTGCTGCTCATGACCGCGCCGTCCGTGCGTGACGAACTGGGCTTGGGCGGCGAGGCGGTGGAACTGACGGTGCTGGATACGGGCATGAGCCAGGCCGTCAGCATCCGCGGGCCGTCGGGCCGAATGCTGCTCGTGGACGGGGCCGGAGGGTGGAGCGCCGACTATGACCCGGGCCGGGCCCTGGTGGCGCCCGCTCTGGCCTGGGGGCGGCCGCCCAGGCTGGACGGCGTGGTGCTGTCCCATGTGGACTCGGACCACTCACGTGGCCTGCTGTACATCCTGGAGTCTTTCGAGGTCGGGAACTTCGCCTGGTCCGGCCTGGTGGACCGCAGCGAGGACTCGCGCCGTCTGCAGAAGCTCCTCGCGAAAGGGCTGTGGCCAGTGCGCGGGGTCCGGGCCGGGGACCGCATCGACATCGAGCCGGGCCTGTGGCTTGACGTGCTGCACCCGGCCGTCGCCGAGCGCGGCCCGTCAGCGAACGAGACCTCCGTTGTGCTGCGTCTGGTGTGGCAGGGCAGGGGGCTGGTCTTGCTCCCGGGCGATGCGGAGCAGCGGGCCCTGGACAGCGTGCTGCTTTCGGGCGCCGATGTCTCGGCCGAGGTCCTGGTCCTGCCGCACCACGGTTCCAGGTCGAGCCTGAAGCGCGGCCTGTACGAACAGGTCGGCGCAGCCTGGGCCGTGGCCGCCTGCGGCCCCGACAACCGCTTCGGGTTTCCCCATCCGGAGGTCGTCCAGGCCTGCGAGGGGGCCGGGAGCCCCGTCTTGACCACGGCCGCCTGCGGTGCGGTCCGGTTCCGCTGGGACGGCGACGGCCCGGTGCGGGTGCGCTGCGCCAGGCACGGTCCGGCCGGCGCCCCTGACGCATTGTGCCCGGCGCGCCTTTCCTGTATGCCCCCTCTCGAACAGCACAACCCAAGGAGCGGTCAATGACCACCATCATGCCAACGGACAGGAACCTGCGCAACGCCATCGCCTGGATCGAGGAGCATCGGCGCGGCGACGCCGATATCAAGGGCCTCATGGCCCAGGCGTCCACCCGATTCAACCTCACGCCCACGGAGGAGCTGGCTTTGGCCAAATTCTACCGCGAGGAGGCGGCCTCACGGTGATCCGTCCGCCTCTGCTGCAGCGGGAGCTGTTCCGCGAGATGCTGCTCATCTCCGGCATCTGCCTCGGGGGCTTCCTGTGCCTCATCCTCCTGGGCAGGCTCCTTCAGCTGCGCGACCTGTTCATGGCACAGGGCGTGACTTTTCTCGACCTGATGAAGCTCTTCGTATTCCTCAGCCCCCTGTTCCTCATCCTGCTCATTCCCGTCTCCTGCATGATGGGCCTTTTCCTGACCTTCCTGCGCATGGGCGCGGACCGCGAACTCATCTCCCTGCGCGCCGGCGGCATCAGCTTCTGGCCCCTCATGCCCGCCCCGTTGCTCCTGTGCCTGTGCGGTACGGCCCTGACCCTGTGGATATCCCTCTCGGGCATCTCCTGGGGCATGGACAACTTCCGGGAGACCGTGGTGGAGATGGCCAGGCACAAGACGTCGGTCAACATCCAGCCCGGCGTGTTCAACACCTCCTTTCCAGGGCTGACCGTGTACGCGACCCAGGCCGATCCCGGCAGCGGGGAGCTGAGCGACGTCTTCGTGCTCGACTCATCCAAGTCCGAATCGAGCGCCACCATCGTCGCCCCCAAAGGCCTCATCGACTCCGACGCCGAGCAGGGGCAGGTCTTCGTGCTTCTGGAAAACGGGCACATCTACCGCAAGCAAGGGGATGAGCTGTCCGTCGTCAGC